>NZ_QAOZ01000016.1:0-163038 GCF_003050885.1 Rhodococcus sp. OK611
TTGGTGCCGGGGGTGTTGGCGGCTGCGTTGAACGGGCCGGCTTCGCCTTCCTTGGTGATGCCGGTGACGTCGGCGGTGACGGTGCCGGAGACCCAGGCGGTGCGGCCTGCGCCGTTGGCGGCCAGCGACGGGGAGATCAGGGCGCTCTCTCCGGTGCGGGAGACGACCGCACCCGGTCCGGCCTTCTGCCCGTCGGGCAGCGGGACGAAGGTGTCGGCGTGCGCCACGCCGGTGGACATCAGGCCGATCGCCAGGGTGGCGGCGCCGACACCGGCACGGAGACACGTTGCGCGGGCGCGGTGGGCGCCACGGCGCCCACGGGAGTAGTTCGAATTCATGGGTTCCTTCTCGATCTGGGTGGAGTTCTTGGCTTCGACAATGCAAAAGCGGTCGCCGAAGAGACCTGGCCGCAGATGCGGCCAAGCGGTGAAGAGTTGTGTGTTGCGATCGCTCCGTCGTCAGGTCGAACTGACGAGGGTTCCCCGAGGTGACTAGTCGTTCACTCCGTGGCGCTGAATGACGTGGCGATGAGTGTGGCCATCCGGGTGAGGGCAGTGACCTCGTCCGGATCGACCAGCCGCCGTTGTGCCTCTGCACGGCATGCGGCGCCGAAGAACGCGTCGTAGATGATCTCGGCCGCGGTGTGAGCGTTCTTCGGATCGTCGTCACCGCGGAGGTCGGCTATTGCGTGAACCAGTGGCTGCAGGAGTTGCTCGCGCATCGCTGCGAGTTCGGTGGGAAACATCGTCTCCCACCGGTAGGTGTGGAGCAGGATTGCTCGATACCCCTGCAGTACATCCTGGGTATAGGGGACGACGACGGCTCGAACCCATGCATCGATACGTTCGAGCGGTGTGCTCGCCGATGACATTCGTTCGATGACGTAGCTGGTTTTCGTGGTGGTGCCGTCTTGCAGGACGGCGATGATCAGCTCTTCCTTCGAGTTGAAGAGCCGGTAGAACGCGCGGGTTGCCAGGCCCGCGCGCTCGAGGATCGCGGCAACGGGGGGATCCACCTGACCGGTTTCGGCGATGAGGCTGCTGCAAGCGCGGATGAGGCGTTGCGCTTCGGTGAGGTATTCGTCGCGCTGCCGGTCGAACAGCCGATCGACGGCGGCGGTCGCGATGGGGTTCACAGCCTCTTGGTCTGCGGAAGTCACCTTGTGTCCCTCATGGTTGTGGCGAGATTGCCGTTCTCGAAGTCGAGGATAGCTATAGCGATCGGTCCGAGGAGCGGTGTCGAATTGCGGGTCGGGTTTGTTCGCTCGACGCTGCTCAGTGCGTTACGGCACCTCCTGTGGCGGGAGCCCGGCCGTGTCGCATCTTTATCGCGACGGCGAGGCCCGCGAGGCCGACCACCGCTGCGAGAATGAAGGAATGCTGGAATGCCGCGTCCGTGTAGGTGATTCGTCCCGTTTTGGGGTTCTGGCTCGCGATGTTCTGTGCCATGACGACGCTGAGGACCGTCACCGCGATCGCATTGCCGAGCTGGCCGACCACCCCGAGCATGGCCGCGCCCACCGCACTCTGCTCGGCAGGCACGGCGTCCATCACCAGGTTCGGTCCGGACGCGTAGTACAGCCCCATTCCGATGCCGAAGACCGCGGAGATCACCATGATCTGCCAACGATGTTCGGGCAACGCCGCGGCGGCGACCAGGCCGGTGATCATGGCGCAGACGGCACCGATGAGGGTCAGCCGGGCACCCCTTCTGCGTGCGATGGCGCCGCCGAGCGGTCCGCAGACCATGGTGAGCAATCCGGTGGGAAAGGTCCACAACGCGAGCGCTGTCGCCGTCAGCCCCACGCCGTACGTGATCCCGACCTGGGCCGGGGTCTGCAGCATCTGCGGCATGAGCAGCCCGTACCCGGCGATCATGAACCCGATGAACAGGTAGGCCACCAGTGTGGAACGCAGCGCACCGCCGGCCAGCAGCCGGAGGTCGATGGCGGGTGCGGCGACGCGTAGCTCCCAGGCGACGAATGCGATGAGCAGTCCGGCCCCGCCGATCAGTGTCCCGAGCGTCCCGCTGCTGACCCAGCCCCATTTGGGTCCCTGACTGACACCGACCAGGATCAGCCCGACCCCCGATCCGAGCAGTGCGACGCCGAGCAGGTCCAGGCGCTGATGGAGTCGCAGCGAAGACTCGGGCACGAGTACCGCCACCGCCGGGATCAGCAGTACGGCGTAGCCCAGCATGAACCAGAACAGCGATTGCCAGCCGTGGTTGTCGATGAACCAGCCCGCGACGAACGGCGACGCGAGCGAGCTGACGCCGATTCCGGCGGCCACGGTGCCGAGTGCGACCGGGACCCAGCGACGCGGGAACGTGTCGCGGACCAGCGCGTAGGACACCGCGACCATTCCGCCTGCGGTTCCCTGGAGAGCCCGGCCGGCCAGCAGCATCGGGAACGAGTCCGCGGTCGCGCAGATCAGGGAGCCGATGGAGAAGAGCACGGCAAGGCTCAGCAGCACCCGCTTCTTGCCGTAGGTATCGGCGAGTTTTGCCGACCAGAGGCAAGGTGACCACGGCGACCAAGCTCACCATCGTCAGGACCCAGCCGAGATGCAGGGTGCGGAAATCCTGCGTCATGTGTGGAATTGCCGGATACACCAGGGTGATCTCCATCGGCGCGAGCTCAGATATCAGCACGATGAGCGCGAGCGCGGCACCGTATCGCCAGCGCTGCCGCCGACTGATCGGCGGGTCGTCATCGGGTTGTGGGGGAGGTCGGTTGGTCGTGGTCTCAGTCATGTTGATCTCGATCCAGTAAAGCGGACCCGACCACCCGATCTGTCAGGGGCGTGTAGGTTCGCGCAGGTCGTCGGTTTGGGAGGATCCCGGAGGCAGTCGGTACTAGTGGCTGTTGCGTAGATGTGCGGACCGGCGACGGAGTCGAATCTGCTCCGTGCGCTCGGTGGGGGTCACGGTCGGCGTTTCCGAGGGCAGGTACTTCCGGACGTCCTCGAGGGGCACGAGCCGCATGGTCGGATTCGGAACGCTGTCGGTCAGCAGCAGGCGGCCGTTGATGGTGCCGTGGGTGTGCCCGCCGGTGTCCAGCCAGTTCGGCACGCCCGGATCCTGGTGGGAGATGACCGCGCGGAAGACGCCGTCCGCATCGAGGCGGGCCTGGGCATGATTGAGCGAGGACTGGCGAGAGAACCAGTTGACGGTCTCCCAGTACCAGTTCCCGGTACCGAAGCTCCAGTAGTGGCACTGCGGAGGAGTGAACTCCAGAATCACCGCTTCATCGGGGGCACACCGGAAACTGCCCATGCCGTATGCCTGATTCTGGAAGCCACCCCACGCACTCTCGCTGAGCGGAGTGAATTCCAGGGAGTTGGCGGGAGCGGTGAGAGACAGCTTGCACATGTTGTCCCAGTAGGATCCGGCCTTGTCCAGCCAGCGAACGAGCCGCTCGGCACGCGCCGCGACATCGGCCTCCGACAGCGGGGCGGGCGGCGGGTAGACGGCGTCCACGCACTCGATCACCAGGTTGGCCGGGCGCTCGGTCGCCCAGTCACTGAAGACCTGTCGAACGCACAGCGAGCCCGCATCGGCGTCGATCGTCAACCAGTTTCCGGTGTAGCCGGCCGGCCGCTCGGGACCGAGGAGCAATTCGAACGCCCCGTCACTTCCGGCCGTCAGGGTGCGACTGTCGATATTGGAGTTGATCCGGTAATCGGGAGCCTCGCAGAAGTGTGGCGAGTGGACCTGGACATCGAAGTAGTGGGCAGTTCCCCGGTCGCCGTGGATCCGGTAGGTGCGGTCGCCGCTGACCGCGGCGAGGGTGTAGATCACATCGGGGTTGTCGATGCCCCAGCTGCAGGTGGTGTCGGCCCAGCGGCCGAACTCCGGATAGGCCGGATCGGCCAGTTCCATGCTCAGGAGGGCGCCGGCCGCCAGGTACCGGGTGGCGAAGCGAAGACCTTCTGCCCGCAGCAGGGGCGTATCGGTATCCGGATCGTCGAAGACGATGGTGCGCCCGAACTGACGCCATGCCTCGCCCACCTGATCGAACAGGGCGCCTGAGCGAACCGATTCCACGCGTTCCGTCATGGGTCCTCCTCCAAGTTTCTGTGATGCCTCTCACTCGGAAGCTCCGAGTGCAAATGACATACTCAGAGTTGAAAACGTCATTGTCAACCCCCTTGTCCGCCTCCGCGGACCGGCAGGGCGGGATTCCCGATACCTGGTGAAGGCCCAGGTAGAGGCCCCTTGCCGGGGGAGTAGTCAGAAGGAGGTCCGGTGTCGCAGGAAGAAGCGGGTGCCGAGGAGCGTGAACCCGACTACCGATTCACGCTTGCCAACGAACGGACGTTCCTGGCGTGGATACGCACGTCGCTGGGGCTGCTCGCCGGCGGTGTGGCCGTCGATCAGCTCGCCGTCGCGTTCCATAACCCGGGCGCGCGCGTCGCCCTCGCCCTGAGCTGTATCGGTCTCTCCATTGCCCTTGCGGGCGGTGCGTTCTCGCACTGGCGCAAGGTCCAGAGGGCGATGCGGCGTGATGCGCCCCTGCCGGATTTCGGCCTCATCCGGGTCCTGGCCGCGGGGACATTCGCCGTCGCGGCGTTGGCGGGTGCGGCGGTTGTGTTCTCGTGAGTGCGCAAGCGTCGAGAGACGGTGGCCTGCAGGCGGAACGAACGGCGCTCGCCTGGCGCCGAACTGCGTTGTCCGCCACCGCCGTCACGGCGGTGGTCGTCGTGCACGGAGTGGCGGGCCGTGGCTGGGGGCTGTCGGCATTGCCGTTCGCATTCTCGGCTTGCGCGGCCTTGGTGGTCGTGGTCGTCAGCCTTGTGACGGCGCGGCGTAGGCGCGACGATGTCAGCGCGAGCCCCCGCGCGGTCGCTGTGGTTTCCGCGGCGGTGCTGTGTTGCGCGCTGTGGGTCGGAGTTGTGGTTGCCTGCGTGCCGCGATGAGATCGGCTCGGGAAACCAAGGGGGCCAGGATCTTTGCGGGTCGTGAAGTCGTGGGCGCGGACTGTGGAGAACCCAGCAGCTGTGGCTGGTCACGATTACCGACGAAACCAGCGGAAAAGATCTCGCCAGAGGACAATTGCGGCTCCAGAACGTCCCGCTACCTGCTGGGGGTCCTGCCCCGACGTAGCAGCGATCGGGCTGCGCCCTCACCGACCGACCGGCGACGTGAACGACAGCCGCGAGCGGCAGGATCGGCGCCAGGAGCAGCGACAGCTACGCGAGCAGCAGACGAGAATCTCCAGGAGCGGCGCGAGGCGTATATGCAGAACGCCGTCCTATCCGAGCACGCCGCCGATGGGGTAGTCAGCGCACTCAGAGTTGCGGACCGTGTTGGGCACGGATGTCGATCAGAGTCCGGTGGTCAGGACCACACGGAATCGAGCTTTGCCGCTGAGTGCGTGGCGGTAGGCGGCCGGAGCCTCGGTCAGCGGCACCTCCTCGATCATGGGGCGGATGCCTGTGAGAGCCGCGAAGTCGAGCGTCCGTTCGACATCGCGCGCGGTGCCGGCCGGATGCCCGTGCACCGAACGGGACTGGAAGATCAGTTGTAACGGGCTGACCGGTATCGGATCCGGGACGGCGCCGATGACGATCAGTTCGCCGTCCGCCGAGAGGCCGTCGATGGTGGCGGCCATGGCCGCCGAGTTCGCGGCGGTCGCCTGGACGACCCGAGCGCCGCCCAGACGGCGTAGTTCGGCGGCGACGTCCTGTGTCGTGGAGTCGATGTAGTGCCGCGCACCCAACTGGGTGGCCAGCGGTTCCTTGTCCGGGCCGCGGGCGATCGCGACGGTGTCGAAACCCATCTTCGCCGCGAACTGGACACCGAGGTGCCCGAGGCCGCCGAGGCCGAGGATCGCGACCAGGTCACCGGGGCGGGCCGAGCTCCGGCGCAGCGAGTTGTACGTGGTCACGCCTGCGCAGGCCATCGGCCCGGCATCCGCGGCGGTGAACTCGTCGGGGATGCGGGCGATCGCCGTGGCGGGTACGACCACGGCGTCGGCATAGCCACCTGGGTAGTGCCAGCCGGGTATCTGAAGGTTCTCGCAGTGCATGAAGTCGCCGTCGCGGCACGGATCGCAGTACAGGCACGCGCCGCCGAACCAGCCGACGGCCACCCGATCCCCGGGACGCCAGCGGGCGACGGCGTCGCCGACCGCGTCGATGCGGCCGGCGATCTCGTGGCCGGGCGTCACTGGGAACGTCACGCCGGGAAGGGCATTGGTGACGAACGCGTCGTCGGAGTGGCAGATGCCGCAGGCCTCGACGGTGACCCGCACCTGACCCGGACCGGGGTCGGGTATCTCGCGGGTGGTGAGGCGCAGTTCGGCGTTGGGATGGTCTACCTGGACGGTCCGGATGGTGGACATGACGAGATGTCTCCTCTCGGATGGTGAATTGAACCGAGTATGCGCAGGGAAACGTTTTGCGCGGCAAGGATTGTCGATGGCTCCGGAATCTGGGTGCGTGGGCACCGCCTCCGCGCGGACACGCTTCGGTAGGTATTCGGTCTCGAGCAGAACAGCCATGCGGCGCGTCCTGTCATGACGGGGCCCGCCGGATATTGGCGGCGATGCTTCGAGCGTAATGCGCATCCGCCCAGCGCGGGGGCGTTCCCGGACCGTCCGTGTGCACGGTTCGGCCGCCATCTCCTTTGCATAGCTACGGGATATGGACTTTCGGCGATTCGTGGTGGAAGTGTGGATGGGGTGCCCACCTCAGTGGCATCGACGCTGGTGACCGGCATCAACGGGAGGAACCGAGGCCGTGGACACGAAGCTAGAGATTGTGGTGTTGCCAGTCTCCGATGTGGACCGGGCCAAGGACTTCTATCAGGCACTCGGGTGGCGGGAGGATGCGGACGTCGCCACCGGCCCGGACTTCCGGGTGGTGCAGCTGACACCGCCCGGTTCGGCGTGCTCGGTCATCTTCGGCACCGGAGTCACTTCGGCCGCGCCAGGCTCGGCGGACGGCCTGCACCTCGTGGTGACCGACATCGAGGCGGCCAGGCCCGAGCTGGCGAGCCGCGGGGCGCCGGTCAGCGACGTCTTCCACGACGCCGGCGGGGTGTTCCACCACGCCGGGGCGACCGCGCGGGTCACCGGCCCGGACCCGAACCGCCAGAGCTACGGGTCGTGGCTGTCCTTCGCCGACCCCGACGGCAACAGCTGGTTCGTGCAGGAGGTCACCACGCGCGCGCCTGGCCGCGTCACGCCGGGGCCGGTGGCCTACGCCTCCGCCGTCGAGCTGGCCGGGGCGATGCGCCGTGCGGCCGCCGCACACGGCAAGTACGAGGAACAACTCGGTCGATACGACACGGACTGGCCCGACTGGTACGCGCAATTCATGGCGGACGAGTCGAACGCTCGGGCGACCGACGAATAGCCGGCCGCGGGCCTCTCAGTCGACTCGATGGCGTCCGCCGACGGCGCCGATCGGGACCTCCCGCATGCCCTCGGCGTGGCTCAATTCGGCTTCCGCGTTGCGTTCGACGAGTAGCGGGACGAAGTCCCGCACCCGGCGGCCATCGAAGTGCCTGTGGGCGTGGGCTACCGTGTCGAGCACTGTCGATGCTGAGAGTTCGGGGTGTTTCTTGGTGAGGCGTTCGACAACGAACTCGATGTGACGCCCCTCGTCGTCCGTGGTCATACCGAAGTGTTGAACATCTTCGTGGAATGGTCAAGACGATGGACCGTCCAATGTGGGGAGGGGCCGGTCAGAGATGTCCGGCGAAGAGCGCCGGTGCGACGCGGGCCGATCCGATACCGCGGTCCGACTTGCCGAGCCGGAACCGCACCCGCGACTTCAGCACGGTCCCCGACTGAGCCAATCCATCGATCAGCTCCTCACCGGCAAACAAAGTGAAGGTCCACCGATCATTGTGCTCAGAATCCGGAAGGAACGCGTTACCGGCCTGAAGCACGCGCGCACCCCACAACTGACGGGTCATGCCTGCACGAACGTCATTACCAGCGACGTCGAAATTCACCGCTTCGGCTCCCCGGATCTGCTGATAGCTACCCGCCGACACGCCATACCGACCAACACACGTGACGAAGAACGCCCCAGCCGCATCTTCCTGAACCGCGTCGACGCCGGCGTCCAAACGGCCATCGAAGACATCCCCGGTCAGGTCGGGATGCTGCTGCCGCCGAATGCCCGCCTCCACCGGCTGTCGGGTATCCAGCACCCGCACCGAGGGCACGAACAGCAGCCCGACCTCGACATCGTCGGCGAATCGCTTGTCCGCCACCCACTTCTCAAGTTCGCCCCCCAGCGTTTCAACCCTGCCCCACCACCGTCGCCCCTGCTTACTGAGGAATCGATGTGGATCGTTCGGCAGGAGCGTCCGCAACCCAAGAACCCGAGTCCACCCACTCTCCTCGAACCGCGCGACCTCCCGCTCCGCCGTCAGCCCACGGCGTGTGGTCACAGCCCTACACCGATCGTCTCGCATATATCGGGCGAGGGACGCGACTGAAAGAAACGGCGACGATCACGGCATCCACCTCCACTACGCACCGTACGACCCCACCCCGACAACCACCCCTGTGCGTGGGGTGAGGATTCGATGGGAGGGAGCCCGATGCACCGCGTTCCGGTACCTGCGGACCCGTCTGCTGGATATCCTCACTTCAGCCGGATGTCGTTTGTGACGGTCCGGGTCTGGGATTGCGGTGCTGTGCGGGGGAGTGCGCCCCGCAGGACGGGTATCGGTTCCGCCCCTTTTGGAGGGTGACGATGGATCTGCATCTCGACGGGAAGATCGCGGTGGTCACCGGCGCGAGCAAGGGCATCGGTCTCGCGATCACCGACCGCCTCGCCGAGGCGGGGGCACACATAGTCGCGGGATCACGCACCCGCAGCACACGGCTCGAGGAACTCGAGTCCGATGGACGGGCGACGTTCGTGCCCGCGGACCTGTCGACGAGCGATGGCCCTGTCGCGCTGGTCGAGGCCGCCGCGCGGCTGGGGGGCGTCGACATCCTGGTCAACAACGCGGGCGGGGTCACCCCGCGGCCGGGTGGGTTCGTCACGGTCACCGACGAAGACTGGAATGCCTCGTGGTCGCTCGGGGTGATGGCCGCGGTGCGCACCACGCGGGCGGCGATCCCGGAGATGGTCCGTCGCGGTGGCGGGGCGATCGTCACGATCGGCTCGGTCAACGCGTTCTACCCGGACCCCGGCGTTGTCGACTACTGCGCGGTCAAGGCTGCGGTAACGAACCTCACCAAGGCTCTGTCGAAGGAGCTCGGCCCGAAGGGTATTCGTGCGAACTCGATCAGCCCTGGCCCAGTGCTGACGGATCTGTGGCTGGGCGAGGGAGGTGTCGCCGAGGTGATCGCAAAGGCCAGCGGGGCCAGTCCGCAGGACGTCGCGGACGGCGCGGTGTCCGGCACACCCACCGGGCGGTTCACAACCCCCGACGAGGTCGCTGACCTGGCGCTTTTCCTGGCCTCGGACCGGGCGGCGAACATCACCGGCGCCGACATGACGATCGATGGCGGATTCATCACGACGGTGTGAGCAGGCGCAGCCCGTCCGTCATGGACCATCGGGGAGGTCCCCGGTTCAGCTCATCATGTCGGCAGCCGCAGTGAGGAATTCGGACGGTACAGGCGGCTGGCCCGATGGCCACCGGCCGGCACGCTGGTCCTCGAGGAGTGCCCGTAGAACAGACTGCAGCTGGGGGCCGCCGTCTGGAAGGAAGCGGATCATCCCGTGATCGGCGCACACTGACGCCGCTCCTGCGAGTATCGACTTGGCCTGGTCGGTCCGTCCAGCCGTGGCCAGGCAGGCTACGAGGAGCCGGGCGGATTGCAGGGCCGCGCGCTTACGGGCACCTCCCGCGAGTACCTGAACCCATTCCTCGGCCCACCCACACGCCGATTCGATCGAGTCCGGCTCCCCGGAGGCGAGCATCAGCCGGATCGCGGTGTCGTCCTCGAGTTGGGCGGTGATCGCCTCCGGGCCATCGGTCGAGCGGACCCGCCGCGGCCGCTGCACGGGCCGATAGCCGGGCCGCACCGGGAAATCCCACACCACCCGCTCGTTGTCCATCCGCGCCAACAGTCTTGGGAGCGAGAGCGATTCGGCCGCGGCCGTCCCGTCGCCCAGACGTAGCGCCGCCGCGGCGCGGTCGCCTCGGAGGGCCTTGATCCGGGCCCCGATGGCGTATTGGGAGATCATGAACTCGACCACCCCGCCACCCGAACCGAGCTCACTGCTCTCGTCCAGCAACCTCTCAGCCTCCTCGATCCGGCCCCGCTCGTAAAGCAACTGCCCGAGCAACGCGCCCCCCAGGCGTGCGGCGTGTGAGTGGGTCCCACCCGCCTCCACCGCGAGGCGACGAGCCGTCAGGAAACTGTCTTCGGCCTGATCGAGGTCGAGCTGCGCGTCCGAGACCAAGCCAAGGCAACAATGCCCGTACATCACGCTGAACGGGCCCCCTGTTCGATGGTGGTAGGTGCCGGCCCAGTGTTGGAGCCGGCGTGCGGCGTCGAAGTCGAAGCGGTGGAGGGCGAGAAAGGAGGCCACATTGGCCGCGACAGAGACGACCCAGGGGCGCAGGGTGTCCGGCCTGGACAGGCTGGGCGCGACGAGTTCGTCGACCCCGCTGACCTGGTCGGCGAAGACCATGAGGACGGCGCGCACCACATCGGCTTCGAGCTGCAGATCGGCGATCGCCTGATCGGGTTCGGCGCACTGGTCGAGCGCGGCGCATGCCCGATCGAGCGCGGACAGCCCGGCGGAGCCGCGCTGCAGGAGGACGTTCGCCCAGGCCTGCGCGAGTAGCAGTCGCGGCCGGGTATCCACGACGTCGGCGGGGAGCTTGTCGATCAGGGCGAGCAGGGTCGCCATCTGCGAGTGTTCGAGCAGGACGGTTCCGTCCCGCTCGACGAGCTCCACTGCGCGCCGTATGTCGCCTGCGGCCAGGCCATGGTGGACGGCCTCGCCGAGCAGACCGTGATCGGCGAACCACGATGACGCTGTGCGGTGCAGTGACCTGACACGGGCGGGCTGGTCGCGTTCGAGACGACGGCGTAGGTGGTCCGCGAACAGTCGGTGGTAGCGGAACCAGAAATCGTCCTCGGTTCTGCTCAGGAACAGGTCGCGCTCCTCGAGCGTTTCGAGCATCGCCTGCCCTCGGGGGATGTCGGCAAGATCCGCGGCGAGGTCGCCGCACACCCGCTCGGTGAGACACGTGGCAAGCAGGAAGTCGAGGATCTCCGGCTCCAGTGCGTCGAGTACGTTTTCGGCCAGGAACTCTCCCAGCACATGCTGGCGGCCTGCCAGCCTGCCGATCATCTCGGCGGGGTTCGCAGCCCCGCGCAAGGACAGTGACATCAGCTGTAGCGCGGCCGCCCATCCATCGGTCGACCGCGTCAGCTCGCTGACCTCGTCGGAATCGAGCGCCAGCCCGCCGACGTCGGTCAGAAAGGACATCGATTCGTCGAGATCGAATCGCAGGGCGGTGGCGTCTATTTCGATCAATTCGTCGTGTACCCGCATGCGGCTGAGCGGCAACCCGGTCTGGGTGCGGCTGGTCACGATGACCTGTAGGTGATGACAGGCGTTGTCCAGCAGGTAGGTCAGGGCCGCAACGGTTTCGGGTCCGGCCGCGCGGTGCCAGTCGTCGATGACGATCGCGAGACGCTCGCCGGTGTCGTGGAAATCGTCTATCAGCGAGGACAGTACGTACCGTTCGGCACGATCGGCGTGCTGCTCGAGCGTCTGCTGTAGTTCATCGGCGAGGGTCGGGCGCACCCGCCGAACCGCCTCGATCAGGTGCGCGAGGAACCACACCACGTTGGTGTCGTCCTCGTCGACGGCGAGCCAGGCGACGGTAACTCCCTCGTGGGTCAGTACTTCACGCCATTGAGCGGCGAGGGCGCTCTTGCCGAACCCGGCGGGTGCGTGGATCGCTACCAACCTCCGGCGCTCACCGCCGCGCAACATGTCGATCAGGCGGGTCCGGGGAACCAGCGGACGAGAGGAGGTCGGTGGCCGGAACCGGGTCGCCGGTGCCGGCGGCGTGTCGATCGAGACCATGCGAATTCCGCTGTGCCGAGCCGCCGACGCAACACGGCCTCCGTTGGTTTCGGCGCCCGGGAGGCCGGCGGCGAGGTCCGCGGGCAGTGGCAACTCGTCGACGACCAGTTCGTGGCGGGCCTGCACCGCACGAAACAGCTCACCCATTTCGAGGGCCGTCGCGGGCCGCTCGGTGGGATCGCGCGCCATCGCCTTCTCGACGGCCGCGGACACGTCCGGCGGTATGTCCGCCCCGTGCAGCACCGGAACCGGTTCGCGGGTGATCCGGACGAACTGGGCGATCAGCTTTTCCCCGCTGCGGCGTTCGAACGCGGCGTGCCCGGTGAGGGCGCAGAACAGAGTTGCCCCGAGCCCGTAAACGTCCGATGCGGGGGTCGGTGCCCGCCCCTCCAGTACCTCCGGAGCGGTGAAGGCAGGGGATCCGGCGATGTCGCCGGAGGTGGTCTCGAAGCCACCCGAGAGTCGGGAGATACCGAAGTCGGTCAGCTGCGGCTCCCCGTAGTCGGTGAGCAGGATGTTCGCGGGCTTGACGTCGCGGTGCAGCGCGCCGGCCCGGTGCGCGGTCTCGAGTGCGCCGGCCATCTTGATGCCGAGGTGCAGGGCCTCGCCCCAGGAGAGTGGGCCGCTGCGTCGGATCCGGGACTCCAGCGAATCGTGTGGGTGGTACTCCATCACCAGGTACGGGCGTCCCGATCCGGTCGCCCCCACCTGGTAGATCTTCACGATGTTCGGGTGCCCGGAGAGGCGCCCCATCGCCCGCTCCTCGCGCAGGAATCTATCGAGGCTCTCGGGATCCGGATCGGAAGTCAGCACCTTGATCGCCACCGTCCGGTCGAGGGACCGTTGCAGGCATCGGTAGACGACGCCGAATCCGCCGCGTCCGATCTCCTCGGCGTTCTCGAATCCCGCGGCCCGCAGCTCAGTCGCGATCCGCGGCGCCGGACCGCGCTGCGTCGCCAGCGGATCGGTCTCCGCCACGTCGGCTCACCTCTCGCTCGTCGCCCTCCCAGAATATCCCCGTCCGGGCCGCTGGGAATCGAGAAATCGCTCGATCAGGGGCCCGAACACGTCGGCACGGGTGAGCAGGTCGACGTGCCCGCCGGCGTGGAGTTCGAGGGTGGAGTTCGGGAGCAGTCGACGCATGATCCGGGCGTTGACGACCGGGATGATCGGGTCGTCGGTCCCGGCGATGAGGAGGGTGGGCTGCCGGATCAGGGGCAGCGTGAACAGGCTCGTCCAGACGGCACCGGCCGCGAGTTGGTGCAGGTAACCGCGCATCGACCCGCCCGTGCGCTGGTAGCCCAGTGTCTCCACCAGATCCGCGCCGCCGTGCCTCGCGGTGCCTCCGTAGATCGTGTCGGCGACCATGGCCAGATGGTCGGGGTCGGTGAACCGGCGTGGTGTCATCATCTTCGCCAGCACCTCGAGCCGCGCCGGAACCATCAGCACGCCGGTTCCTGTCGCCGCCAGCACCACGCGGCGGCATCGGCGCGGATTCTGTAGGGCGAACTGCTGGGCCAAACCGCCGCCCCACGAGTAGCCGAATACGTCGACGCGATCGTGCTCGAGTGTGTCGAGCAGGCGACCGAGAGTGCATGCGAGGCGGGGAAACCCCTGTGGCAGTGCGCCGGTCGGCGAACCGCCTGACCCGGGGGCGTCGAATCGGATGACGGTGCGGTCGGGGCTGAGGTGGTCGACCAGCGGATCGAGCACCTCGAGTGATGCGCCGATCCCATTGCACATCACCAGGGGAGTCCCCGTTCCCGCCCGCACGTCAACCCGTAGTGGCTGCCCGCACACGGTCACGATCCGTCGGAAGTCACCCGTGTCCGCCGTCATCGGTAGATCACGACGCACTCGGCGACGCAGGCCGGCCTGGGCGAGCCGTTGACCTCGAACACCACCCCGAGCACGGCCTCGACCCCGGCGTCGCGTTGCTGCGCCGAGACGACCCGCGCGCTCGCCCGGACCTTCGAGCCCACTGGGACCGGCGCGGGAAAGCGGACCTTGTTCAACCCGTAGTTCACGGCCGCCTGGAGGTTCTCGATCGCCAGCAGCTCGGCGATCGCCCGGGAGGCGAGGGCGAGGGTGAGGTACCCGTGCGCGATGGTGCCCCGGAACGGCCCGGTGGCGGCGCGGGCCGGGTCCGTGTGGATCCACTGGCGGTCGCCGGTGGCGTCCGCGAACTCGTTCACCTGTTCCTGGGTGATCGGGTACCAGTCGGTGGTGCCGAGTTCCGTTCCGGCGAGATCGATCAGGTCCGTGGGGCGTTCGATGCTGGTGGTCATGACGAGCTTCCCTTCGAGAGTGTTTGTGGAGGTTCAGCGTTCGCGGACGTACGAGCCGGGTGCGGGCATCAATGGCGGCAGGTCGTCGCCGCCGAGCGCCGACGGCGCGGCCTTCTGCGGCCCACTCCGGTCGGCGAGCCAGGAGGTGTAGTGCCGCCACCAGGAGTCCGGGTGCTTCCCGGCTGCCGCAGCCCACTCGTCCGGGCTCTCCGAATCGGGGGCGCCGACGCGGAACGACGCGCGGGGGTTGCCGGGCGGGTTCACCAGCGAGGCGATGTGGCCGCTGGTGGACAGCACGAAGTCGACGCCGCCGCCGAGGAGTCTGGCACTGCGGTAGCAGGCCTGCCAGGGACTGATGTGGTCGGCCACGCCGGCCACCACGTAGGAGTCCGCGGTGACCTTCGACAGGTCGACCGCGGTGCCGAGCATGGTCGCGGCGCCGGGCTCGGCGAGTGCGTTGGTCAGGCCCGTCTGCACCATGTCGCGGTGCAGGGCGGCGGTCATCCGGGTGGTGTCCGCGTTCCAGAACAGCACATCGAACGGGGGCGGCGTCTTGCCCTGGATGTAGTTGTTCACCACGTACCGCCACACCAGATCGGTCGGGCGCAGCCAGGCGAAGACCTCCGCGAGCGACCGGCCGTCGAGGTATCCCCGCGCCGCCGAGACGCGGACGGCCTCCTTGGCGGTGTACTCGTCCAGCGCGGCAGACGCGAACCCGGCGCGACTCTGGTCGAGTACCGTCACCGCCAGCGCCAGACTCGCCACCCGGTCGCCCTCGCCGGTGTCCGCCAGATGCGCCGCCACCATTGCGGCAAGCATCCCGCCCGAGCAGGTGGCGAACAGGTGGGTCCGATCGCTTCCGGTGATCTTCTCGACCGCGTCCAAAGCGTCGACAATGGCCTTACCGTAGGTGTCGAAACCCCATGTGCGGTGGCGGGTTTGCGGGTTCCTCCAGGAGATGGTGAACACCTGCTGGCCCTGGTCGAGGAAGTACTCGGTGAGGCTGCGTCCGGGAGACATGTCCACTGCGTAGAACTTGTTGATCACAGGCGGCACGATCAGCACCGGCGTCGTGCAGACCTTCTCGGTCCGCGGGGTGTACTGGATCAGCTCGAGCACGCGCGACTGAAAGATCACCGATCCCGGTGTCGCGGCGACGGTCCCGCCGACGGTGAACGCGTCGGGTTCGACCATTGCCGGCACCCGCGGCATGGTGGTGAGGTCGCGGATCAGGTGGCCGGCGCCGCGCACCGCGCTCGCGCCGCCGGTGTCGATGATCGCCTTGTAGCCGAGTGGGTTGAGCAGCGGGTTGTTGGTCGGTGCCGCCGCCTCGACGAGGTTGTCGACGACGAACTGCATGCGTTCGCGGTCGCGCCAGTTCAGATCGGCGTCGCCGAGCAACTGGTTTGCGGTCTCGGAAGTCGCGAGGTAGGACTGCATGATCCTCCGCAACAGCGGGTTGCCGGACCACGCCGGGTCGGCGAACCGCTTGTCGGACTTGGCGGGTTGCCGCGCCGAGCGGCCGCGCGCGATTTTGGCCAGCTCCACGGTGAGCCCGCGTCCGCGACCGGCCACGAAATGGGGTGCGGAGGCGAGGCTGGTGGCCAGGCGAAGCCACGAGCGGTTGGGCAGCATCCGTCGGGTCAGGCCCAGCGCCGACTCGGCCAGCAGGAGGTCGAGCGGCGCGGCGAGTTCGTCGGCGCCGGCTTCCCCGTTCTTCGTAGTGGTCACAGCCTTCTTGGTGGTCATGAGATGTAGTCCTTCGTGTCGTCTCGGGTGAGCGCGTTCAGCGCGGAGGTGGCGGCGTTGTATCCGCCCATGCCGTGCACGCCCGCCCCGGGCGGGGTGGCGGCGGAGCAGATGTAGACGCCGGGGATGCCTGTCTTGTAGGGGTCGAGCGCGATACGCGGCCGCATCGCGACCTGCAGTGGGTCGTTGGAGCCGGTGAGGATGTCGCCGCCCACGTAGTTCGGGTTGTAGGCGGCCATCGCGGACGCCGAGCGCGCGTGTCTGCCGACGATCCGATCGCGCAGGCCGGGCGCGAACTGTTCGATCCGGTCGATCACGATTTCGGTCGCGTCGACCGGATAGCCGTGCGGGACATGGGCGTACGCCCATACTGGGTGTACGTCACCCGCGGAGCGGGACGGGTCGGCCAGGTACTGCTGACCGACGAGAACGAACGGGCGCTCGGGCATCACGCCCGCCGCGACCGCCCGTTCGGCGGCGGCGATCTCGCCGAAGGCGCCGCCGACGTGCACGGTCCCGGCCCGGCGGGAGTCCTCGTTGATCCACGGGACCCCGCCTTCGACTGCCAGGTCGACCTTGAACGCCGATGGGCCGTAACGCCATCGCCGGTAGGCGCGGGCGACCCTGGGCGGCAATCGATCCCCGGCGATGTGGGCCACGGCGGTGGGCGAGAGGTCGAGCATCACGATGTCGGCGGCGGGCAGCTCCGACAGCGACCGGACGAACCTACCGGTCTCGATGCTGCCGCCGTTCGCGAGGAGCAGCGATGCGAGCGCGTCGGTGACGGCGCGCGAACCGCCCTTGGCTACCGGCCACCCGTATCGGTGCCCGGCGGCGATCATCATCAGTGCCACTGCGGAGGTGGTCGGCCGCGACAAGGGTTGAAGGGCATGCGCCGCGATCCCGCCGAACAGGGCCCTGGCCTCTGGGGTGC
Source organism: Rhodococcus sp. OK611 (assembly GCF_003050885.1). Taxonomy (NCBI): domain Bacteria; kingdom Bacillati; phylum Actinomycetota; class Actinomycetes; order Mycobacteriales; family Nocardiaceae; genus Rhodococcus; species Rhodococcus sp. OK611. The sequence goes on from NZ_QAOZ01000016.1 coordinate 17,001, forward strand.
GCCAGCGCCGCGCGGTCCACGTCGCGGGGGTCGCGGCGTCGAGCCCGAACCGGGCGAGCGCCAACGGGTGCCGCGGCGCGTGCAGTATCGGCCGGAACAGCTCGCCCGCGAGGACGTCGAAGTTCGCCGCGCGAGGACCGAAGTAGCGAGCCCAGGCCGCGCCGTCGCGGCCGAGGCCTGTCGCGGTGTCCTCGATCGACCGGTGCAGGACCCCCGCCGCACCGGATTCCAACGGGTGCGCGACGGCGACCTCGGGGTGGAGCCACTGGAGCCCGTGCGATTCGAGGTCGAGGGACCGGAAGAACGGGGACGCCACGCCCATCGGGTGGACCGCCGAGCAGTGGTCGTGCAGTACGCCCGGCACGGTCAGTTCGCTGGTGCGGGTGCCGCCGCCGATCGTGTCGGCGGCCTCGACAACGGTGACGTCGATGCCGGCCTCGGCCAGGGTCACGGCGGCGGCGAGGCCGTTCGGTCCGCTGCCGACGATGATTGCGTTCGTCATCGCCGCTCACCCTTCGCGCTCAGCGCGCCAGGAACGTATCCCGGCCTGGTCCATTCGACGGTGAGCGGGATCGGACCATCGGGCAGCCACGGCTGCTCGCTGACGGCATCCGACACCCGCCAGGTCCCACGTTCGACCACCCCGAGTGCCGCGTCGATGACCCGGTAGGACTGGGTCTTGGACTGGACGGGCTGGGACTCGACGTACATCACCTGCAGTTCGCCGGGGGCGAAGTTCAGGCGGCTCTGGACCGCTCTGATCAGCCCCTCGTCGTGCAGGTGCCCGTCCCCGAAGTTCCAGCCGACCAACGTGTTGCACACGAACTCCGCCTCCCGCACGGTGCGGGTGTCGAGATCGTCGACGTGCCGGATCAGCAGCGAGTTCAGTCCTCGCCCCTGGCTGTGCATGGATCGCCAGGCAAGCGTCATCTGCATGGTGATCTCGGCGGCATCGGGCTCGTAGCCCATCGCCTGCAGCTGGTCGACCTGGTTGCGGGCTGGATTGTCGAGCTCGTTGAGTCGCGCCTCGCACCCGGGCGCGAAGACCCAGATCGCCGACGCCCAGTTGCCGGCGTACTGACGCATCGATGGCAGGAAGGAGACCAGGTCCGGACGAAGGTTTCCCAGCACCGGGAAGAACAGCAGTCCGGCCACGATCACGGGCAGCATCCAGGGCTGGGAGAAGTCGAACACGCTGAACCCGTCGCCTGCCGGGTACCCCACGAAGAGAAACACCGCGGCGAACGCGAACAGGACGTTCCATTCCAGCGGCACCGCCAATGGGAAGGTCGAGATGATGAACAGGTGGAACGCCACCATCGCGATTGCCGCGATCACGGTGATCGTGGGGTTGGTGGAGAACAACAGGACCAGCGGGATCGCGATCTCGACGGTGGTGCCTGCCACGTGCGCCATGAACCAGGCGAGGCGTGAGGGCCGCAGGTCCGCGGGGTACTCGCGGTAGTGCTCGCGCTTGAGTCTGCGGACCGGGTTGAACGGCGCATTGGAGACCATCGGCGGGATCACGTTGATGAAGTGCTCGCCGATCTTCGAGAACCCGGCGCCCATCCAGGCGACGAGGATCACCAGCTTGAAGGCGATGATCATGTCGACGAAGCCGAGAGTCGCCGAGAACAGCAGGACCGGAAGGTACTGCTCGGCCCGCGCGGCGAGGAAGACGACCTTGTCGCGCAGCCCGATGATCACGAGCAGCGCCATGATCGGCACCAGAGATCCGGCCCGCAGCAGGCCGCCGGTGCTGTCCGGGACGGCCTCGCTGAGGCCATGGCTGGCCACCCCGGGCAGGGCGAGCGCGACCACGAGGCTGATCAGCAACGCCAGGTAGAGCAGGACGTCGCCGGTCGTGCGACGGTCGCCGCCGGTGAAGGGGACCTTCGTCGGCCACGGCGCGAGGCGTATGGTGCCGGGGCGCAACCAGTAGGTGATCCCGCCGGTCATCGGCTTGAAGTGCCCGGCCAGCGGACCCCAACTGCCTGCCAGTCCGCAGACCTCGAGCAGGACGGTCCACAACACCAGCTTCTGGTAGACGATGGGTTCGTTCCACCAGGAAGCGATGTCGAACGGCGAGCCGACGTCCGAGGTGAGCGTCGCGACTGCCACGCCGCCGACGATGTACAGCAGCGCCAGCTTGGCCAGGTAGATGACGTGCACGATGCGGGGTGTGCCGAACCCGTTGTCGACCCAGTGAGTCGCCAAAGTTCGCATGCGGTCGAAGAACGGCTGTCGAAGGAAGGTCGACGGGTCGACCTGAGGGGATGTCTGTGTGAGGAATCCCATGACGTCACGCTCCTTGGCGTGTAGTGGAGGGGGTGGTGGGAACCGAGCGGCCGGCGGGCGTCAGCGTGCGCAGGGCACGTTTGTCCACCTTCCCGATCGGGTTCTTGGGGAGGTCGTCCAGGATGTGAATCGCGACCGGGACCTTGATCTTGGTGAGGTGGGTGCGGCACAGCGTGCGCAGATCATCGGCGTCGAGCGCGACGTCGGGATAGGTCGAGACGTAGGCGACGGGAACCTCGCCGTAGAGGGCGTCGCCGGCGCCCACGACCGCGGCCTCCAGCACATGCGGGTGGCTGTGCAGGACGGATTCGATCTCCTTGGGATAGATGTTCTCGCCGCCCCGGATGATCATGTCCTTGATCCGATCGACCAGGGTCAGGTAGCCGTCCTCGTCGAGCACGCCGACGTCGCCGGTGTGCAGCCAGCCGTCGCCGAGCGCGTCCGCGGTGGCCTCCGGACGATTCAGGTAGCCCTGCATCACGTTGGGGCCCTTGACGACAACCTCACCGCGCTCGCCGGGTGGCAGGACGGTGCCGTCGTCGCCCATGATCGCGACGCGTTGCCCGGGCAGTGGTACTCCGACGGTGCCGAGTTTGCGTGGCCCGTCGACCGGATTGGCGGTGCACGCGCAGGTGCTCTCGGTGAGCCCGTACCCCTCCACGAGCCCGAATCCGAATCGCTTCTCGGTCGCGGCGAGCAATTCCCTTGACGCGGGCGCCGCACCGCAGATCGCGAATCGGATCGAGGAGGTGTCGGCGACGACATTTGCGGGCTGCGAGACGAGGTGCGCGTAGATCGTCGGCACAGCCGAAAAATAAGTCGGGCGAAGGGTTTTCACCGCAGCCAGGAACTCCAGCGGGCGGAATCGCTCCTGGAGGGTGAGCTGTCCGCCCACCGAGATCGGCGTGACGAAGCCGACGCAGATCGCGTTGACATGGAACAGCGGCAGGACGAGCACGCAGTGGTCGTCTCGGGTGATACCCAGGTGCTCGGACATCATCGATGCCATCGACCCGACGTTCCCGTGGCTGAGCATGACGCCCTTCGGCCGGCCGGTCGATCCGCTGGTGTAGACGAGTAGCGCGATCTCGTCGGCGGTCGTGGCCGGTTCCGGCAGCGGACAGAGGCCAAGGGGTACCCACCGCAGGTCCCTCACCGCGATACTCGGGCGCCCGGCGTCGGGTGCTTCAGGTCCGGCGTTGACGACGACCACGGCGTCGGCGTCGTTGATCTGGTAGGTGGCCTCGGTGGCGGTGAACACGGGGTTGATCGGTGTCACCGCAGCGCCGAGCCGCCATGCCGCGACCATCGCGACGAGCAGCTCGACCCGGTTCGGGAGCATGATGGCGACGGTCGAGCCGGGGACTACGCGGTGGTCGGCGAGCTGCTCGGCCACTGCGTCCACCCACTGCGAGAACTCGGCGTAGGTCAGTGCGCATCGTTCGTCGCGCACGCAGGGCAGCTCGTCGAAGGCCCGCGGCCGCAGCCAGGGCAGGTAGGCGAGTGTTGTCACGATGAGGTCTCCTCAGGGGCTGGTGTGGGGAATTGCCGTCTCCCGCCGGGTCTTCGGCCGGGATGGGGTGGTGGCGATGAATTCACGCTAGGAGCGGGAGGCGTCCGGATTCCTGTGCCCGAGACACCAAGGTTCGCGACACGTTCGTGCCCGGCCGCCGATCTTGCGGCCGAATTGTCTTGTCAGAACCAGCGACACGGCGCAGAGTTGGTTCCGGGACACAAACGCGGCGATGTCGACGGGAGGTGTTCGATGGCTTCCGCGGAGGACCCCGACCTGCATCGCCGGGCGGCTGCACTGGTCGTGGAGGTCGCGACCACGCTCAGTATCGACGCGCCGAGGCTGACGAGGCCCCTGGCCGCTGAGCTGGCCCGATCCATCGAGGACGTCCGGGAGGGTCCGCAGATCCTCGACCTCCTGCGGGCAAGCGTCGAGAGCAACCTGGAGATGCTCGCCGACACGCTGCGGTACGACATACCCGTGGGCGAGATCTCGTCGCCGTCGGTGGCCAAGGAGTATGCCCGGCGGCTCGCCCAGCGGGGGATCTCACCGAATGCGTTGGTGAGGGCCTACCGGCTCGGGCAGCAGCACGTTCTCAATTGGGCCTTCGACGAGATCTCGAAACGTGAAACGGATGCCAGGGTGGCCTTCGCCGCCGGTCAGCTCATCATGGGAACCACGTTCGAGTACATCGACGCGATCACGGAGCAGGTCGTCGACGAGTACGAATCCGAACTCGAGCGTTGGCTGGCGACCCGCAACACCGTCCGGTCCGTCACGCTCGACGAGTTGCTCGGAGGCAGGCGGATCGATGTGGCCTCCGCCGAGGCCTCTCTCGGGTACCGCCTGCGGCAGCATCACCTGGGCGTGGTGCTCTGGAGATCCGATCGCGGGGATTCCGGCGCAGACCTGCGACGATTCGAACGCGTGCTGCAGCAATTGAGCCGGACGGCTGGCGCGGCGGGGGATCCGCTCTTCCTTCCGAAGGACAGTATTACGGCTTGGGGATGGATCGGTCTGGGACGCACACCCGCCCCGCCCGCCGTGGACGGCCTGGAAGCGGTGTTGGACCACGACGGGAGAGGCGTGTTCGTGGCGGCCGGCAGTCCTGTCGCCGGCGCCACCGGCTTCCGGGTCAGTCACCTCGAGGCGGTCCGTGCCCAACAGGTCGCCCTGGTCGCGCAGGGCGACGCCCGCGCGCTGACCAGTTTCTCGGATGCCGAGGTGCGGGTGGCCGCCATGCTCGCTGCGGATGTCGAGGGCGCGCGACGGATGGTCGGTCGGGCCTTGGGCCCGCTTGCCGCCGACACCGAGCACGCGGCCCGGCTCCGGGACACGCTGCTGACCTTCCTCGATGCGCAGGGGAGCTACACGGCGACTGCCGATCGCGTCCACCTGCACAAGAACACGGTCAAGTACCGCGTCGACAAGGCGCTCGAGGAGCGGGGCCGGCCGCTCGACGACGAGCGTCTCGACCTCGAGTTGGCCCTCATCGGGTGCCGGTGGCTCGGACGGTCGATACTCACGCCGCCCGCAACGTGAGTGTCTCAGTCGCTCCGAGGTCTGTTCCGTGGCCAAGGCTGTCCTTCGTGCACAGAACCCCGGAACGCCCGAATACGTGATGGTTCCTCTGCCAACACGTAGCGCCGAGCCAAGGCCAGAAGTGGCTATCTCGGAATGGAACATGCTGGGGGAGGCAGCTCAGTCCCGCAGGCTGGTCGCCGGGGCCGGGGCCGGGGCCGGAGCCGGAGCGGGTGGCCGTGCGCGGCGTTATGGACGTGGTGTTCGTACCTCGCACTCAGTTGGTAACCTCGACTGCGCGCTCTACGTCTGGTCATCGGACACCGTCGTCCGCAAGATCGCAGCCAACCATGCTCCCTCTGGTACGCGACACCCTCGCCGAGTCGGCGAGCGGAGGTCGGCAGGCAAAGCCGCCGCCGGCGCACTACTGACCAGCCTCACAAACACCTGGAGGTAGACAATGGACATCGTCGTTCTCATCGGCCGAATTCTCTTCTCCGCGTTGTTCCTCACATCCGCGCTGGGCCACCTGACCCAGTCCAAGACCATGGCGCAATACGCCGAGAGCAAGGGCGTACCCATGGCGCAGGTCTCTGTCTTGCTCTCAGGTGTGCTCTTGGTCGTGGGCGCGCTGAGCGTGCTCCTCGGCGTGTGGGCCGATCTCGGCTCGCTCCTGCTGGTGGCCTTCCTCGTTCCGACCGCGGCCATCATGCACAACTTCTGGTCCGAATCCGACCCTCAGGCCCGGCAGATGGAGATGATCCAGTTCAACAAGGACATCGCGTTGGCCGGTGCGGCACTGATGCTGTTCGCCTTCTTCGCCCACACCGGTGATCTCGGGCTGACCATCACCGGACCGCTGTTCACGATCTCCTGATCCGGTGCGTATGGGGAATCCCGTCCCTCCTCCGGATGGTTCACGGCGAGACGAGGACGACCTTGCCGAAGGCTCGGCCGCTGTACAGGAATTCGTGCGCCTCGGCGGCCAGGGGCATGGGTAGGACGGTGTCGACCACTGGGGCGATCACCCCTTGGTCGATCAGAGGCCACATGTACTTGCGGACCCGGGCGACGATGGCGGCCTTCTGGCCGGGTGGTCGGGAGCGTAGTGATGTTGTCGCCACGCTGGCACGCTTGCTGAACAGCAGTCCGAGGTCGAGTTCGGTGGGTGCGAGGGTTCCACCGATGATGACGAGATGTCCGTCAGGTCCGAGACATTCGAGGTTTTCCTGCAGATACGGCGCACCAGCGATGTCGAGGATCGCGTCGACGCCGCGGCCGTTGGTGGCGTCGAGCGCACGCGTCACGAAATCGTCGGTTCGATAGTTGACGGCGACGTCCGCACCGAGACGCATGACGGGGTCGAGCTTGGCGCGGTTTCCGACGGTGGTGATCACCCGGGCGCCGGATGCTTTGGCCCATTGGACGGCAATCGTCCCGATGCCGCCGCCGCCGCCGTGCACGAGAACCCACTGCCCAGGGCGCAGGTGGGCCTTGAGTGTCAGGTTGGCGTACGCCGTGCACGACGCCTCGGGCAGCGCCGCCGCGTGCGGAAAGTCCAGGCCGTCAGGGATGGGAAGCAGCTGGCGTGCCGGCACCACGGCCTGTTCGGCGTACCCGCCGCCGTTGAGCAGCGCGCAGACCCGATCGCCCTTCGACCACCCGATCACCCGATCGCCGACCCAGCGGATCGTGCCCGCGCACTCGAGGCCGAGAACGCGGGGTGCCCCGGTCGGGGCCGGATACCGGCCTTCGCGCTGGAGGAGGTCGGCCTGGTTGATCCCGGCGGCCCGGACGTCGACCACGACGTCGGACGGCGTCGGCTCGGCCAGTGCCGTCTCCCGCCACTTCAGCACCCCGGGAGGTCCCGGTTCGTCGAAGTCGATTCCTCGCATGTATCCACTGTCGACCAACCCGACCAGCAGGTCGAGCACATAGCTATCTCGGTGTCCCGGTCTGCTTCGCTGATGCGGGCGTTATGGCGCCACTCACGATCTCAGTCATCGTGGCCTCCCTCCGGGCCGGCGAGCGGAATGCGGACGACGAATTCGGTGTGTCCGGGCCGCGATTCCACGCGGATGTCGCCCCCATGTTTGTTGACGATCCGCCACGAGATGTCGAGTCCGAGCCCGGTACCTTCCCCGACCGGCTTCGTGGTGAAGAACGGCTCGAATATGCGGTCGCGGGCCTCGTCGGGGATGCCCGGTCCGGTGTCCCCGATGGCCACGCCCAGGCAGTCGCCGTCCCGGTAGGTGCGGATGGTGAGGGTGCCGCGGCCGCCCATCGCGTCCACCGCGTTGTCGATGAGGTTGGTCCAGACCTGGTTGAGTTCGGCGGCGTGCACGGGAACGTGGGGCAGGGCGCGGTCGTAGTCCTTGACCACGTCGATGTCGTGGCCGATCTTTCGGCTGAGCATGACCAGTGTGCTGTCGAGCAGTTCGTGCACATCCGAGACCTGGAATGGGGCGCGGTCCATCTGCGAGTACTGCTTGGCGGCGCCGACGAGCGAGGAGATCCGCTTGGTGGAGTCCGAGATCTCGTTCATCAACAGCTCGGTCTCGATGGTGTAGTTCAGCCAGGCGACGGCGCCCCCGAGGATGGACGGCGCGGTCGAGGCCGCGACCCGCTCGAGCCAGGCGACGTCGAGGCCGGCCTGCACGAAGGTCGGCGCGAGGTTCCACCCGCCGGCGATGCCGTGGTCGTCGAGCCACTCGCTCAATGCCTCTTCTCGGTCCGATTCCTCCAGCGGGCTCAGGGGCGGGGCCTTGGCGACCAGTCTCACGGCCTCCTCCTGGATCTCGATGAGCGCCTGGAGGGTGGCGGGTTCGTATGCCCCCGAGGCGATCATCCCCAGTTTGTGCCGCATGCCGGCGACCCGGTCCCGCAGCGAGTCCGTTGCCCGGACCGCGGCCGCGGCGGGGTTGTTGAGCTCGTGCGTGAGTCCGGCAGACAGGGATCCGAGCGCGAGCAGCCGCTCCCGTTGGTCGAGGATCTCGCGGGAGTTCTGGTTGCCGAAGAACAGCCCCTCCAGTAGATGAAGGGCCATCGGGAACCATTCCTCCATGAACCGCGCGAAGTCGCCGGCGTCCAGGACGAAGAAGGTGGAGCGCTCGGGGACGGTCATCGATGCGCTGTAGAGCTGCGGTACCCGGTCACCCATGTAGGCGGTCCACGCGCCCGAATACGAGCCGCGATGAGAGGTGCGCACCATCTCCACCTCGTGACCGCCCGAGAGTTTCGTGAGTACCACCGCGCCCTCGATGAGTACGTAGAAGCAGGTGGCCGGGTCGCCCTCGCGGTAGACCGGGCCCGGCTCGAGCACCTCGAGTCGCCCGGCGCGGCTCAGCTGCCCGAGTTGTTCGTCGTCGAGCTTCTCGAACAGGAACAGCGTCCGCAGTTCCTCTGCCGTAACCGCTCGTTCGGCGGTCACGGCTTGGCCAGGTATCGGTGCACGAGCATCACTGCCATTGCTCCCTCTCCCACCGCGGACGCGACCCGTTTCGCGGAGTCCGAGCGCACGTCCCCGGCCGCGAAGACCCCGGGCACGCTGGTCTCCAGGTGCTGGGGCATACGCTCGAGTTCCCAGCCGCGCGGCCGTTTGCCGTCGACGACCAGGTCCGGACCGGAGACGACGTACCCGTGGTCGTCGCGCACCACGACGCCGTCGAGCCAGTCGGTACGCGGCGCCGCGCCGATGAACAGGAAGAGCCAGTGCGCGTCGACGGTCTCGGTGCGGCCCGTGGTGTTGTCGCGCAACGTGATCCGCTCCAGATGGTCGTCACCCTCGACGCCAACCACCTCCGCGCAGGCCCGGACCGCGATCCTCGGGTTCTGTTTGATCTGCTGGATCAGGTAGTGCGACATGGAGTCGTCCAGCGAGCGGGCCCGCACCACGATCGTCACCGAGCGCGCACCCCTGGCGAGATAGACGGCTGCCTGACCGGCCGAGTTCGCGCCGCCGACGATGTACACGTCCTGGTCGCTGCACCGCGCGGCCTCCGTCACCGCGGATCCGTAATACACCCCGCGGCCGGTGAACTCGCCCAGTCCGGGGACCGACAGCTGCCGGTAGGAGACCCCGGTCGCCAGGATCACGGTGTGTGCGTCGAGCGACGCGCCGTCGGCGAAGCGGACCGTGCGCGCGGACCCGTTCACCTCCAACGCGACGACGTCCCGGGTGGTGATCACCTCGGCGCCGAACTTGGCGGCCTGCCTGCGGGCCCGGTCGGCCAGCTGGGCGCCGGACAGGCCATCCGGGAATCCCAGGTAGTTCTCGATCCGGGAACTCTGCCCGGCCTGCCCACCGGTGGCGGTGCGTTCGATCAGGACGGTGCGTAGACCCTCGGACGCCCCGTACACGGCCGCGCCGAGCCCGGCCGGTCCGCCGCCGATGACTACGAGGTCGTAGAAGTCCGATGCGGGGGTGGTGGCCAGTCCGACGTGATGCGCCAGCTCCGAGTCGCTCGGCTCCACCAGGGCATGCCCGGCGCATGTGATCACCACGGGCAGACACATGCCGTCGGCCCCCGCGGCCTCGAGCAGACGCTGACCCTCCGGTTCGTCGGACATGTACCACCGGTAGGGGAGCTGGTTGCGCGCCAGGAACTCCCGTACCTCCGAGGACCGCGCCGACCACCGGTGCCCGACCACCTTGGTCTCGGTCACCGGCTTGCGATCGGAGGTCACCCAGGCGTCGAGCAGGGCGTCGAGCACCGGGTACAGCTTCTCCTCGGGCGGATCCCACGGCTTGAGCAGGTAGTGATCGAGATCGACGACGTTGATCGCGTCGATCGCGGCATCGGTGTCGGCATAGGCGGTGAGCAACACACGCTTTGCCGCGGGATACAGGTCCATGCCCTGTTCGAGGAACTCGATGCCGCTCATGCTCGGCATCCGGTAGTCGGCGAGCAGGACGGCGACCGGGTCGCCGCGCAGCTTCATCTCCTTGAGCGCGGCCAGTGCCTCCTCGCCGGACTGCGCCCGGATGATCCGGTACTTCTCGCCGTAATTGCGGCGTAGGTCCCTGACGATGGCGCGGGACACGCTCGGATCGTCATCGACGCTGAGAATTGCCGGCTGTACCATCGGTCTCCCATTCGCGGCTGCCGTTCGCCAAACCGCCTTCCAGTATGGTCCTACTCCCGGTTCAGGGTTGCCTCCTCGAGGTCGAGTTCGCGCAACACCTGGCGCAATACCTCGTCGTCAATTCGTCCGTTGTCACGCTCCGCGACGAACACGCCTCGCTCTGTATCCAGCATCTGCAGGCGCAGTGCGCGGAATGCGGCGGATGGGCTTTCGCCCAACTCGGCTTCGCTGCGCCCGAGCCGCTCCCATGCCGCGTGGGCGCGGTGCTCGCTCCACGTGCGCAGGATCTCTGCGGCCCGCTCACGGACGGCGGCGGGGTCCCCGTCGGCGTTTGCGACGAGACTGTCGAGCAACTCCGTCGCGGCCCGTGCGGCCTTGTCCTGCGCAGCGGCCAGTGACAGCGCGTCCTTACGGCGCTCTTCCTCGTTGTCGACCCCCAGTCTGGTGATCAGCCACGGCAGGGTCAGCCCGTGCAGGAGGAGGGTTCCGACCACGACAGCGAAGGTGATGAACAGGATCATGTCGCGCCCGGGGAAGGGGGCGCCCGAATTGACGGTGAGGGGAATCGCGAAGGCCGCGGCCAGCGAGACCACCCCGCGCATGCCGGACCACGCGACCACGAACACCCCGCGGGGAGGCGGCGCCGGCTCCCGCTCGCGGATCCGCACCGATAGCAGACGGGGGAGGTAGGTCGCGGGGTAGACCCACAGCAGTCGGACGGCGATCACGGCGGCGAGCACGGCAATGGACGCTCCGATGACTTCGGCGACACTGCGGCCGTGGAGCCCCTGGACGACGCTCGGCAGTTGCAGCCCGATCAGCAGGAAGACGAACGACTCGAGGACTACGTCGACGGCCTTCCACACCGCGGTGTCTTGCAGGCGGGTCGCGTATCCGGCGCGGGTCGACCGCTGGCCCAGGTACAGGCCGGCGACAACGACCGCGATGACCCCGGAACCGTGCACTTCCTCGGCCGCCAGGTAGGCGACGAAGGGAACCACGAGCCCGATGGCACTCTCCATCACCGGGTCCGTGAGCCTCGAACGGATCACGGCGACGACGATCCCGACCCCGAGGCCTATCAGCGTGCCGCCGACCGCGGCACCGAGGAAGGTGCGCACTCCCTCCAGCAGGGTCACACCGGTTCCGACCGCCGCGGCGAGCGCGACACGGTAGGCGGTGAGCGCCGTCGCGTCGTTGAGCAGGCTTTCGCCGCCGAGCAGTGTCATGATCCGTCGGGGCAGGCCGAGGCGTCGTCCGATCGCGCTGGCGGACACCGCATCCGGCGGAGCCACGACCGCCCCGAGTACCAGCGCGGCGGCGAGGGGAAACTCGGGAATGCTGAGGTACGCGACGACCCCGACGACGGCGGTGGTGGCCAGCGGCAACCCGACCGCGAGGAGCCCGATTGCACGCGCATTGCGGCGCAACGCCAGCGAGGAACTGTCGAGTGCGGCCGAGTAGAGCAGCGGCGGTAGCACCGCGAACATCACGAGATCGGGGTCGAGCGCGGTGTCGGGAAGTCCGGGGATCTGCGACCCGGCCAGTCCGACCGGCACCAGCAGCAGCGGTGCCGACCAGTTCAAGCGGCGCGCGAGGGCGGCGGTGAGCAGCGCCGCCACCGCGACGGCGAGCAGGGCCACGTTCACGGCGGTCTCCGTCCCAGCGGTCGGATGTGTGGATATCCCACCCTGCAGCATGCAGGATGAGAGGTGATGAAGAGAGTTCTCCGGCGCGCGGCCGACCACATTCGTGTCGGATCCCCGGATCCGGCCGCGGCCGAGTCCTGCGACGAACTCGCGGCGGCGACCGGGCCGGACCCAGAGCCGCGCACACCCGGCCTCTGCGAGGAATGCACGGCGCTCGGCGAACAGAACTGGGCGCACCTGCGGATGTGCCTCACCTGCGGGCACGTCGGGTGCTGCGACTCGAGCCCTCACCGGCACGCGACCGCGCATTTCGACCAAACCGGACACCCCGTCATGCGATCGCACGAGCCCGGCGAGTCATGGCGGTGGTGCTACCAGCACGCCGAGATGGGCTGACCCTGTGGGAGCACAGTGACCTACCTGCCGCTGCGTTGCTCCAGGGCGGTCGCCGCGGGGGCCGGGTATCGAGAAGCGTTTGCCCTCGATCAGCTCTCTTTCGCGATGTTCGCGCGAGTGGTGTGCTGGAGGTGTCAAACCCCCCGGCTCTTCGGGACCGGAGCGGATCATCCAAGTGTCAGGAAGCGGCCATGACCACGATCCATCTCCACCAGACGACCACCGCGACGCCCGAGCAGGTCCTAGCAGGCCTCACCGACTTCGGGCCGGGTCGCGAGGAAATCTTCGGCAACAGCGCAGACAGTTACCTCAAGGTGCACCACGAAGGCCCCCACGATGCCGATGTCACGGAGGGGTCGAACGGTATCTGGGAAACTCTGCACTACGACTGGACCGACCCCCATCACGTCGTGATGACGACAACGGACTCCAACCTGTGGGGTGGTGCCTCGGGCCACATCTACACCATCACACAGCAGCCCACGGGTGAGACCGAGGTGGATGCGGTCATCGTCCGCGACGGCAAGAACCTCAGGGGACGGCTTCTCGCGGGTGTGCTCGGAGTCTTCGGCACCCGCGTCCTGGGAAAGCCGTTCAGGAAGTCCGTCGAGGCGATCGAAGCTCGCAACGGCGGCGCGACCGGAAAGAACACGCAGACGCGAGACCGGTGAACTAACGCCGCCCGTTGGTTCGTTCGGGCCAGATATGACCGCGTGGTGTTCGTCGTCGGAAGGCGTCAATCAGGTTCGCGGACAGAAACTTTGAAGATACCGACCGTGGAAATACTCGCGTGACCAACTCGAGAATCACCGGTTGCGCAGGGAGATCGAAACGAGATGAGGCCACGCTCATCCGAGCGCGAGCTGGCGCCGATGGAAGTCGAAATGCTCTCCCGGGTACCGGTACACCTGCTCGAGGGTCATGTAGTCGGCGAAGAACGGATCCCAGCGGGTCGGGAAGTGCATGCCGCGACGGAGGTCGGCCTCTGACTCGTTCCAGAGGCGATGCTCGAGCGAAGCGATGACTCGATCGCATTGCCGCCCCATCCGCTGACGATCGAACACCCGTGCCGCCAAGCATGATCCCCGGTAGTTGACCTCGTCGAACACTGGCGTTGTAGCGTTGAGCGCCCGCGCGAAGAGTCGACTCACGCTCTCGGGTAGTCGCGAGAACACCCAGATCACGACGAGCAGCCGACGAACGACCATGTAGCCGAACACCATGTGAAACAGCAGCTGCTCGTTGGTCCACCGAGTTCCCGTCGAGAGTCGGTCGAGGTCATCGTCGCCCGCGCCTTCGACGAGTTTGTGTAGCGATACCCGCCGCCACTCGAGGTCCGCGGCAATGGCGGCGCGATCCACCGGTGTCTGTCTGGTCATCACGGGTGCCTGCTCCGACGTGGGGAACCCCCGTTCATCATTGTCCCGCCCACGCAGCGACGGGGGCTACCGGTCGGACGATTGAGTTGGTGCGCCTAGCTGTCCGGCGGCGGAACGGCGCTCGAGGAAGACGGTGTCGCGCCACTGTCCGTCGAGTTGGGCGATTCGTTCGCGTACACCGATGGTCCGGAATCCGGCGGAGTGGTGCAGAGCGATGGAAGCACGGTTCTCCGGGAAGATCGAGGTCTGCAGAGTCCACAGGTCGTCGTAGTCGGCGGCGATGACCTGGGTCCGCAGCAGCGCCTTGCCGACCCCGCGGCCGCGCATGCCCTCGGCGACATACACCGAATTCTCGGCGACCCCGCGGTAGCAGTCCCGGGTCGAGACCGGGCTCAGTGCGGCCCAGCCGACCACGGCGCCGTCGATCTCGGCGACCCAACGGTGACCGGACAGCCACTGCTCGTCCAGAGCCTCCCGCTCGGGAACTTCGGTGGCAAAGGTCGCGATTCGGGTCGCGATGCCCTCGGCATAGATCCGGCGCACCGCGTCCCAGTCGTCGTCGCCCATCGCACGGATTGTGACGTCGGCGGGCGGATCATCTGGGCAGCACGGCCGCGGCGGGAGGACGCCCATGACTACGTCCGCGGCCTGCGGCAGGCCGGTGCAGCACGAGGGATTCACCACGACGACGGTGCTGGTGCCGTCCTTGTGAACGTTGACGAACCCGACGTCGGCGAGCTTGCGGACGTGATGCGACACGGTCGGCTGACCGACCCCGAGCGATTCGGCCAACTCGCCGACCGTGATCCCTGCCGGGTGGCTTGCGACCTGGTGCAGCAGCCGCACCCGCGTCGGGTCGGCAAGGCAGGCGAACCAGCCGGCGTAGGTCGACGCATCTTCGAGGGCCAGCGCGTCTGCCCCGGCTGGGCGGGCGGTCAGTACGACCGGCATCTCCAGGGAAGTCATGCCCTCACTATATCGATCAACGTCGATGGTTGTCTTCATCGATGGGCGTCGATATAGTCGAATCAGGTTCGATCGATGATCGTCGATGAAAGGAAGTTGTGATGACTGACCTGCCCGTGGTTGTTGTAGGCGCCGGACCAATCGGCCTGGCTGCGGCCTCAGAGTTGCGCGAGCGCGGCCTCACGCCGCTCGTGTTCGAGCGAGGCTCCAGCGCCGGCTCGGCCGTCGCGCAGTGGAACCACGTCCGACTGTTCTCCCAGTGGTCGGAGCTGGTGGACCCGGCAGCGAGGCGTCTGCTCGAAGAGACCGGATGGACTGCCCCTGAGGCCGAGACTTTCCCAACGGGACGGCAGTGGGCGAGTGCATACCTTGTCCCGCTGGCTGCTGCGCTTGGGGACGTGGTGAAGCTGAACACCGAGGTCCTCGGGGTGGCACGTCGCGGCCGCGACCGGGTCGTCGACGCCGGCTGCGATGGCGAGCCGCTGTCCGTGCATATCCGCCGCGCCGACGGATCCGAGGACCGGGTCCTCGCCAGCGCAGTGATCGACGCGACCGGCACTTGGGGGTCACCGAACCCGCTCGGCGGTGAGGGTTTGCCCGCCCTCGGAGAGCACGCTGCCGTGGCCCAGATCGAGTACCGCGTCCCCGACCTCGATGACGCGAAGGTTCGCGCCGACCACGCGGGCAAACACACAGTGGTCGCCGGCGCCGGCCACTCGGCTCTGACCGCGATCGTGGCGCTCTCGGCGCTAGCTGCCGAGGCGCCCGGCACCCGAATTACCTGGGCGGTGCGGCGCGGCGATGTCGGATCCACATTCGGCGGCGGCGAGGCCGATCAACTTCCGGCTCGCGGGGCGCTGGGGCTGCGGGCGAAGAAGGCCGTCGACGACGGGGTACTGCAGGTGGTGACCGGGTTCCGGACCGCCACCGTCGAATCCAACGGCGCGGGGCCGGTGGCGATGGTCGCCGATGGCGGGCAGCGTATCGAGGACGTCGATCGCGTCGTGGCGCTGACCGGGTTCCGCCCGGACCTGTCGTGGCTCTCGGAGATCCGTCGCGGGCTCGACCCGGTTCTGCAGGCCCCGGTCGAGTTGGCGCCGCTGATCGACCCGAACGTGCACTCCTGTGGCACGGTCTACCCGCACGGCGTCCGCGAGCTCAGCCACCCCGAACCGGATGTCTACCTGGTGGGCATGAAGAGCTACGGCCGTGCCCCGACGTTCCTCGCGATGACCGGTTACGAGCAGGTTCGAAGCATCGCCGCGCACCTCGCCGGTGACGAAGAGGCCGCGCACCGGGTCGAGCTGCCCCTGCCCGAGACCGGAGTCTGTGGCGGTGCGGGAGTGTTCGACGAGCCCGACACCGCGGCGGCCGAGGGTGGTTGCTGCGCCGCGCCCGAGTCCGAACTGGTGACCCTCGCTCCCGTCACCGGTCAGTAGTCGGCGTGACCGAGACGACGACGGCCCCACCGCAGACCGAGACGCTCGACAAGGGCGGCCTGCGGCGGGTGCTGGCCACGCTGTGCCTGACCGAGATCACCTGCTGGGGGATCCTCTACTAGGGGGCCGGCCGGAGTACGGCCGAAACGGGCCGCGTCCCCTGATCGGTGCCAGGCTGTGGCCGATCCGGCGGGGGCCGCTGATGATGTTGTCGGTGTCTTGGCTTGAACTTGAAGGTGGGCACGCCCATGATCTCGGCGGCGTCCCCAGGTACGGGTGTCACCTGTTGTGGCGACCGCAGACCAGTTCAGGGTTTGTCGTCCATCCGTGACCGTCGAGCCATGTCAGGACCGGCTTTGGCAGCTCGTCACTGGCGGCGCCGGTCACCAGGGGGCCGTCTCCGCAACGGCTGCAGCTGACGGTCAGGACGTGTCCGTGCGGCTGGCAGCTGACGCAATGATGCTGCTCGTGGACCCGGTTCTGCTCATCGAGGTGCAACCAGAGGATCGCGAGGTCGTCGCGCTGCGGAATGGCCTCGGCGCGGGTGGCGGGCCGGTGCCCGCAGGTCGGGCAGACCAAGTCCGCGGATTGCGTCTGCGCGACGGAAGACTTTGACGCGGAATCTCTCTCGCCCGGGCTGGCTGCGTCGGCGGTGACCGTCTCGGGTGCCCGGGGCGGTAGGTGCCGGTAGAGGGTGGAGCGGGTCAGCCCGGTCTTCGCGGTGATCTCCGCGACGGTGGCGCCGGCGTCGCGCAGCTGGGCGGCGTAGGCGAGCTGGGCGGCCCGCTCGATCGCGTAGGTCCGTTCCATCTGCCCGAACAGTGCCAGCAGCGCCACCGCCAGCTGGGCCATCGGATCGTCCGGGTTCGTCGAGTCGATCCGGATCGGGTCGGCCAGGTTCCGGATCCCGACGCCGCGCTCGCGTAGGTCGTGTATCAGGTTCAACGTGTCGCGTACGGTCCTGCCGAGCCGGTCGAGGGTGTGCACGACGATGACATCGCCGTCGCGCGCGTAGCGCAGCAGTGTGCCCAGTCCGGGACGGTCGGTGGTGGCCCCGGACTTCTTTGTCCACGTAGACGTTCGCCGGGTCGATCCCCGCCGCGGTCAGCGCGTCGATCTGCCGCTCGAGGTCCTGCTTGTTCGTCGACACCCGCGCGTACCCAAGCTCTACACAGAGGATCGTATCGAAAGTTTGTTCCGTACGGGAATTCTGACATGCAGAAGTGGAACTAACTTATGAGACGCTGCGACCTGGGGTAGTCCGCTCCGATGAGCCCGGGTCATGACCGTCTCACTTCCGAGGAACTGAGACGATCGACGTACGCGTCGTGTCTTCGGTTGGGGCGAAATGCGCTGCGTGCGTGTTCCAGTGGTGTTAGCTTGCTGAACGGTATTCCTCGCGTCGCATCGGGGCGGCGCGATACCTGGCTATCGGGGGGTCGAATGGCTGGCAAGGCTCGTTCACTGAAGGTTTGGTCGGCGTGTGGCGCAACGGCGATCGCGGCCGTTGCGGGCGTGACATTTTCGGCCGGGAACTCGGCGTCGTCAGCTCATCCGACACCAGAGCCACAGATGACGCGGATCGCGGGCACTGCGGACGACGGCAAGACCATCTTCAACGCCGTCGCATTCGCAAAGGGTCCGCTCACGAGCCTCATCTTCAAAGGCCAGGAACAGGGTGGTCCAATCCCTGTCACCGCGCAGCAGCTCGCTGCCTCCGACGCCGTCGTTGAGGCAATCAATTCCACCTCGCCGGGATACTTCTCCGCCTTCTCCACGAAGATGCGATCCGGCAACCCATTGGTGGTCCAAGCTGCGCTCGACAGTGCCAGCGCTGAGCTCGGATCGCAGGGAGTCACGCCGTTGACGACCGTCACTCCCAACGGCGTCCAGATCGATACGAACCTGTACCTCAACTCGAATGCGGCCTGGAATGTGAACGCCGCCCTCGACACGAACCTTGCATGGAATCAGAACGCCGTCTTCGCTGGTAGCAGTGGCGGCGGCGTGGCACCGCTACAGGCAATCGCTGAGCTCACTCAAGTACTGAAGAACGCATAGCAACGCTCGAGCATCCATGCCTTCAGCAGGCCCCGGGAGCGGCGTGGTGAGCGGCCGATCGGACGAGCACGACGACGAGCGCTTGCAGACTACCGATCCCGAGCACGCATCGCTTGTCCCAGCGGCAGCGTCGACTGATGCCCAAGATCGATCCGAGGACCGGAATCCCAACCAATTGGTTGCGATACCGCGCAAGGTCCTCCTTGCCCTCGCCGCGCCACTGCTTCTCATAGCCCTGTACGTGATCCAGGTACAGCTGCCCCATGGTGTTGCAGCCCTCCCCGGGGCGAGCTCGCCCGTAGCGACGGGAATGGCCCATCTGTTTCCGCAGGGATGGGCCTTCTTCACGCGGTCGCCGCAGGAAGAGTCTTTCGGAGCATTCTCAGACCGGGACGGGCAGTTAGTGCCTCTCGATGAGACACCGCACTCCAGCGTCGGAAACGCCCTGGGCCTGGACAGAGAATCGCGCAAGCAGGTCGCGGAACTGACCCTGATACTGCACGACATCAAGGACTCGGAGTGGACGAAGTGCCAGGTCGAGTCCGCCGATTCGTGCCGACAGTTCATAACGGAGAAGACCTACCAGGTGCACAACACACAGCCCGCCCCGTTGTACTGCGGCAGCGTCGTCGTGATCGGAAGAACACTCGCCCCGTGGGCATACCGAAATCTCCTGAGCGACAGCCTCGTCGACGAACGCGGAATTGGATTGGACATCACGTGCGATCCGCACTGAGTCAGTGGTTGAACGCACCGTTGAGTGTCCGGATGCCGTGGTCGAACACCTACGGATTGGCGAGGGCACTGCTCGCCATGACCCCGCTCCTCACCCTGCTGTTCACCCCCACCTCAGACCTCTTCTTCCCGACGGTCGGCAATCCGCAGTCGGTCCAATGCGACAGCGTGGCGAAGATCGGACTGTTCTGCGTGGGCGGCGCGGGAGACCTCGAGCTCAAGCGCTGGATCGCCATCTCGATTCTCGCCGCGGTGGTAGTCGGGTGGCGTCCGTGCGTGACCGCCATCCCGCACTGGTACGTGGCCTTCAGCGTGTTCTCGAATAGTTCGATTGTTGATGGCGGAGACCAGATTTCCGCGATCGTGGCACTGCTCCTGATTCCGCTCCTGCTGACGGACCGCCGCCGTTGGCACTGGCAACGAATGGAAGTAGATGCCGCCCCGGATTCGATGCGACAGTGGCTTCGCGTCGCCGTGGGAGCACTGAGCATCGCGGTGATCCAGCTGCAAGTCTCGTGGCTCTACCTCCAAAGCGGCATCGCGAAACTCAGCCACAGTGAGTGGATAACCGGCCAGGCAATGTACTACTGGTTCCGCCACCCCGAGTTCGGTTCGCCGGGCTGGTCGGCACCGCTGTCGTATGCGATCACGAACCACCCGGCCCTCCTCGCTCTGACGACGTGGCTGCCGATCGCGCTCGAGGTTGCACTGGGGATCAGTCTCTTGCTGCCGCGGGGGTTCAAGAAGCCGCTGCTGGTCCTCGGATTCTCACTTCATCTGCTGATAGGTATCAACATGGGGCTGTGGAGTTTCGCCCTGTCGATGTGGGGATGCCTGCTCATCCTCCTCGTGCCAGTCGGCGCGGATCTGTCGTGGATCACCCGCTGGCGAGTACCCGACAGCAAACCGGGCGAGCGCGAAGTGTCCGGCCGCCGACGACTCAGTGCTGCTTGACGAAATCGGGGTTGAGGAAGAACAGACCCGTGATCTTGCCATCTCGCTGAAACGCGACGCGGCCCACGAGTTCGCCGGCCTCGAACCTGAGCGGGATGTCGACCACCGTGTAGTCGCCCTGGCGCCGGACGGTTGGGGTGCCGGCACCGTCGTACTCGCCTACCTGGGAGATTGCTTGCGCCCAGTTGTTGGCGAGGGTGTCTGTTGGCAGCTTCTCGGTCATCGTCTCGTCGAAGTCGGCACCAGCGGCCTCGAACTGCGAGGTCGTGATCAGATCGAACAGATCGAGTGCGCGCGCCTCGGCGCCGGGCAATGTGGTCTTGTCCATGGGCTGTCCCGTCCTTGGATCGAGTGGGTGACCGAACCTCTGAAACGCCCCCTGGCGTGATATCCCCATCAGATCACCGATCTGCTGCCACGTGCAGCCCGTTCGGCGTGCCTCGTCAACGGCTAAGGCCAAGAGGCCCTCGGCCCGGGACCGAATGTCAATGGCCCCCTGTACCAGCAATATCGGGTGCGAGGCCGCTCCTTGCAGCTCTTCGGCCGCTTGACCGAGAGTCCGAAGAAGTCTCGCGATTCGCTCGGGATCTTCACTGCTACCCATGTTGTAAAGCTAACGTTTACGCCTTGCGGTGTCAATTAAAAGTTGACACCCTCTGCGGCGTTGGTCGAACGATACGACTGGCGGGCAACCTATGTCGTCCTCGCAGCAATCCTCGCCGCAGTCACCATCCCCGCCCACTTTCTGGGCTTGCGCGGCCAGTGGCCAGACCCACCCCGGCATCCAGGCACTTCCGCGGTCGATCACCGCGACGCCTCCCGCAGCCGGGCATTCACCGCCCTGGTGATCGCGCTGAGCCTGGCCGCATTCGCCGCATTCGCCGCCGTGTTCAACCTCGTGCCACTGCTCATCGAACAATGCTTCAGCCCCGGCCTCGCCGCACTGACCCTCGGACTAGGCGGAGCCGGACAGGTCCTCGGACGTATCGGCTACCTGCCGATCGCCGCGCACACCGGCCCCCGCGGCCGAGCCGTCGCGATCATCGCAGCAACCGCCATGACGACCGCACTGCTCGGCCTGGTAGGCGGGGTGATCGCTCTCATCGGCGTCGCGATCGGCGCCGGGTTGGTCCGCGGCGTCTTCACCCTCGTCCAAGCCACCGCCATCACCGACAGGTGGGGAGCAATGCACTACGGCCGACTCAACGGGCTCATGACCGCGCCGATCGTCATCGTCATGGCGCTCGCACCCTGGGCAGGGACCGCGCTGTCCTCGTGGACCGGTAGCTACGCCCGCACCTACCTCGTCCTCGGCGCGATTGCCCTCCTCGCCGCGGTGTTCGCCGCCGCCAGCATGCCCCGCCGAACCGCCGAAGCCGCAACCTGACCACCGGAACCCGCGTTCGATCCACGTGATTCGGCGGCGGGTGCGTCCAATTCGCGGCTGGTTCGTCTGAGGAAGCGAACTCCTATCCACCACCGGGTGGGAGCACACCTTCCGAGAGGAACCTCCGATGACCACCCACCTGTCCGCCCGCCCCGCCGGAGACCACCGTGGGGGTGTGCGATGAGCGCCCCGGCCGTCGTGGTCGAGGATCTGCACGTCGCCTACGGCAAAACATGGGCCCTCGACGGCGTCGACCTGGAAGCTGCCATTGGGACGACGCTCGGGGTGCTCGGCCACAACGGTGCCGGCAAGACGACCCTGATCCGGACGTTGACCACCCTGGTGCGGCCCACCATCGGCCGCGTTCAGATCGAGGGCCTCGACGTGGTCGGTGACGCCATCGCGGTGCGTCGCCGGATCGGGGTGACCGGCCAATACGCCGGACTCGACGAATTCCTCACCGCCCGGGAGAACCTGGAGCTGATCGGCCGCCTGACCGGGCTGCGGCGCACCGCCCGCGCCCAGGCCGACGCGCTGATCGACCGGCTCGGGTTGCACGAATACGCGACCCGGCGGGTCGGGGAACTCTCCGGAGGTTCGCGCCGCCGGATCGATCTTGCCGTCAGTCTCGTCGGGTCCCCGTCAGTGCTGTTCCTGGACGAGCCGACCACGGGCCTGGACCCCCTCGCCCGCGCCGGACTGTGGGACGTCGTGGACGAGCTCACCGCCGCGGGCGCCACCGTCGTGCTCACCACCCAGTACCTCGAGGAAGCCGACCGGCTCGCCGACCACATCGTGGTTCTGAGTCGAGGCAGGGTCGCCGCCCGCGGCACCCCCACACAGCTGAAACGGATTGTCGGCGGCAAGGTACTCAGCGCCACCATCCCCGCCGGCCAGCTCGCCGATCTGCCGTTCATCCCGGATGCCAATCGGGTCGACGGCGACCGGGCTCGGGTGTCGGTCACCGTTGACGATGCCACCGCCGCGACCGCACTGGTTTCCGACCTGCACCGCAGCGGCATCGAGATCACCGACCTCGACGTGACCTCCCCGAGCCTCGACGACGTCTTCACCCACCTCGCCCACACCCCCGGAGCACACCGATGACCACCACCACGCCTTCGATCGAGCGTCCCCGGATCGGGGACCAGCTCGCCGCCCTCACCGTCCGGAACCTGCGCACCAGCGCCCGAGTCCCGCAGTTGCTGATGTTCTCGCTGACCATGCCGATGGCAATGCTGGTGCTGTTCAGCCAGGTATTCCGCAGCGTCGCCGCCGGACCGGGTTTCCCGGCCGGGACCAGCTACATCGTCGTCTTCCTCACCCCAGCGATGCTCGCCGTCTCCACCGTGATGGCCGGCACCAACGCCGGTGTCTCCGCCGCGATCGATCACACCAACGGCCTGCACGACCGCTTCGCGGCCCTGCCCATGCGGGCGGCGCTGCCGGGGGTTGCTCGCACCATCAACGAGGCCGTATTCACCCTCGCCCGGGCTGCGCTGCTCGGAATCGCTGCCGTCGCATTGGGTTTCGAGTTCTACGGAACCGCGATGGATGCTGTCGCCGCGGTCGTGGTGCTGGTGACGCTGGCCGCGGCGATGAGCGCCCTGTTCGGGTTGATCGGGGACCGGCTTCGCCGCCCGGACGTGGTCCAGTTCGCCGGGATGATGGTGATGATGCCGCTGATGTTCATCTCGAGTGCGTTCGCGCCGCTCGAGACCATGCCCGGCTGGATGCAGGCCATGGCGACGGTGAATCCGGTCGCGCACGCCACCGACGCCCTGCGCGGACACGTGCTCGGCACCGCCACCGCCGGAGACACCGTCGCCGCCCTGGTCGCCGCGATCGGGTTGTGGGTCGCGGTCACCGCGGTCCCCGTCCTCATTCGACTGATTCGGTCGCCACGCGTCCGCTGAACGACGACACGCCCGCCCTTCCTTCCACCTCCGCACGGAAAAGACGGGCGGGTTCTTCGTGTGCGCTGTCCGTCCGGACCCCCGGCACTCTTGTGGCCCCTATCCGGTGGAGAGAGGTAGGGGCCAGGAGAGCGCTGTGGTCAGCGGATGCGCCCGGTGCGGGCGTCGGCGGCGCTCATGCGGCGGCGTCGAGCAGATGCAGTTCCTCCGCCACGATCAGATCGACCTCTTCGCTGGTCAGATCCGACAACAGATGTGTCGTCAGCATCGCTCACACCTCCTCATCACGCTTCTACTGGTACGTCGAACCGGAGAATCCGGAATCAACATCGACACCCATACAGACGAGGCACCCCCAATTCGGACGCAGAGTGCGTCCCATCGCGGTCACCGCCGTCGGTACCTCCGCGAGGACCCTGAATTCAGGGGTCGCGACCCCGCCGCCATGCGGGGATGCTGGAGACGGAGAGGAACCAGGATCATGAGCGAGGACACGGCCACCACCACGGCACCCCAACCGGAGTCAGCTGATCTCGACCAACTCTGGCGCCGCTTCTCTAGCGACTTGCGGGCCTTCATCGCCCGCCGGGTCTCGCGGCCCCAGGACGCCGACGACATTCTGTCGATCGTGTTCCTGCGGATGGCCAAGAGCCTCGACAACCTCCGCGAGCAGGACCGCCTCCTGGGCTGGATGTATGCGATCACCCGAAACGCGATCACCGACTACTACCGGTCGGCGCCACGTCGCCGCGAGCTGACCGTCGACAGCGTTCCCGACAATCCTCCCGACGGCGAGCCGGACGCCGACGAGGCGGCGGAGAAAGAACTCGCCTCCTGTCTGGTGCCGATGCTGTCGGCGCTACCAGCCGAGCAGGCCGCGGCGGTGAAGATGGTCGACCTCGACGCCCGAACTCACGCCGCGGCCGCCGACGAGGCGGGAATCTCGGTGTCCGGGATGAAATCCCGAGTCCAACGCGGCCGCGCCGCCCTCCAGGCCCAATTGCACGCCTGCTGTCAGATCAGCCAGGACCGGACCGGCCACGTGCACGATTACCAGCCCCGCAGCGGATCGTGCGCCTGCGGAGCCACCTCACCCGCGGACCAGTAGACAGGCATACCCGCACGAGATCGGCGACCGGACGACCGCGAGGTCACGGGCAAGACGACGGCGCGGTGTGAGCCCATTCGCTCGCACCGCGCCGCATCTTGCCCTGAGGGCTACTGGCAGCCGCATCCACCGCCGGCGGTCGCCGCCGGACCGCAGCACGTCGACTTCTCGCTGTGGTCGCAGCAGGTGGCCTGTCGTTCGGTGCTGCAACATGTGGGCGCCGCAGCCTGGGATGTCGCGTCTGTTCGATCCGTCGTTGGGGACTCGAAATCGTTGGGGTTGGTCATCGTGACTCCTCGATCCGTGGGGATGGGCATCAGATCAGACGGAGGAGATCGAGAATGGACGCACTAGCCGAGGCTCGGCCTGTTCTTCTGGGGTGGGTACGCACCCTTGAATCACGGGTAGGAAGCGCTGAATAGGCCTGTGGCACAGTTCTTCCTATGCCACTCATTCAGATCAGCCAGACACCCGGACTCACCACCGAACAGAAGAAGGCGACCATCGAGGCCGTCACCAAGGCATACGCCGAGGCCACTGGGAAGAACCCCGCGCAGGTGTGGGTCACCCTCACCGACGTGCCGCGGGAGAACTGGGGCGTCGGCGGCGTCCCGCTGGATTGATCGAGCGGCCCGCCCTCAGGCCTGGCCGTTGCCCGCGGCGAGGCCGCGGTCGAGCTGCGCGACCATCGCCGTGCCGAGGGTGAGGAGCTCGCGCACCTGCCGCTCGTCCAGCCCGTCGAACAGCAGCGCCTGCACCGTCTCGGCGTGGCCGGGCGCCGCCTCGACGACCTTCTGATAGCCGGTGTCGGTGAGTACGGCCAGAGATCCGCGGGCGCCGATGATGCTCTCGCGGCGCACCCAGCCGACCTTCTCCAGCTTGGTCACCACGTGCGAGAGCCTGGAGAGCGAGGCATTCGCCGCATTCGCCAGCGCGCTCAGCTGCAGCCGGCGGTTCGGTTCCTCGGAGAGTGCCGAGAGCACGAAGTACTCGAAGTGCGTCAGCCCGGAGTCGCGCTGCAGCTGGGTGTCCAGCGCCGCGGGCATACGGGTCATCACGTTGACCAGCTCGCGCCAGGCCTGCTGCTGCTCCGCGCTCAACCACCGCGTCATCGCGACCTCCATCGGAAATATTCGTCGTGCTGCTACGTTGATTTCTCAAGATACTTGAAGCTTCAATGTTAGGAGTCTTTATGAGCGATTACGCTATGCCAGCGCTCTACCTCAGCCACGGCGCCCCTCCGCTTGTCGACGACGATCTCTGGGTCTCCCAGCTCGGGGCCTGGTCGAGCCGGCTGCCGCGCCCGACCGCGATCCTGGTGGTCTCCGCGCACTGGGAGTCGGCTCCGCTCACCATCGGCTCCACCGCCACCGGGACCCCGCTGATCTATGACTTCGGTGGGTTCCCCCGCAAGTACTACGAGGCGACCTACTGTTCGCCCGGCGCCCCCGAGCTCGCCCGGCAGGTCGCCGCGCTGATGCCGGACAACGAGCCGGTCGCGCATCAGGAGAGCCGCGGCCTCGACCACGGCGCGTACGTGCCGCTCAGCGTCATGTACCCCGACGCCGATGTCCCGGTGCTGCAGATCTCGCTGCCCACCCTCGACCCCGAGCGGCTGATGCACCTGGGCGAACGACTGCGTCCGCTGCGCGAACAGGGCGTGCTCATCGTCGGATCCGGATTCACCACCCACGGACTGCCGTTTCTGCGCGATCCGTCGCCCACCGCGCAGGCGCCCGGCTGGTCAGCCGAGTTCGACGCCTGGGCGGGGGAGCGCTTCGCGGCCGCCGATGTGGACGCGCTGATCGACTTCCGCGCCAAGGCGCCCGGGATGCCCTACGCGCACCCGACCATCGAGCACTTCGCCCCGTTGTTCGTCACGCTCGGTGCGTCCAGCGACCCCGAGCAGGTGCCCTCGCAGGTGATCGACGGGTTCTGGATGGGCCTGGCCAAGCGCTCCATCCAGGTCGCGTAGGAGGGCTCAGTTCTCCCGCGCGGTGTTGCGGCTGCGCAGGAACTCCAGGGCCTGGTCGCCGTGGGTGTTCGCGCGCAGCTCGCTCGCGATCACCTTGAGCACCGTCCGGTCCGTGTCGATCACGAAGGTGGTGCGCTTGACCGGCGACAGCTTCGCGAGCAGCCCGCGACGCACGCCGAACTGCTCGGCCACCACGCCGCCGACGTCGGCGAGCAGCGGGTAATCGAAGGACTGCGCCGCCGCGAACGAGGCCTGCTTGTCGACGGTGTCTGTGCTGATCCCGGCGCGCGACGCGCCGACCGCGGCGAACTCGCCCGCCAGATCGCGGAAGTGGCAGGCCTCGGCCGTGCACACGGGGGTGGAGGCGGCGGGGTAGAAAAAGAGCACGAGGGGCCCGTCCGCGACCAGTCCGCTCAGGGTCCGGACGGTGCCGTCCTGGTCCGGGAGCGAGAAGTCGGGGGCCTGCTGTCCGGTCTGCATTCGGGTGAGGCTACAACGTGCGCTGCCCGGCTCCTCGGGACTAGCCTGCGTGCGGCGGACGACAGGGACACGGGGGAGCCGATGCGGAGGGTGGTGCGGGGCTTCTGGGGTCCTCGGCGCGAGTCGGTCGATGCGCTCGCCACACGCTGGATGACAACCCTGGACCAGCTCGCGCTGATGCTCCCTGCGGCAGGTCCACCGTGTGGGCCGGGCGAGCCGTGGAACTGGCGGCACATCCACGGGTCCGGCCCCGAGACCGACCTCCCGGCGGACCGGGATTCGCTGCTGGTGGCCCTGCGCGCAGCACAATCGGCCGACGACTGGTCGGACGTCGTCGGCATCGGACTGCGGCTTGCCACCGCGGGCGAGCCGCGCTGGGAGGTGGAGGTCAGCGCACTGGCGGGCGGCGCCCCGGAGTTCCTGCTGCAGTCGATCGTGATCGCGGTCGATGCCCCTGTCGAGGCCGCGGTGCCCGAGGTCGACCTTCTCGCGGCCGTCGCGCGGGCGTGGGAGCCGGACTTCGGCGACGTGACCGACGACGACGTGCTCGACGCTCTGGAGGACTCGGGTTTCACGATCGGCGATCCGGTCGTCGGACGTCTCGGCTACCTCTCCGCCGGCCGCGCGGCGGTGTTGCCGGACGACGTCCAGGCGGCGCACGAGAGCTCGACCGGGGGAGTGCTGATGCGCATCGCGGCACCGGGGGAGGTCGGCGACGTGGTCAGGGCCTACCGACGATTGCGCGAAGCGGGCGCACTCGAGCCGCTGGCCCGACC
Source organism: Rhodococcus sp. OK611 (assembly GCF_003050885.1). Lineage (NCBI taxonomy): Bacteria > Bacillati > Actinomycetota > Actinomycetes > Mycobacteriales > Nocardiaceae > Rhodococcus > Rhodococcus sp. OK611. The sequence continues at coordinate 44,639 of NZ_QAOZ01000016.1, forward strand.
GATGGACCGGTCCGCATTGTAGGCGGGGCCACCACCTGTCCCCGGTCGCTCCGCCTGCGATGATGGACGGTATGTCCGGCGAGTCAACCACCGTCCAGCCCGCAGTCGCCGTCGCCGATGCGGATGACCACACCACCACCAGGGCGCAGTTCCGTGCCCTCGCGGCCGACCATCGAGTCGTCCCGGTGACGCGAAAGGTGCTGGCGGACTCCGAAACCCCGCTGTCTGCGTACCGCAAACTCGCGGGCGACCGGCCCGGCACCTTCCTGCTGGAGTCCGCGGAGAACGGCCGCTCGTGGTCGCGCTGGTCGTTCATCGGCGCAGGCAGCCCCGCCGCACTGACCGTCGTCGACGGGCAGGCCGGCTGGCTCGGCAACGTCCCGGCCGGCGCGCCGTCGGGCGGCGACCCGATCGCCGCCCTCGGACAGACCCTGGAACTGCTGCGCACCGAACGGCTGCCCGGCCTGCCCCCGCTCACCGGCGGCATGGTCGGCTTCCTCGGCTACGACATCATCCGCAGGCTCGAGCGGCTGCCCAGCCACGCGACCGACGACCTGCAGATCCCCGAGATGGTGATGCTGCTTGCCACCGACCTGGCCGCCGTCGACCACCACGAGGGCGCCATCACGCTCATCGCCAACGCCGTCAACTGGAACGGCACCGACGAGCGGGTCGACGAGGCATACGACGACGCCGTCGCCCGGCTCGACGCGATGACCCACGCGCTCACCGCGCCCGCGCCGTCCACCGTGTCCACCTACGCCAAGACCACCCCCGACTACCGCCGCCAGCGCACCACCGAGGGCTTCGGGGCCGACGTGAAGCGCCTGATCTCGGAGATCGAGGCAGGCGAGGCGTTCCAGGTGGTGCTCTCGCAGCGCTTCGAGATGGACACCGACGCCGACCCGTTCGACGTGTACCGGATGCTGCGCGCGTCCAACCCGAGCCCGTACATGTACCTGGTGCACGTCCCCGGCGAGGACGGCGAGACCGCCTTCTCCATCGTCGGCTCGAGCCCGGAGGCCCTGGTCACCGTGAGCGAGGGCGTGGCGACCACCCACCCGATCGCGGGCACCCGCTGGCGCGGCGCCACCGAGGAGGACGACATCCTCCTCGAGAAGGACCTGCTCGCGGACGAGAAGGAGAACTCCGAGCACCTGATGCTCGTGGACCTGGGTCGCAACGACCTCGGCCGGGTGTGCGAGCCGGGCACCGTCAAGGTGCACGACTACCGGCACATCGAGCGCTACAGCCACGTCATGCACCTGGTCTCGACGGTCACCGGCCGGCTGGCCGAGGGCATGCACGCGCTGGACGCCGTCACGGCCTGCTTCCCGGCAGGCACCCTCTCCGGGGCGCCGAAGGTGCGTGCGATGGAGCTGATCGACGAACTCGAGCCGACCCGCCGCGGCATCTACGGGGGAATCGTCGGATACCTCGACTTCGCGGGCGACGCCGACACCGCGATCGCGATCCGGACCGCGCTGATCAAGGACGGCACGGCCTATGTGCAGGCCGGTGCCGGCGTCGTGGCCGACTCGGACCCCGTCTACGAGGACACCGAGGCGAAGAACAAGGCGATGGCGGTGCTCAGCGCGATCGCGGCGGCGGGCACGCTCCGGGCCGTGGGCGGCACCGATGACTGAGCAGGAACCGGACCGGGACCCGGCCGCCGCGCCCGCAAGGGGGCGGGCGTCCGCGGCCGCCGTGCCGGTGCTGCTGCTCGCGGTCGCGGCGCTGTGCCTGTGGGCGTCCTCGCGGATGACCTGGGTGCGGGTGGAGTCGTTCGACGGCCTCGGTGGGGCCCGCACCAGCGAACTGATCGGCGGCACCTGGGCGGCCGCGACGACGCCGCTGGCCCTGACGCTGGTCGCGGCCATCGCCGCCTCCTTCGCCGTGCGCGGCTGGGCCCTGCGGGTGGTCGGGCTGCTGGTCGCGCTGGTCGCGGTCGCGGCGATCGTGCCGGCCGCGTCCCTGCTGATAGGCGGTGTCGACGACGACAAGGCCGGACGGCTCGCCGAGCTGCCCGGCCGCGCGGAGGTCACCGCGACCGAGGCCTTCACCCTGCCTGCGGTCCTCGTGCTGCTGGGTGGGGTCACGGCCCTCGTCGCCGCGGTCGCGCTGATCCGCAAGGCGGGCGCGAGTGCCGGGCTGTCGTCGAAGTACGCTGCCCCCGCCGCCCGCAGGGAAGAGGCGGGCAACCGCGCGGCGACCTCGAAGGAACCGCTCAGCGAGCGAATGCTCTGGGACGCACTGGACGCGGGGGAGGACCCGACCACGGGCGACGTGGCCGGGCCAAACGACCAGGACGGACCCGAGCCTGCCGGAGGCACAGACACCCGCCGTTAGTCAATATGGTGGCGCCCTCTAGGCTTGCCCAATCCGATGAGGTTGCTCACACGGCAACGGCCCAGAAAGGACTCGGGACACGATGACGGTTCTCGATTCGATTCTCGACGGGGTGCGTGCAGACGTCGCAGCCCGTGAATCCGTTCTGGACTTCACAGCCGTGAAGGCGGCCGCGGCCGCCGCTCCGGCGGCACTCGACGCCGCCGCCGCGTTGCGGGCTTCCGGTATCGGGGTGATCGCCGAGGTCAAGCGGGCCAGCCCGTCCAAGGGCACGCTCTCGGACATCGCGGACCCCGCCGAGCTTGCGTTGGCGTACCAGCAGGGCGGCGCGCGGGTGATCAGCGTGCTGACCGAGGAGCGTCGTTTCCGTGGCTCGCTCGCGGACCTCGACGCCGTGCGGGCGGCCGTGACGATCCCGGTGCTGCGCAAGGACTTCATCGTCGGCCCGTACCAGATCCACGAGGCCAGGGCCCACGGCGCCGATGTGATCCTGCTGATCGTCGCCGCCCTCGAACAGGACGCGCTCGCGTCGCTGCTCGACCGCACCGAGTCCCTCGGCATGACCGCCCTCGTTGAGGTGCACACCGAGGAGGAGGCCGACCGGGCCCTCGAGGCGGGCGCGAGCGTCATCGGCATCAACGCGCGCAACCTCAAGACCCTCGAGGTGGACCGCGACACGTTCGCCCGTATCGCCCCCGGGCTGCCGACCGAGGTCGTCAAGATCGCCGAGTCCGGAGTCCGCGGGACCGCGGATCTGCTGGCGTACGCGGGCGCGGGCGCGGATGCGGTCCTCGTCGGCGAGGGCTTGGTCACCAGCGGCGATCCGCGCACGGCCGTCAAGGATCTGGTGGCCGCCGGGGCGCACCCGTCCTGCCCCAAGCCCGCTCGCTGACCGACCCCTGGCGGTCGGACCCGACGTGAGTTCGGTCGCACCGACTAAGGCAGACTGGACGGGTGAGCACAGACGATCCCGTACTTTCCGCCAAGGGCCGCGGCCTTCCCCGCATGAGTGCCGGTGTGACCGAGCGCAGCGCCCACGAGCCCGATCAGGGCGGCCATTTCGGTGTCTTCGGCGGACGGTACGTCCCCGAGGCACTGATGGCGGTGATCGAGGAGGTCACCGCCGAGTACGACAAGGCCCGCGGGGACGACTCGTTCCTGAACGAGCTGGATCGGCTGCAGCGTGACTACACCGGCCGTCCGTCGCCGGTGTACGAGGCCACTCGGCTCAGCGAGCACGCGGGCGGCGCCCGGCTGCTGCTCAAGCGGGAAGACCTGAACCACACCGGTTCTCACAAGATCAACAACGTTCTCGGGCAGGCGCTGCTGGCCAAGCGGATGGGCAAGACGCGCGTCATCGCCGAGACCGGCGCCGGCCAGCACGGCGTCGCCACCGCCACCGCCTGCGCGCTGCTCGGCCTCGACTGCGTGGTGTACATGGGTGAGGTCGACACCAAGCGTCAGGCGCTCAACGTCGCTCGGATGCGTCTGCTCGGCGCCGAGGTGATCCCGGCGATGACCGGCTCGCGCACCCTCAAGGACGCCATCAACGAGGCGTTGCGTGACTGGGTCACCAACGCGCACAACACCTATTACTGCTTCGGCACGGCCGCCGGGCCGCATCCCTTCCCGGTCATGGTCCGCGACTTCCAGCGCATCATCGGTCTCGAGGCGCGGGCGCAGGTGCTGGCGCACACCGGTCGGCTGCCTGACGCGGTCGCAGCCTGCGTCGGCGGTGGATCCAACGCCATCGGCATCTTCCACGCGTTCATCGACGACCCGTCGGTTCGGCTCGTCGGCCTCGAGGCCGCGGGCGACGGCGTCGAGACCGGCAGGCATGCCGCGACCATCACCGGTGGCTCCCCGGGTGCACTGCACGGGGCCTACTCGTACCTGCTGCAGGACGAGGACGGTCAGACCATCGACTCGCACTCGATCTCCGCCGGGCTCGACTATCCGGGCGTTGGACCCGAGCATTCGTTCCTCAACGACATCGGCCGGGCCGAGTACCGCCCGATCACCGACACCGAGGCGATGGACGCGTTCGCGTTGCTCAGCCGCACCGAGGGCATCATCCCCGCCATCGAGTCGGCGCACGCCGTGGCAGGCGCCCTCAAGCTCGGCAAGGAGCTCGGCGAGGGCGCGATCGTTTTGGTCAACATCTCCGGCCGCGGCGACAAGGACGTCGACACCGCCGCGAAGTGGTTCGGCCTGATGCCGGACAGCGACACCGACCACTCCAACGAGGAAGGCCAGGCGAAGTGACCGCACCGCAGCCGCACGCCGCAGCACCGTCCCGCCTGGGTGAGCTCTTCGCGCAGTGTCGAGCGGAGAAGAGGGCCGCGCTGGTCGGGTACCTGCCCGCCGGCTACCCCGACCTGCCCGGCTCGATCGAGGCGTTCGAGACGCTGGTCTCCTCCGGCTGCGACCTGATCGAGGTCGGCATCCCGTACAGCGACCCGGTGATGGACGGACCCACGATCCAGGCGGCCGCGGACGCGGCCCTGGTCGCCGGGTTCCGGGTCCGGGACGTGTTCACCGTCGTCGAGGCGATCAGCAAGGCCGGTGGCAAGGCGGTCGTGATGACCTACTGGAACCTGGTCCTCAAGTACGGCGTCGACGAGTTCGCCCGGGACCTCGCCGCCGCGGGCGGCCTGGGGATCATCACCCCCGACCTCATCCCGGACGAGGCCGCCGACTGGCTGGCCGCCTCCGAAAAGTACGGACTGGACCGGACCTTCCTGGTCGCGCCCTCCTCGACCAACGAGCGCCTCGCCAAGACCGTCGACCTGTGCCGCGGCTTCGTCTACGCGACCTCGACGATGGGCGTCACCGGCGCCCGCGACGCGGTGTCCAACATGGCGCCGGAGCTGGTGGCGCGGGTGCGTGAGCACTCCGACATCCCGGTCGGCGTCGGGCTCGGCGTGCGCTCCGGCGCGCAGGCCGCCGAGATCGCCGCCTACGCGGACGCGGTCATCGTCGGCTCGGCGCTGGTGACGGCTGTGGCCGAGGGCCAGGAGGCGTTGCGCGCGATCACCACCGAACTCGCCGCGGGAGTCCGCTCGGCTACCGTGGCGTCGTGACTTCGACTGCCGACATCCTTGCCTATATCCCGAGCCCGCCCCAGGGCGTGTGGTCGATCGGCCCGATTCCGCTGCGCGCCTACGCGCTGTTCATCATCGTCGGCATCGTCGTCGCGGCGGTGTGGGGCGACCGGCGCTGGGTCGCCCGCGGTGGCGAGAAGGGCACGGTCCTCGACATCGCGATCTGGGCCGTCCCGTTCGGGTTGATCGGTGGCCGGCTGTACCACGTGGCCACCGACTGGAGCACCTACTTCGGTGAGGGCGGCAACCCGGTCGATGCGCTGAAGATCTGGCAGGGCGGCCTCGGCATCTGGGGTGCCGTGCTGTTCGGTGGTATCGGGGCCTGGATCGGCTGCCGACAGCGTGGGGTTCCGCTGCCCGCCCTCGGTGACGCCGTCGCGCCGGGAATCCTGCTCGCGCAGGCGATCGGACGGATCGGCAACTACTTCAACCAGGAGCTGTACGGGCGCGAGACGACCGTGCCCTGGGGCCTGGAGATCTTCGAGCGGGTCAACGCGGACGGCCGGCTGGATCAGCTGGCCGGCACCTCCACCGGGGTGGTGGAGAAGGTCGTGCACCCCACCTTCCTGTACGAGCTCGTCTGGAACCTGCTGATCGTCGTGCTGCTGGTCTGGGTGGACCGCCGCTACCGGATCGGCCACGGCCGGTTGTTCGCGCTCTACGTCGCCGGATACTGCATGGGCCGTCTCTTCGTCGAGCTCCTGCGCGACGACTACGCGACCCACATCGCCGGGATCCGGATCAACGTGTTCACGTCGATCATCGTGTTCATCGGAGCGGTGATCTACTTCCTCGCGGCGAAGAAGGGCCGGGAGGCCCCGGAGGAGCTCCAGCCGAAGCATCCTCGGGAGCCTGTGGCGACCGCAGTCGCGGCGACCGGTTCATCCGCGACCGGGGGGTCGGAAGGAGCACCCGACGCGGGCCCCGCGGGCCCCGCGGAATCCGGCGGTACCGAGGCGGGCAAGACCGACAGTTAGCTCATGAACAACCAGGGGGGAGATATCGACATGTCTGAGGTACCAGAGGGCGGATCGACACCGGGTCCCGTGTACGGACCCGAGGGCACCGGCCCGGGATGGCTCATGGACGCCGGCGCGACCGCGCCGCAGCAGGAGGCTTACGGGCAGCAGCCCACGCAGCCGCAGCCACAGGCTTATGGGCAGCAGCCCACGCAGGCACAACCGCAGGCCTACGGGCAGCCGCCCGTGCAGCCCTTCGGCCAGCCCTACGCGCAACAGCCCTATGGTCAGCAGCCCTTCGTGCAGCCGGCGTATTTCGGCGGCGCCCCGGAGGCGCCCTTCGGACGCGACCCGCTGACCGGCGAACCGCTGTCGGACAAGTCGAAGGCGACCGCGGGCCTGCTGCAGATCCTGCTGCCCTTCGTCGGGATCTGCGGTGTCGGCCGCCTCTACGTGGGCAGTACCGGCATCGGTCTGGCGCAGCTGCTGCTCTTCTGGTTGGGCGTCATCACGACGTTCCTGCTGATCGGTTTCGTCATATTCCCGGTCGTGTGGCTCTGGTCGTTCATCGACGGGATCATGATGTTCTCCGGCAACGTCAAGGACGGGCAGGGCAGGCCGCTCAGGGGCTGATCGGTCCTGGTTACGCCCCTATACTCGGGCGTTTCTGCTGCTAAACTGAGCACGCCCGAGTGTGACGCTCGGAGTTTTCTTTTCGGGCCAGAGTCGTCCCGGAACCCCGAACTGGTGTGATCTCCACCCGACCCGGTGGGACCCGCCAGCCGAGGCTCCGTGCGATGGCCCCGCGCGCCACACCCGGCAGCCTTCCCGGCCGATGTGGAGGTGCCCGTTGCTGTTCTCTCGCTCGCCCGCGCCGCAGGGTCTGTACGACCCGGCCCAGGAGGCCGATTCCTGCGGCGTCGCGATGGTGGCTGACATCCTCGGCAGGCGCTCACACTCGATCGTCGCGGACGGGCTCCTCGCCCTGGCGAATCTCGAACACCGCGGGGCCGCGGGCGCCGAGCCGAACAGCGGTGACGGCGCGGGCATCCTGCTGCAGCTGCCGACCGCCCTGCTGGCCGAGGTGGCCGGGTTCGAGCTGCCCGAGCCGAACCCCGACGGCGCGAACACATACGCCGCCGGGATCTGTTTCCTCCCGCGGGACCCGGATCGACGCGCCGCCGCCGTCGAGCGGATCAGTGCGATCGCCGAGGACGAGGGACTCGAGGTGCTCGGCTGGCGCGAGGTGCCCGTCGACCCCGACGGCGCCGACATCGGCCACTCCGCGCGCGACTGCATGCCGCACATGAGCCAGCTGTTCGTCGCGGCACCGGCGGGTCCGGACGGGCGGCCCGCGGACCTGGTACTGGACCGCCTGGTCTACGGGCTGCGCAAGCGCGCCGAGCAGGTGAGCCCCGAGGTCGAGGCGGATGGCACGGGGGTGTACTTCCCGTCGTTGTCGAGCCGGACGATCGTCTACAAGGGGATGCTGACCACCGCGCAGCTGCCCGCGTTCTTCCCCGACCTGCGCGATGACCGCTGCCACAGCGCGATCGCGATCGTGCACAGCAGGTTCTCCACCAACACCTTCCCGTCCTGGCCCCTCGCGCATCCGTTCCGATTCGTCGCGCACAACGGCGAGATCAACACCGTGCGCGGGAACCGCAACCGGATGCACGCCAGGGAGGCGCTGCTCGCCAGCGCGCTGATCCCCGGCGATCTCACACGGCTCTTTCCGATCTGCACACCCGAGGCCTCGGACTCCGCGTCCTTCGACGAGGTGCTCGAGCTGCTGCATCTCGGCGGACGCAGCGTGGCGCACGCGGTGATGATGATGGTCCCGGAGGCGTGGGAGAACGACGCCCAGATGAAGGCCGAGCGGCGCGACTTCTACCGCTTCCACGCCTCGCTGATGGAGCCGTGGGACGGCCCCGCCTGTGTGACCTTCACCGACGGCACCGAGGTCGGGGCGGTGCTCGACCGCAACGGCCTGCGTCCCGGCCGGTGGTGGCAGACGGCGGACGGGCGGGTGATCCTCGCCAGCGAGAGCGGCGTCCTCGACGTGCCGCCGTCCGAGGTGGTGGCCAAGGGCAGGCTCGAACCCGGCCAGATGTTCCTCGTCGACACCGCGGTCGGTCGGATCGTGCCGGACGCGGAGGCCAAGCTGCGGCTGGCCAGGGAGCGTCCGTACTCGGAGTGGCTGCACAGCGGGCTGCTCGAGCTCAGGGAGCTGCCCGAACGCGCGCACATGCAGCATCCGCACGAGTCGGTGGTGCTGCGGCAGGTTGTCTTCGGATACACGGAGGAGGACCTCCGGATCCTGCTCGCCCCCATGGCCTCCGCGCCGGGTGAGCCGCTGGGCTCGATGGGCACCGACACCCCGGTGGCGGTCATGTCGCAGCGTTCGCGGTTGCTCTACGACTACTTCATCGAACTGTTCGCACAGGTGACCAACCCGCCGCTGGACGCGATCCGGGAGGAGGTCGTCACGTCCCTCTCGCGGGTGATGGGACCGGAACAGAACCTGCTCGAACCGACCGCGGCCTCGTGCAGGCAGATCGTGCTGCCCTGGCCGGTCCTCGACAACGACGAGCTCGGCAAGATCATCCACATCAACGACGACGGCGACAACCAGGGCCTGGCCGCCACGGTGCTGCGCGCGCTCTACGACGTCGAGCGCGGCGGCACGGGCATGGCCGAGGCGATCGAGGAGTTGCGGTCGGCGGCGAGCGAGGCGATCGCGGCGGGGTACCGGACGCTGATCATCTCCGACCGCGACTCGGACCATGCCCGCGCGCCGATCCCGTCGCTGCTCGCGGTCTCCGCCGTGCACCACCACCTGGTGCGGACGAAGGAGCGCACCAAGGTGGCGCTGGTCGTCGAGACCGGCGACGCGCGCGAGGTGCACCACCTGGCGCTGCTGATCGGTTTCGGCGCCGCCGCGGTCAACCCGTACCTGGCGATGGAGTCCATCGAGGACCTGGTCAGTGAGGGCGAGCTGGTCGGCGTCGAGCCGCAGATCGCGGTCCGCAACTACCTGACCGGGCTGGGCAAGGGCGTGCTGAAGGTGATGTCCAAGATGGGCATCTCGACCGTCGGGTCCTACACGGCGGCACAGGTTTTCGAGGCCATCGGACTCGACCGCGAACTGGTCGACGAGTACTTCACAGGCACCGTCAGCAAACTCGGCGGCGTGGGCCTCGACGTGCTCGCCGAGGAGGTCCGGATCCGGCAGCGGATCGCGTACCCCGACAACCCGACCGATCGGGCGCACCGCCGCCTGGAGGTGGGCGGCGAATACCAGTTCCGGAGGGAGGGCGAGCTGCACCTGTTCACCCCCGAGACGGTGTTCCTGCTCCAGCACGCGACCCGATCGGGCCAGCACGAGGTGTTCGCCCGGTACAGCGAGGAGGTCAATCGGCTGGCCGCGGCCGGCGGCGCGCTGCGCGGGCTGTTCCGGTTCCGTGAGGGGCTGCGCGAGCCCGTACCGCTCGACGAGGTGGAGTCGGTGGAGTCCATCGTCACGCGCTTCAACACCGGCGCGATGAGCTACGGCTCGATCTCGGCCGAGGCGCACGAGACGATGGCGATCGCGATGAACAACCTGGGCGGGCGGTCGAATTCGGGGGAGGGCGGCGAGGACACCGATCGGCTCTACGATCCGCGCAGGCGCAGCGCGGTCAAGCAGGTCGCCAGCGGCCGGTTCGGCGTCACCAGCGACTACCTGGTGAACGGCACCGACATCCAGATCAAGATGGCGCAGGGCGCGAAGCCGGGGGAGGGCGGGCAGTTGCCCGCCTACAAGGTGTACCCATGGGTGGCCAAGACCAGGCACTCGACGCCCGGCGTCGGACTGATCTCCCCGCCGCCGCACCACGACATCTACTCGATCGAGGATCTCGCCCAGCTGATCCACGATCTGAAGAACGCCAACGAGCAGGCCCGCGTGAACGTGAAGCTGGTCAGCTCGGTCGGCGTCGGCACGGTCGCGGCCGGGGTGTCGAAGGCACACGCCGACGTGGTGCTCATCTCCGGCCACGACGGCGGCACCGGGGCGTCCCCACTCACCTCCCTCAAGCACGCGGGCGCGCCATGGGAGATCGGGCTCGCCGACGCGCAGCAGACGTTGGTGCTCAACGGCCTTCGGGACCGGATCACCGTCCAGTGTGACGGTGGCATGCGCACCGCCCGCGATGTGATGGTGGCGGCACTGCTCGGCGCGGAGGAGTTCGGGTTCTCCACGGCGCCACTGATCGTGGCCGGCTGCATCATGATGCGGGTCTGCCACCTCGACACCTGTCCGGTCGGGGTGGCCACCCAGAACCCGGAGCTACGCAAGCGGTACAACGGCAAGCCGGAGTTCGTCGAGGAGTTCTTCCGGTTCATCGCCCAGGACGTCCGGGAGTACCTGGCGCAGCTCGGGTTCCGCAGTGTCGACGAGGCGGTTGGCCGGGCCGACGTGCTCGAGACCGCGGAGGGCATCGCGCACTGGAAGAGCCGTGGGCTCGACCTGTCGGCGATCTTCGAGATCCCGACCGACCGCGACGGCACACCGATGACCCAGCGCCGCAGGCAGCGCGATCAGGACCACGGGCTGGAGCTGGCGCTGGACCGCACCCTGATCCAGCTCGCCGAGGGCGCGCTGGAGGACGCGCACCCCGTCCGGCTGGAGCTGCCCGTACGCAACGTCAACCGCACGGTCGGCACCCTGCTGGGGTCGGAGGTGACCCGCCGCTACGGCGCGGAGGGTTTGCCGGACGACACCATCCGGTTGGAGCTGACCGGCTCGGCGGGCCAGTCGCTTGGCGCCTTCCTGCCGCCAGGGGTGACGATCGACATGATCGGCGACGCAAACGACTATGTCGGCAAGGGGCTCTCGGGTGGCCGGATCGTGGTGCGGCCGTCCCCGGACGCGACGTTCGTGGCGCAGGCCCAGGTGATCGCGGGAAACACGATCCTCTACGGCGCCACGTCCGGCGAGGTCTACCTGCGTGGACTGGTGGGTGAGCGGTTCTCGGTGCGCAACTCCGGCGCCACCGCGGTCGTCGAGGGGGTCGGGGATCACGCCTGCGAGTACATGACCGGCGGGCGCGTCGTGGTGCTCGGGCGCACCGGGCGCAACCTCGCGGCGGGCATGTCGGGCGGCATCGCGTACGTGCTGGATCTGGATCCGGAGATGGTGAACCGGGCGATGGTGACGCTGCAGCCGCTCGATGCAGACGACCTCGCGTGGCTGTCCGAGGCGGTCGCGCAGCACCGGCACTGGACCGGGTCGCCGTTGGCGGCCTCGGTGCTGGCGGACTGGCCGCGCCGAAGCGCGTTGTTCACCAAGGTGCTGCCGGTCGACTACCAGCGGGTGCTCGACGCGACCCGGCTCGCGCGCGCCGAGGGCCGGGACGTGGACACGGCGATCATGGAGGCGGCTCGTGGCTGATCCCCAGGGCTTCATGAAGGTGGTCAAGAAGGACGCGCCCAAGCGCCCGGTCACCGAGCGCATCGGCGACTGGGACGAGGTCTATGCGGAGCAGCCCGCCGCCGAGCGGGCCAGGGAGGTGGCCGAGCAGGCGACCCGGTGCATGGACTGCGGGGTTCCGTTCTGCCACTCCGGTTCCGCGGGATGCCCGCTGGGCAACCTGATCCCCGACTGGAACGACCTGGTACGCCGGGACCGGTGGGGTGCGGCCAGCGAACGGCTGCACGCCACGAACAACTTTCCGGAGTTCACGGGGCGGGTCTGTCCGGCGCCTTGCGAGGCGGCGTGTGTGCTGTCGATCGCCGAGAACGACACCGGCGGCTCGGTGACGATCAAGCGGATCGAGCAGGCCATCGCGGACGCGGCGTGGGAGGGCGGCATCGTCGTGCCCCAGCACCCGGTGATCAGCACGGGCAAGAAGGTCGCGGTGGTCGGCTCGGGACCCGGTGGCCTGGCCGCGGCGCAGCAGCTCACCCGGGCAGGGCACGACGTGACGGTGTTCGAGCGCGACGACCGCCTCGGCGGACTGCTGCGGTACGGCATCCCCGCGTTCAAGATGGACAAGTCGATTCTGGAGCGGCGCCTGTCCCAGATGCGATCGGAGGGAACCCATTTCGTCACCGACTGCGAGGTGGGCGTCGATCTGACCGTCGAACAACTGCGCGCCCGGTTCGACGCCGTGGTGCTGGCCGTCGGTGCGCTGCGGGCGCGGGACAACACGATCGTGGAGGGCCGCGAACTCAAGGGCATCCACCTGGCGATGGACCACCTGGTGCCGTCGAACCGGGAATGCGAGGGCGACGGCGCGAGCCCCGTCACCGCGAAGGGGAAGCACGTGGTGATCATCGGGGGCGGCGACACCGGGGCCGACTGTCTCGGGACCGCGCACCGTCAGGGCGCGGCGTCGGTGACGCAGCTCGACTACAACCCGGAGCTGCCAACCGAGCGCGACGACGAGCGTTCCCCGTGGCCGTCCTGGCCGATGGTGCTGCGCACCTCGCCGGCGCACGCCGAGGGCGGCGTCCGGCGCTACGAGGTGGCGGTGCAGCGCTTCCTCGGCGACGAGCAGGGCAACGTGCGGTCGATGGTGCTGGCGGAGGTGAAGGTCAGCCGGGACGAGGAGGGGCGCAGGCACGTCCGGCCCGTCGGCGAGGAGGTCGAACTGCCCTGTGAGATGGCGCTGTTCGCGATCGGATTCGAGGGCGTCGAGTACAGCCGGATGCTCGACGATCTCGGGCTGTCGCTGACCAGGCGCGGCGTGCTGTCGTGCGGCCCGGACTGGCAGACCACGGCGCCGGGCGTCTTCGTCTGCGGCGACGCGCACCGCGGGGCCTCGTTGGTGGTGTGGGCGATCGCCGAGGGCCGGTCAGCGGCGCGCGGTGTCGACGTGTACCTCACCGGGCACTCGGACCTGCCGTCGCCCGTGCACCCGACGGCGCTGCCGCTCGCCGTCGTGTGAATCGCAGGCAAACGCAAAGGGTCTAATTGTTTGTATGTATGCACAATTCACCGCCTGCGATGGAGATGAGTGAGGGCACCGACTAGGCTCGACGCGTGACCCGACGGACGAAAATTGTGTGCACGCTCGGCCCCGCAACCGCGACCGGGGATCGCATTCGTGAGCTCGTCGAGAGCGGCATGGACGTGGCCCGGTTGAACTTCAGTCACGGCGAACACGCCGACCACGAGGAGAACTATCGCCGGGTCCGCGAGGCCTCGGACGTGACCGGCAAGGCCGTCGGCATCCTCGCCGACCTCCAGGGCCCCAAGATCCGGCTCGGCCGCTTCGCCACCGGCAGCACCGTGTGGGAGAACGGCGAGGAGGTGCGGATCACCGTCGAGGACTGCGACGGCACCCACGACCGCGTCTCCACCACCTACCGCGAGCTGGCCAAGGACGCCAAGCCCGGCGATCGGCTGCTGGTCGACGACGGCAAGGTCGGACTGACGGTCACCGCCGTCGACGGCAACGACGTCGTCTGCGAGGTGACCGAGGGCGGTCCGGTCAGCAACAACAAGGGCGTCTCGCTGCCCGGCATGGATGTCTCGGTGCCTGCCATGTCCGAGAAGGACATCGAGGACCTCGAGTTCGCGCTGCGGCTCGGCGTGGACTTCATCGCACTGTCCTTCGTGCGGTCGCCCGCGGACATCGAGCTCGTGCACGCGGTCATGGACCGCCTCGATCGCCGCGTCCCGGTGATCGCGAAGCTGGAGAAGCCCGAGGCGATCGAGAACCTCGAGGCCGTGGTGCTGGCCTTCGACGCGGTGATGGTGGCCCGCGGCGACCTCGGCGTCGAGCTGCCCCTCGAGCAGGTGCCGCTGGTGCAGAAGCGCGCCATCCAGATCGCGCGGGAGAACGCCAAGCCCGTGATCGTCGCGACGCAGATGCTCGAGTCGATGATCGAGAACTCCCGGCCGACCCGCGCCGAGGCCTCGGACGTCGCGAACGCCGTCCTCGACGGCGCCGACGCGGTGATGCTGTCCGGCGAGACCTCGGTCGGCAAGTTCCCGATGGAGACCGTGCAGACGATGGCCCGGATCGTGGAAGCGGTCGAGGCCGAGTCCACCCGGGTGCCCCCGCTGACCCACGTCCCGCGGACCAAGCGCGGCGTGATCTCCTACGCGGCACGCGACATCGGCGAGCGCCTCGATGCCAAGGCGCTGGTCGCGTTCACCCAGTCAGGCGACACGGTCCGCAGGCTGGCCCGGCTGCACACGCACCTGCCGCTGCTCGCGTTCACCCCGTTGCCGGAGGTGCGCAGCCAGCTGACCCTGACCTGGGGCACCGAGACCTTCCTGGTGTCGCCGGTCTCGACGACGGACCAGATGATCGGGCAGGTCGACACCGCGCTACTGTCCCTCGGCCGGTACAACAAGGGCGACCTCGTCGTGATCGTGGCCGGTTCGCCCCCGGGCACCGTCGGCTCGACCAACCTGATTCACGTGCACCGCATCGGAGAAGAGGACCACTAGGTGACTGACCTGGGGGCACAGCCCCGCCCTGTTCGGGCGGGGGATCTCGACACCCTTCTCAGCGTGCTCGACCTCGAGCAGCTCGACGAGGACGTGTTCCTCGGGCAGCACCCGCCCCAGGCCCAGCTCGGCAGCCGGACGTTCGGCGGCCAGCTGGTGTCCCAGGCGATCATCGCGGCCGGGCGTACGGTCTCCGGTGACCGGCCGGTGCACGCAATCAACGCCCATTTCATCCGGGGCGGCGATGTGAAGCGGCCGATCGAGTACCGGGTGCAGCGCCACCGCGATGGCAGGGCCTTCGCGAACCGCCAGGTCGTCGCCTACCAGGACGATCAGGAGCTGTTCGTGATGCTCGTGGCCTTCCAGGACTGGGGCAAGGGTCTCGAGCACGCGGTCGAGGTCCCGGACGTGCCGTACCCGGACACCCTGCCGCCGCTCGGCGATCACTTCGTCGGGTACGAGGACCGGCTGCAGATGTTCGTCAACGCCCTCAAGCCGATCGACATGCGCTACGCGAACGACCCTAGCTGGATCCTCAAGGGCACAGGGGAGAAGCTCAACCACAACCGGGTCTGGATGAAGGCGGACGGCGAGCTGCCCGACGACCCGCTGCTGCACGTCGCGACGATGGGCTACTCGTCGGACACCACGGTGCTCGACTCGATCATCACCACCCACGGGCTGTCCTGGGGCCTGGACCGGATCGTCGCGGCCACCGTGAACCACTCGATCTGGTTCCACCGACCGTTCCGGTTCGACGAGTGGGTGCTGTACGCGACCGAGTCGCCTGTGGCGGCCGGCTCCCGCGGGTTGGCGACCGGCCGGTTCTTCTCGCTCGAGGGGCAGCTGCTCGCGACCGTTGTGCAGGAGGGCCTGATCCGGCACTTCCCGAGCCGGAAGTAGTCGCGCGTCCCCTCGCTACTGCGGGCGAAACTCGTTGACGCCGTGCAGGAACGGCACGACGGTGCCGTTGGTCGCGCTGCGCGGGTGTCATCGGGGTTAGACTTCGCCATCTCTACGGCGCGGGCGTCTGGTCGCTCGGGCCGTGAACGCGCGAATGGGGTGGCGTATGTCGGAAGACGGCGGGCTCGACTGGGACCACGAGGTCGTCACCAGCCTGATATGGACATTCCGGGCATTTGCCATTGCGGCGGTGTGCTTCGTCCTGATCGCCTACGTGCTCTTCCGGACCACCAGGTGGGGCAGGCAGTTCTGGCGGATCAGCGGCGACTACTTCAAGGGCCGCGAGAGCGCGCCGGTGTACGCACTGCTGGCAGTGGTGCTGTTCATGACGGTCTTCGCGGTCCGCATGACGGTGCTGTTCTCATACCAGGGCAACGAGATGTACACCGCTCTGCAGATGGCCGCGCAGTCCTTCGCTCAGGGCGATGTCGGGGCCTTGGACGCGGCGAAGGCGACGTTCTGGCGGAGCCTGTGGATCTTCGGGGTGCTGGCCACCATCCACGTTGCCCGTTCACTGCTGATCTACTACATCGGCCAGGCCTTCGACATCCGCTGGCGGGTGTGGTTGACCGAGCACGTGACCACCGACTGGCTGGAAGGGCGCGCGTTCTATCGCGACCGGTTCGTCGACGAGACCATCGACAACCCCGATCAGCGGATCCAGGCCGACATCACCGATTTCGTCACCATCTCGCGCTCGCTGTCCATGGGCGCGGTCGGCGCGATCGTCTCCCTGGTGTCGTTCACGACCATCCTCTGGGACCTGTCCGGGCCGATGACGGTGTTCGGCACCGAGATCCCCCGCGCCATGGTCTTTCTCGTGTTCGGGTACGTGCTGCTCTCGACCATCGTCGCGTTCTGGATCGGCCGGCCGCTGATCCAGCTGAACTTCTGGAACGAGCGGCTCACCGCGAACTTCCGCTACGCGCTGGTCCGGGTCCGCGACAGCGCCGAGAACGTCGCCTTCTACCGAGGTGAGGGCGTCGAGCGGCACGGGCTGCTCTTCCGCTTCGCCGCCGTCATCCGCAACTACTGGCGAATCGTCTTCCGTACCTTGAAGTTCAACGGCTGGAACCTGGTGGTCAACCAGATCGCCGAGGTGTTCGCGTTCATCATCCAGGCGCCGCGGTTCTTCAACGGAACGATCACGCTCGGCGACATGACGCAGTCCGCGACCGCCTTCAGGCAGGTGCACGACTCGCTCTCGTTCTTCCGCGAGTCCTATGACGTCTTCGCCGGGTACCGGGCCAGCCTGATCCGTCTCAACGGTCTGATGGACGCCAACTCGGACTCGCGGGAACTGCCCGCGATCGCGGTCTCGGAGCTCGAGGGCGCGCTCCGGGTCGAGCGGGTGCAGGTGCGCAGGCCGGACGGGTTCTCGCTGATCGCGGACCTGGACCTGTCGATGGAGCCGGGCGACACCCTCGTGGTCAAGGGGCGCTCGGGCAGTGGCAAGACCACCCTGCTGCGCAGCCTCGCCGAGATGTGGCCCTTCACCGAGGGGCAGGTCAGGCGGCCCGCCGGAACCAAGACGCTGTTCCTGTCCCAGATGCCGTACCTGCCGCTCGGTGACCTACGGACCGCAGCCGCCTATCCGGGCACGCCGGACGAACTCGACGACGAGTCGATCCGGGAGGCCCTGCGGAAGGTGCAGCTCGCGAACCTGGTCGATCGGCTCGACGAGCGGGCGGACTGGGCGAAGATCCTCTCGCCGGGAGAGCAGCAGCGGATCGCGTTCGCCCGCATCCTGCTGATCCGGCCGGAGCTGGTGTTCCTGGACGAGGCCACCTCCGCGGTCGACGAGGGACTCGAGTATTCGCTGTACAGCCTGATCCGCACGGAGGTGCCCGACACCATCCTGGTGAGCGTCAGCCACCGCAGCACTGTCGACCAGCACCACGCGCAGCAGCTACAGCTCGCGGGCGACGGACCCTGGGACCTGTCCCCGGTGCCGGTGCGGGTGTAGGACGGGCGGTCAAGCCGGGCGCCAGCCGTTCGGCATGTGCTCGTCGGCGAACGCCAGCTTGATCCGGATCAGTTCCGATCGGTTGGGCTTGCCTGACTTCATCAGCAGCCCCTCCTGCTGGGCCTGTGCGTCGTACTCTTCGATCCGCACGGCGTCCATCTTCACCCCGACAAGGGGCCGGACCGGGCCCGGCCTAGGCATGACCGACCGCCCTCCGGCGTCCCCGAATCGACCACGTTCCCCGCATGATGCCGCCCCTCCCCAAGGATCTTTGTGGCCGTGCCACATTCGCCGGTCAATGTATCCAAACCGGACAAACCTATCGGTTGGTTTGATGGTAAATCTTGGGCCGGTCTCGCCAGGACACCGGGGCGTTTCAGGGTCGCGGAACGGTGTCGTTTCGGGCCACGTGCAGGTAACGATTGCGCGGAGGAGGCGACTCGGGTGCAGTCGAGGGGAATAGCGTGGTGCCACTGTGACTCATGTCACGACGGAGGTCGATGGCGATGCGCGGATCTACGAGGGGTGTCCAAGACGGAGCGCGGACCGCGGTGCTGCTGCTGATCGCGGCACTGGTGCTACCGCTCGGACTGGCGCTCGGCGCCGCCGCGCCCGCCTCGGCCAATCCGTACGACCGGTTCCACGAGGACTGGGTGCCTGCGCCGGGAGGGGTCGGGCATATCAAGGTCCGGATGTGGCTGGCGAACAACGGCAGCAACAAGGCCGTCTACCTTCTCGACGGGATCCGGGCGACCAACGACGTGAGCGGCTGGGAACACGAGACCAACGCCGCCTGGCTGTCGGATCACGGCGTCAACGTGATCGAACCGGTCGGCGGCGAGTCCAGCTTCTACGCGGATTGGTACGCCCCGAACAACTTCACCAACCAGCCGTACAAGTACATGTGGGAGTCGTTCCTCACCCAGAACCTGCCCGACCACCTGGCGGCCAGGTACGGCATCAGCCGGACCAGCAACGCCGTCGTCGGGTTGTCGATGGGCGGCAATGCGGCCCTGATCCTGGCGGCCCACCACCGCAACCAGTTCACCTTCGCCGGCGCGATGTCGGGCTACCTCAACCTGTCGGCACCCGGGATGCGGGAGGCGATCCGCATCGCGATGCTCGACGCGGGCCTGTACAACTCGGACTGCATGTGGGGCCCGCCCTGGGACCCGGCCTGGTTGCGGCACGACCCGTTCGTCCAGGCCGAGGGCCTGCGCGGGCTACCGATGTGGATCTCGGCCGCCAGCGGTCTGCCGGGCGTGCACAACCGTCCGGTCTATCCGATCGACTACGTCAACACCGCGACGGGGATGGGACTCGAGGCGCTCTCGCTGGCCCAGACCAGGGCATTCCAGGTGCGGTTGATGACCATGGGCATCGATTCCGCCCACTTCGACTTCCCGGCGACGGGAACCCACGCGTGGCCGTACTGGCAGGACCAGCTGTGGGCGATGCTGCCGATGCTCAAGGGCTCTATCGGGGCCTGACCCGGCGAACCGGAGTCAGGCCGCCTCGGCGGCGGCCGCTATGTCCCGCAGATCCTGCGTCATCATCTTCGCGGTGGCCTTCGCGCCGAGCCCGCCGAAGGACTTCATCAGCAGCTTCGCCAGGAAGGTGGATTTCCCGGGGTCGGCGTTGAAGGTCATCGAGAGGTCGGTGCCGTCGCCGCTCGGGGCGAGGGCGAAGGAGGTCGTGTAGTCGGCGCCGCGGGAGTTCGCCTTCACCACGGTCCGGCGCTCCGGGTCCACCTCGGCGACCCACATCTCCTCGGTGGCTTCCTTGCCCAGCATCTTGCGGGTCTCACGCCAGCGGGTGCCGACGGCGTAGCCCTCGCCGGCGACCCGCTCCGTGCTGATCACCCCGGTGAGCGTCGTCGCGGCCGCGTCGAGGTCGGTGAGCACCGCCCAGACCTTCGCCGGCGTCGCCGCCACGTGCCGGGTGAGCTGAATCTCGGTGTTCGACAAGGTCGGTGCCCTTCGTTCGGGAGATATCCAGCTCGGCTAGAACGGAACCAGGGGGCGCTCGGTGCCCGTACGCTGCCGGGTGTTCACCCTCCGTTCATCGTAAAGGCAGCACCAAGTGAATCCTTCTCGACAGGCAGGCATCGCCGCCCTCGCCGCCACCGCCGCGGTCCTGCTGGTCAGTGCCGTGCCCGCCCAGGCGGATCCGGCGGCCGCATCCGGATCGCCGTACTCGGCGACCACCGCGGTCGGCGTGCACAACGCCTACGAGCAGCAGACGTACGAGCACCTCGCGGACGCGTTGGACTCGGGAGCGGGCCTGATCGAACTCGATGTCTGGACCAACAGCTTCGACGTGGTCGCCAAGGGTGGCGGCATGAGTGATTGGCGGGTCTCGCACGAGAATCCGCTGGCGAACGTCAACAACTGCGCGAACGCGCCCGCGCCGGAGCAGTTGCGGGGCCTGTCCCGGGATCAGGATCTCGCCGGGTGCCTCGCCGATCTCCGGGTCTGGCACGACGCGAACCCCGGTCATCGGCCGGTGATGATCAAGATCGAGATGAAGGACGGCTTCAACGCCCCCGGTGGGCTCGGCCCGCGCGAGTTCGACGCCCTCCTGGACGAGCGGCTCGGCTCCGCGCTGTTCCGGCCGTCCGACCTGACCGGCGGCGCGTCCGTCACCCTCGACGAGGCCGTGCGCGCCGACGGCTGGCCAGGGCGGGGCGAGCTGGCGGGCAAGTTCATCGTCGAGCTGATCCCGGGAACAGTGGAGGAGAAGAACCCGGCCGATCCGCTGTGGACGGACGTCGAATACGCCACCCACCTCCGGGATCTGGCCGCGGCGGGCGCGCTGGACGAGGCCGTCGCCTTCCCTGCCGTGCATCGCGCGGAGGCGGGCGACCCCCGCCAGACCCGGTATCCGGACGCCACGGTCCGGCCGTGGTTCGTGATCTTCGACGGGGACGCCGCCGCGTTCGTGAACGGTGGCATCGACACCGCCTGGTATCGCGATCGCGGCTACCTGCTGGTGATGACCGACGCGCACCAGGTCGCCCCCGCGATCGACGGCACCAGCCCGTCGGAGGAGGCGGCGCGGGCCCGCGTCGACGAACTCGCGGCAGGCAACGCGAGCGTGGTGACCGCGGACTGGCACCCGCTGCCCGGGGTGCTCTCGCGGGTCGTGCCGAGGGGCTGAGACGGCCCGGGCGGGCAGGCGAGTCCGGTAACCTCTGGCGCTCAGGGGAATCGGCGGCGCTGAGGAGGGGGCGGGCCATGCCGGAAAGCCTGGAACTACGGGTGCTCGGGCCCGTCGCCGCGCTCCGCGACGGACGCCCGATGACCTCGCTGGTGCCCGTCAGCGCGCGCTGCTCGCGGCGCTCGTCCTCGCCTACCCGCACTCCGTGTCCGCCGACCGTCTGCTGGCCCAGGTGTGGCACGACCTGGATCAGCCCAAGCTCAGTTCGTTGCACGTCGCGATCTCCAAACTGCGCGACCTGCTCAGTCCGGACAGGGCCAGGCGCGAGGACGGGGTGCTGGTGCGCGATGGCAGCCGGTACCTGCTGTCCGCCGCGCGCGGAAGCGTCGACGTCGCGCGGTTCGAGGAGTTGGTCCGGATCGGCGCCGAGGTCGCGGAGACCTCCGCGGACGCGGCGGCGGCCGCCTACCTGGAGGCACTGTCGCTGTGGCGGGGCTCGCCGTACGCCGACATCGCCGGTTCCGAGTTCACGACGCCCGAGATCGCCCGACTGACCGCGATGCACCTCGAGACCCGCAGGTCGTTGCTCGAGGTGGGCTGGCCTGCGCCGGGAGCGATTCGCCGAGGTGGCGACGGAGGCGGAGGCCCTGACCGCCGAGCGGTGTTCACCAATGGCGGTTCGTTTGGGCTGCATGCGGGTTGGAAAGGTTGACCGGTCAGTGATCACACTTCAGAACGGCTCCAGATCACACAAATCTGGATCAGTTCCATATTGTTCGTATTGATGAACTGGTTGAAGGCGAGTGGACACCGATTCATGAGCCGGCACGCCACTCACTCTTGCCGTCTGCGTCTGGCCACGTGGAGCATTGCGGCCCGCGTCCATTTTCTCCGGCCACTGCATCGACCCGGCGGGGATCGTCTGAAGGCCGTCGGCGGTCGCCCAGACGGTTCCCCGGTGGTCGATCGTAACTCCAGGCCGGGTACTGAACATCGGTGTACTCCTGGGGGGGGTCGAGAGGCCCGGCGTCGAGCAGCGTCAGCAATCAGAACTGGCGGGTGCGGTCGTGAGTGACGGGCCCAGGTAGCGGCCACCACCCCGAGGGTCCTGTCCCGTCTGGAGGATAGTCGGTGATCCATACGAAGTCCCCGGCCTGCCCACCGAGAATGGACTAAGGGGAAGGATCTGCTCGGCGCCGGCGGTCAGGTCCCGCAGGACCGAGTCGTGCGCTCGCGCCCGGAGGACGCGCAGCGGTGAACCGGTCAGATAGGACAGGTCGTGGGCCTCTTTGGAGGTGAGCATCGGGGGAGGCAAGCATCGGGCCGACCGTCATCGCTCCGTGCGCGATTCCGTGCCCTCTCAGAGGCGATCGCGGACGGGCCATCCTGAACTGCACGAATCAGTTCCCCGCGACGGGGAAGGGACACCCCCAACGGGGTTGTGGACCCGACGCCCCCGTCCACTCCGCGCGCGGCATCTCTTCGAACACCCGACTGATGGTCGAAACGATCAATCCGAAACAGCGCAGGCCGACAAATCAGAGGCATGCAAATTTCGAGGTAAGTCCCACCGGTCGGAGGTATTTGTGCCGCAAATGGGATAATCCTGCCAAATGTCGCTTTTGGGAAGAAAATCCCGATCGTCTAATATGATGGATGGACCTCACAGGAAATCCTCAGGAACGATAATTCTTGAAATGCAAATCAGTTGCTGTGGCATGTATCACATTGTAACTTCTCGGTCGGCTCATCGGCGAACCTGTTGCTACTCTCGTTATAGAGATGCATCGTGTGGGCTAGTAATAGATTGGTTCGATCGCCAATTTGTCGGCTAGGCGTTGCGTCCATGAAACATGCCGTGTTCAAGGGGGGGACATGCTTTCTGTTAGTTGGCGTTCGGAGCTTGTTGAAATGGGTACGAGCAATGGCGCGATATTTCTGGCAGGGGCACTTGGTGCGTATTTGCGCATTGTTTCTTCGGTCGAGTATGGCTCGGCAGCATCATGAAATTCACCAATATGCAGATGAGTCAAGTTCGGTTGATTGCCGTGCTCGGCGCGTTGTCCGCCTTCGGGCCGGTCACCACCGATCTGTATCTGCCCGCGTTACCGCAGGCTGCGCACACCCTGGGTGTGACAACGTCTGGCATCCAATCGTCGCTGACTGCGTGCTTGCTCGGGCTTGCCATCGGTCAACTGCTGATCGGTCCGATGAGCGACGCGTGGGGGCGGCGGAGGCCAATGCTGGCTGGCATGGCCGTGTTCACGGTTGCCTCGCTGCTGTGTGCCGTCGCGGGTAACGTTCTGGTTCTCGACTTGCTGCGGCTGTTCCAGGGACTGGCCGGGGCCGCCGGGATCGTGATCTCCTTCGCCGTCATCCGTGATCTCTATGAGGGGACGGCCGCGAGCAAGGCCTACTCGTTCCTGTTGGCGGTCAACGGAATCGCGCCGATCTTGGCGCCGGTCATCGGAGCGCAGTTGCTGCGGGTCATGAATTGGCGCGGGCTGTTTGTGGTGCTTGCCGGGCTAGGTCTTATTTTCCTTGCGCTTGCCTACCTGTGGGTGCCGGAAACACTGGCACCCCAGCGTCGCCACGGCGGCGGGGCAGCGGCCGTGTGGGCAGGCTTACGTGCGGCGGTCACAGATCGACGGTTCGTTGGATATGTGCTGGTGGTCGCGCTCTCCTTCGCAGCGATGGTGGCCTACATTTCCGCATCGTCGTTCGTGTTTCAGCAGGTGTATGGGGTGTCCCCACAGCTGTTCAGTGTCTTCTTCGCCCTAAATGGTGCGGGCATCTTGCTGGCCAACGGCATCAATGTCCGATTGCTGAACCGCCGGTCACCCCGGTTGCTGCTCGATGCCGGATTGTGGGGGTTGGGGCTGGGGGCGGTGACGGTGTTGGTGGTCGTGTCGCTTCCGGGGCTATCGGTGTGGTGGCTGGTACCCCCGCTGTGGGTAATGGTGTCCTCGCTGGGATTCGTGCTTCCCAACGCGACCGCTCTCGCACTCGACGAACACGGTGACTCCGCCGGCAGCGCCGCGGCGATTCTCGGCTGCCAGCAGTTTCTGGCGGGGGCGATCGTCGCCCCGTTGGTCGGGGTCGGTGGCACAAGTGCCATTCCGATGGGGATCGTGGCGGCCGCCGCAAGCGCACTGGCAATCGTGGCCCGGCTGACGCTCGCCCGATCGCCACGACCTGCTGCGGTCGCCGACGACTCGCTCGCGCAGTGGATAAATTAGTCATTTCCGGGGAGTAAAGAAAAGGTGGGGGATGAATCAAGACGTCGTTGTCGTGGGTATCGGTTGCCGATTTGCGGGGTCAGGCAATATCGGTGAGTTCTGGGATACATTAGAGTCTGGACGATCTGACATTGGAGAGGTTGGGTCAGATAATTGGGACCGGGAGCGATTCTTCGATGACGGAAGAACGCAGCCCGGGACGATCAATTCACAATGGATCGGTGGTCTGGAGAGTGCGCGTTTCTTTGACAACGCGTTCTTCAATTTGTCACCGCGAGAGGCAATCGCTATGGATCCGCAGCACCGGATCCTCCTCGAGGAAACTTGGCACTGTATCGAGGACTCAGGTCTGCCGATCGGGCTGCTGCAGTCGGGCCGGACGTCGGTGAATGTTGGGTTGATGGCCCAAGACTATTTGATCAAGGGAATCTCCGACAACAAGCGGGTGGATGCATTCGACCCAATCGGAAACTATGCCTGCATCGCCTCCAATCGGATCTCTTACCTGCTCAATCTGACCGGCCCCAGCCGTACGGTGGATACCGCTTGTTCGGCCTCTCTGGTCGCTCTAGCGCAGGGACGTCGTGACCTGCAACACGAGCAATGTGATTTCGCGCTGGTTGGTGGTGTCAATGTGGTCTGCTCGCCGTGGCGATACTTGGCGTTCACGCAGTCGCGGATGCTGAGTCCGGACGGACGCTGCTTCACTTTCGATCGCCGCGCCAACGGCTATGTTCCGGGCGAGGGGGCCGGGATGGTGCTGCTGACTACCCGCGAGCGGGCCGAACGGCTCGGCTGTCACATCTATGGCGTGGTGAAAAGTGTGGCCACCAACCACAACGGCCACAACCGCAACCTCACCGCACCCAATGCCGACGCGCAGGTCGATGTGATTCGGATGGCACTAGACGAGGCTGGAGTTACTCCGTCCGACGTCGGATATGTGGAGGCACACGGAACCGGAACCAGTCTCGGCGATCCGATCGAGATCGAGGCTCTGGCAGCCGTTTACGGATCCGATCGCGCCCACCCACTGCAGGTGGGTTCGGTCAAGACGAATATCGGGCACGTCGAGGCGGGCGCGGGACTGGCCGGGCTGATCAAAGTGCTGCTGATGCTGCGCCACGGCCGGATCGTGCCCACCCTCAACCGCGAGGTCCACAATCCGTTGCTGCGCGGCGTCGGCGAGTGCATCGCCTTTCCCGACACCGCGGGGGAGTGGGCAACCGGGCGCGGGCCGCGTACCGCGGGAGTCAGCTCGTTCGGGTTTGGCGGCGTCAATTGCCACGCAGTCATCCAGGAGTACCAGGAAACCGATCGTCCTGCTGCTAGCGAATTTGACACCCGTGCAGCAGTCTTCACCCTCTCCGCAAAGACCCGTAGCGCGCTGGTGAGCACGCTGGGCGCGTGGGCAGCCGATCCGCGCGGAGCACAGGAATCCATGATGAAGCAGCTGTGCCGGGCGTCCAATCAGCGCCGGGTGGACCTGCCCTATCGGGTTGGCGCCCGTGTACAGGACCTACCGCAGCTGCTTGCGGCCCTGCGCCGGGGCGAGGAGCCCGATGCGATCGCCGACGTGACCGCTCAGCCGCGACCGGCCGTCCTGCTCGCGCCGCATACCGGCACCGAGCCTGTAGGCCCGTTCGCGGCGAGCATCGTAAGGCACCCGGAGCTGGAGGCGCTGACCGTTCTGGCGGCCGAACTCGGGCTGGCGGGCCGGCTGGCTAGCTTCGCCGCGCATCTCGACAGCCTCGATGCACTCGCGTCCGGCGGCGTGAGAGCCGCCGAATTGGTAGCTGTCGACATCGCCGGTGCCGCCGCAGCCTTGGTGCACGCCGAGGCGGTCTCATTCGAGAATGCCGTGGTCGCGTTGCTGGACGGTGGTCCGTTCGCGCTGGAGGAGCCGCCTCGATGCGGGGTCGTCGTTTGCGGAGAACAATTGCTGCCCAACGAATTCACCGACGATTATCTGCAGGATCTGCTGGACGGATGTGCGCAGGCACTGGAGGACGTGGCACCCTACGCGGCGCAGGCGGCGCTGCTGCTCGATCACCAGTTCACCTTCACCCGCGCGATCGGGCGGTGGGAGGAGTTGCTGGGGGATCGTGGTTTCGGACTGCTCGAGGTCCTGCGTGACTTCGGCGGGCGGGCGCCACACTTGGCGCCAGCGCAGTTGGCTCTAACCGCGTTGGCGGTCACGGTTGCGCTTACCGAAATCGACGGGGCCTGGGGCCTGCAGCCCGCGCGCTGGGTGGATCCGGCGACCCGCGAGCTGGCAGGGCTGATCTGTGAGAACATCCTGGATCGCGAGGAGCTCGTGGCCGTTCTGTACGAGGAGATCGAGATCGCCGAGCTTGCCGCGGGTGCTCGTACGCATGCCCGGGTCCGCGGTGGCCGGCTCGACATTTTCACTGCGCTCGTCGAGCAAACCCGCGCCAACTACAACGGTCGTCTGGTGGCCGCGCCGGCCGCGGATGAGGCGATGGCCGCGGCGGCACTCATCTGTGAGCAAGTAGATCCGTCTGCCGCAATGGTCGTGGTCGGCCCGGCGCCGAGGGAGATGTCTTCGGTATTCGTACATATCGCCACCGCGGGCCCCGACGATATGGCGGCCGGACTGCTCGCCCTCTGGCTACGCGGTCACAATGTAAGTTGGTCCGGAACGCAAGTCGATGGCGCGGTTCGCCCCGCGGGATTGCCAGGATATCGGTTCGATCCAAATCCCTTCTGGCACGACGACATCGACACGAACCTTAGCGGCGTTGCACCGAATGCCACAGCGGTGGAGAATCGCCAAGAGAACCACAATGCGGCCAGGCCGAAAAGCGATCCCACGCAGAACACTGCTGCGGCATACGGCCTCGAAGGCGGGGTCCAGTTCGAGAATTATCCAGATCCAGGTTCGGTAGAGGGGGCCGGAGCTGAGATGGGTGCGCCTGCTGGACGGGCTTCCGCTGTCGATCCGGCCGGAGGGCTGGAGGGGTTGCTCGCCGATCTGATAGCTGAGGCTACCGGCTCGCAGCGCGCGCTGTTGCGGCCAGACTCCGAATTCGCCGATATAGGTGTCGATTCGCTGATCATCCACCAACTCAACACCGAACTCTCGGCACGGTTCGGCGATATCGCTGCGACGCTATTCTTCGAATGCCGCACTATCCAGGAGGTCGCCGAGCGCATCCACCGGGACTACGCCAGTGCGGTCGCCGCTCATTTCGATCTCGTTGCACCGGGAACGGTCGCTTCCGCACCCTCGTGCAAACCGCACGTCAGTGATGCATCCGGCCCTCTGGCACCCGTCCTTCTGAATGCCGGCGCACCGGGCGGGGGGAGTTCGCGCCGTGACCCTGCGGATGATGGCATCGCGATCATCGGTTTCGACGGTAGGTTCCCGGGCGCGGACTCGTTCGAGGAATTCTGGTCGAACCTGTGCGACGGCGTCGACTCGATCACCGAGATCCCACTGAAGCGTTGGGATCACGCCGAGTACTTCGATCCGCGCCGCCATGTCCCGGGCAAGGTCTACTCCAAATGGGGCGGATTCCTTACCGACGTCGACCGCTTCGATGCCGACGCACTCGGCATACCTCCGGTCGAGGCGATGTTCATGGATCCGCAGGAGCGGTTGTTCCTGGAGGCTACCCGCGGCTGTCTGGAGAGCGCCGGATATACGCGGGACCGGTTGCGCGCCATGCATAGCGAAGTGGGCGTCTATGTCGGCTCCACGTTTAACAACTACCAGCTCGTGCAACGCGATGCCGCGGCCCGCTCGGGCGGATACGTGCCGATCAACGCCCAGACGTACGCGATCGCCAACCGGGTATCGTACGTACACGACCTGCGCGGGCCCAGCATGACTTTGGACACAGCGTGTTCGTCGTCGCTGTACGCGGTGCACCTGGCATGTGAGAGCCTGCGGCGCGGGGAATGCGCGATGGCCATTGCGGGTGGCGTCAATCTCAGTCTGCATCCGTCGAAATACCAGATGCTGGCTCAATATCAGTTCTTGTCCTCCGATGGCCGCTGCCATGCCTTCGGCGAGGGGGGCGACGGATACGTGCCCGCCGAGGCGGTCGGGGCATTCCTGCTCAAACCGGTGTCCGACGCGGTACGCGATCGCGACCGCATCTACGGCGTCATCCGAGGTAGCGCTCTCACCCACGGCGGTCGCACGAGCGGTTTCACCGTGCCCAACCCGCACGCGCACACCGCCGCCATTACGCGTGCCATGAATCAAGCAGGATGTGGTGCCGAGACGATCAGCTACTTTGAGGCGCACGGCACCGGCACGCGGCTCGGCGATCCGATCGAGGTCGCCGCGATCGGCGCCGCCTACCGCGGTGCGAGCTCGCGGAACCAGTACTGCGCGATCGGGTCGGTGAAATCGAACATCGGTCACGCAGAGGCCGCCGCCGGCGTTGCTCAGCTGGCGAAGGTGGTGATGCAGATGTACAACCGCGTCCTGGTGCCGTCGTTGCATGCCGAACGCACAAATCCAGCCATCGATTTTGCTAACTCACCAGTGTACGTCCAGCGTGAGCTCACAGATTGGGATCCAGTGCGTATGGGTTTTGGGGATGTTCCGCGCAGAGCCGGGGTGTCGTCGATTGGTGCCGGTGGGACCAATGTTCATATCGTCCTCGAGGAGTACCGGTCGTGACATCGACAGCCCACCGATTCGTCATCGCATTGTCGGCCCGCGACCGTGACACTTTGGTAGCCCATGCCCGAGTCATGGCCGACTATCTGGATTTTGACCGAAAAGATCGGTGGCGTAAAGCATTCGCAGACACACTAACTCTGCCTGCCGTCGTCAAGACGCTACTGCGCTGCCGGGAAGCCTATGCGCACCGGGCTGCGTTCGCGGCCGATTCGTTGGCCGAGGTGGCAGACCTGTTACGTGCCGTGACGGCCGAGTCGGGCGACGCGAAGCGACTGCGGAACAGGGGAATCTATGTAGGAACGGTGGATGTCGACCCGCTCTTCGGTCAGCTCGCCGAGGATCACGACTATTTGTTGCGGTTGATCGCTGCTGGACAGTTCGACCGGGTGGCCACGCTTTGGACGCTCGGATTCCCAATTGACTGGCAGATTGTCCATCCCGAACTCGATAAGCACCTGCCTGTCTATCTCCCGCCGACACGACCGAAACGTCAACGCTTCTGGCCTGAACCTCCGGAAACGTCGCGATCCAGCGGCGAGGCCATGGAATTCGCGATCGCGGCGGGGGTTGTTCCCAACCTCGGTGAAATGGACCGGTCTCACTCGGGGATTCATGTTTCGCCGGGCGCGCCCGATTGGGTGGCGAGGTCGATGACGAACGTGATCGAAAGGGCTCCTGAAGACTCCGAACCGGTCTCCGGTTCGGCGAGTCTGCATACGGAGTCGGGCGCAGCTACCTTTGTGGTGAACCCAGTTGGTATTCGGGAAAAGTCTGCCGCAGAGGTCGCTTCGGAAGTGGTCGTACGGAGCGGGAGCGTGCCGGTGGCCGCGCAGGGATTGTCGTGCGAGCTGGCGGAGTTACCACCGATGGTGCGCCGGCAGCGGCTACGAACTTTGTTGCAGGGCTGGATCGCCGAAACATTGGCATATCCGGCCAATGAGATGCCCGCGGTCGATGCTGGGTTCTTCGACCTAGGTATGTCTTCCATTCATCTAATGCAGGTGCGGGCAGCGATCAGCGAGGAGCTCGGATTCGAGCCGAGTGAGACCTCTGGCTTCGACCATCCGACGATCACCGAGTTCGTCGATTACCTCGACATGGCCATCGATTTCGATGCGGTGGGCTCAACGTTCGCGGTGAGTTCGTCGAGTTCGGAGGTGAAATCGACGGTCACGGGGGTGGCGGCCACTGCGCCCGAGTTGCCCAACTTGGATGCGGCCTCGATCGACCGCCTGTCGGCGGTCGAACTCGAGCGGGTGCTCACCCAGATTCTCTGATTACCAGCGCGTTTCGATTCGAAGGGCATCATGACACTCGAAGTTGAAAACGAACAGCTCAAGGCTTTGCTTCGCAAATCGTTGGACACGATCCGCGATCTCAACGTCCGCGTCGCCGTGGGACCCGAAACAGGCAAGCAGCAGCCGATCGCCGTCATCGGGACGGCTTGCGAACTGCCCGGAGGTGCCGACTCACCGGAGGCCTTCTGGGAGTTGCTGAATTCCGGCGAGACCTGTGAGCGAGACGCCCCGGCCAGCGAATGGTTGCGGACCGTTCACGGTGAGCACTTCGCCACGCAACCGGTCGCCGCCGGATTCGCGACAGCCAACTACCTGGACCGCGATGTGATGCGGTTCGATCCGAGGTTCTTCAATATATCGCCTACCGAGGCAAGCGATATGGACCCGACCCAGCGCCTAGCGCTCGAGCTGACCACACAGGCCCTCGAACGGGCAGGTTACAACCCGTGGCAGGTTCCCGGAACCGTCGGTGTGTATTTCGGTGTCATCGGCGGCGAGTACG
Source organism: Rhodococcus sp. OK611 (assembly GCF_003050885.1). Taxonomy (NCBI): domain Bacteria; kingdom Bacillati; phylum Actinomycetota; class Actinomycetes; order Mycobacteriales; family Nocardiaceae; genus Rhodococcus; species Rhodococcus sp. OK611. Next base: position 75,284 of record NZ_QAOZ01000016.1, read on the forward strand.
GTGCGCTTGCGCGCCAGTCGGCGAGGCCGGGCCAGTACGTGGCCACGGGAACTCTGGACAGCGTGGTAACCGGTCGAATCAGCCATACCTTTGACTTCACCGGGCCCTCGGTATCGGTGGATACCGCCTGTTCGTCGTCGCTGGTGGCGTTGCATCTGGCCTGCGAAGGTATCCGCAACGGCGACTGCGATATCGCAGTCGTGGGTGGGGTGAACCTGTTGCTCGACCCATCCGTGGTGACCGCGTTGGCAGGGTTCGGGGCACTGTCTATCGACGGCCGCTGTCGCCCGTTCACTGCTGAGGGTGAGGGCTATGGCCGAGGCGAGGGCGGTGCCGTCGTCGTCCTCAAACGGCACATCGACGCGAACCGTGACCAAGATCAGGTACTGGCGCTCGTGCGGGCGACTGCGGTCAATCACGACGGCCGCTGCAGCGGCCTGACCGTGCCGAATGGCACCGCGCAACGACAGCTGCTGGCCACCGCGCTGCAGAAGTCTGGATTGCGCGCTTCTGACGTGGACTACCTTGAAGCGCACGGTACCGGCACGCCTTTGGGTGATCCAATCGAAACGACTGCGGCCAGCGCCATCTATTGTCAGGACCGGCCGGCGGAAAGGCCATTGATCGTCGCCTCTAACAAGGCTCAGATCGGACACCTCGAAGCCGCTTCCGGCGTCGCATCGCTCCTGAAGGTGGTGCTGGCGCTGCAGCACGGCCGCATTCCTGCGCAGGCGGGGGTCGACACGCTGAACCACAACATCGACTTTGATCGGCTCATGTTGCGAGTGCCGCGCGAGGAAGTGAATTTCGGGGGGCGCCGGATCGTTGCGGCGGTCAGCTCATTCGGTTTCAGCGGCACAAATGCGCACGCGATTGTCAGCACACCCGACGACACCGTTGCGTCGTCCGCGCTCGAAATGAATACCGAGCGACGGCATGCGCTGGTGCTCAGTGCCCGCTCACCTGCTGCGCTGTCGGCGACCGTGGACGCGGCGGTCGGCTACCTCCAATCGGCCCCGCATACGGCCGGCGACATTTGCTTCACGTACGCGACCGGCCGCCCTCACGGCCCCTACCGCACCTACGTCACCGGCGCAGACCGGCAAGGGCTGTTGCGTGCTCTGCAAACGCAGGGTGCGACACCGCAGCATGTGTCGCGATCGCGGCTGACCCGGACCGGCCCGATGCAGGCTGCGTTCATCGTCGGGGGACTTATCCCGGTCAAACCAGATTCACGAGTCGCGGAGTGGTACAGATGGTTCGGCGGTTTCCGCCGTGGTTTTGATCGCGTGGAACAGGCATGGACGGCGCGAACTGGCACACCCTTGCTCCGGCGCGGTTCGGCGGTATCGGCGGCTGCGCTCGCAGGACATCAGCTGGCGGTGCTGTGCGGCGGCATCGAGATGCTACGAGGCTTCGGTGTCGAGGCACACGTGTGGTGTCCGGATGGGTTGGGCATGTATGCGGTGGCATTGCAGGTCGGCGCGCGTGAGTTCGATTCGGTCATCGAGGAGCTGATCGAGCTGTTTTCCGACGTGCGGGTGGACGATACGCGGCAGCTGACCCGCACTCTGGCAGGGCTTGCGCTACGGGTGCCGATGGCGTCGGCGCCACCGGCACCGGGACAGCCGGCGGTAGCGCGCCTGGACGCCGCGGTCGTTTGCCCGCAGGACGCTGTGTTCGTCGGCGGTCGCCAGCTGCGTGATCCCGGGTACTGGCGGCGCGTCGCTGGCTGTACTCCCGACCCGTCTCGCACCGCGGCGGTATGCGTCGAGCACGACGTCCCGGTAGCAGTAATGCTCGGCCATGGCATCTCTGCCGATCAGTTCGTCAATACCTTGCAGGTCGTCGAACTCACTCCGAGCGGAGATTCGGTTGTTGACGCGGCCGCGGGAGAGTTGCTACCGCTGAAGGAGGCTGTCGCGGTCGACGAAGTGCTGGCCGCCGTGCTGCGGATGTACGAACTTGGTGCAGAAGTGGATTGGGCTGAGTGGTATGCCGAGTGCGGGGTGCGCCGGGTGCGTGTGCCCACCTCGGTGCTGGAGCCGGTCCCGTACGCCTTCGATTGGGCGCCGTGCAACAGTAGTGTCGTTCTGCCCGCTGACCCGCTGGAGCCGCGCGAGTACCCGTCGCCGCGGAGCGGGTCCGAATTCGAATTTTTGCTCGCCCCGACCGCATTGCCCGTGGTCGATACCCACGGGATCGTGCACATCGGCTACTTCGTCGAGATGCTGCTGCGTGCGATCGCCGGGGCCCGTCCGGAGGCTCGATTCGAAATTGAGGAGATGGTCTTCAGCACCGCTCTGGTGGTGACCGAACAACCCGCCCAGCTGCGGTTGGTATTCGACGACGTGGACGGAGATGCTCCTGGCTTCGCTTTCCATTCGCTGGTCGATGCCGATACCAACCGTTGGGAGCTACACGTATCCGGCACTTTGTGCCGGCACACCGAAACAGCGCCCGGCGCGATTGATCGCGATTCATGGGATCAAGTTGGATTGGTCTGCGACGGTGCTGAGTTCTACGTCGAAATGGGCCGGCGTGGGCTGCAGTTGGGACCGAGCGTGCGGGCCGTCGGAGAGGTACGGCGCCGGGGTGGCGTGGCGTGCGCTGCCATCGACACCGCCCACGCCGTGACAGTCCAGCACGCTGCCCGGGTCGCGCCCGGCATCCTCGACGCCTGTGCTCAGGTATTTCACGTCCTGATGCCCGAAACCGTTTCTGCCGCAGTGCCGTTCATGGTGGAGCGTCTCGGACAGGTAATAGTGCACCCCGGTGAGCCTGTGGCGCCGCATGCGATGCTGGTCGACGGGGTGCAGCTCGCACCGGACGCCAAGAGCGTTACCGGGCGCTTCGTACTGGTGGCGGCCGACGGATCGGTGATCCTGGAATGTCGGTCGTGTACGATCCGCTGGATCGAGAGCGGCATCGATTCGGTCGTCGCCGCATCCGCAACCGCGTCCGGCGCGCTGCGGATCACAGATGAGGAGGCCGCGGACATCGCGGCAGTTGAATCTGGTCAGATGCCGAGCCTGTTCGCCGCGTTGATCAGTCGACTCATTTCTGAACTCACGGGAATTGAGGTCACCGAGATCGCCGCCTCGGACACCACCAGCGAATTGGGTATCGATTCGATCCAAGCCACCCGCCTTTACCGCGCGCTCGAACCTATTAACCCACGCAGTGGCGTGACTCTCGCCGATATTGTGCAGGGGATTTCGGTAGCTGATCTGGCGATGTGTCTGACTGCGGAACGTGCCGCATCCCCTGCGCGGTCCGTTTCCGTTACTGGTCATGCGTCGGGTGGCGATTCGCGTCCGGCCTTCGCTGGTATGTCGGCCGTGAGCACCGTGTCTGGATCTGCTATTGGCACCCAACCCGTGACCGGAACTGTGGCTATTGAATCGCAGCCCGTCACCGATTTCGGCACCGGTGCTGGATCGCTGTCGTCAACGGGTATTGGGCTGGAAACGGTCGTCCCCCAGAGCAGTACCAAGTCGTCCAAACCCTACTTCGTAGCTCGTGACCCTGCGGCGAAGCTGCGACTGCTCTGTGTTCCCTATGGTGGTGGCAGCACGTTGCTGTTTCACGGCTGGCAGCGAACTGCTCCACCCGGTGTCGAGGTGTGCCCGGTAGCACTGCCAGGCCACGGAGCTCGGCTCGACGAGCCTCTGGTGTCGGACGTGCACCGCATTGTCGCCGAGTTGGAGACCGAGGTGGTGCGCCATGGTGACAGCCCGTTCGCTCTATACGGGCACAGCGCGGGCGCGCTTATCAGCTACTTGCTCGCCGCGAGGCTGCGGGCGAACGGGCATCAGGGCCCGCGGTGCCTGTACCTGGCCGCGTTCAGCAGTCCTGCGAGTGGCGGCAATCCATTCTATTTGGATTGCCGTGAGGAGCTGCAGGCCGCCGGATACTCAGATCTGCCTGCCGCGGAACACATTCGCGAGATGACACCCACCCAACTGCAGTGTCTGGCGACGGCGCTGCGGTTCCCTGACGCCACCGCCGCCGACCCCGCGTTGCTGCGGATAGCATTGCCGATTCTGGCCAACGACATTCGGATGGTCGGCAGCTTCCGCCACGGGGATGCCACCGTGCTGGACGTGCCGATCGTTGCACTCCACGGTCGCCGCGATGACCGTGTAACTGAGCAGCAGGTCCGGGATTGGGCGCACTGGACAACCGCGCCGTTCCAGAGTCACGTCTTCGACGGCGACCACTACTTCCTACACCCCGAACAGTGCCGTGACCAGGTGCTGGAGATCATCGCGAAAGGTACCCAATGACCAACCCAACCGCTGAGCTTGAGGCGGAATACGACGTGGTCGTCGTAGGTGCCGGTCCGGTCGGGCTCTTCACCGCAATCCTGCTGGGTCAGTACGGTGTTCGCACCCTCGTGGTGGAGCGGCGTCAGGAAATGTACACCTACCCGCGGGCGATCGGAATCGACGACGAGACTATGCGTGCCTTGCAGGCCATCGGCATTGCTGAGCGTCAACTGCCGCTGCTGCACTTTGAACCGATCATCGAATACCTATCGCCGGTAGGCTATTCACGCTTCCAACCCCCCGCGGTGCCCGGGCCATACGGTCATCCGTTCTTGGCTACATTCCTCCAGCCACAGTTGGAGACCGGCCTGCGGGAACGCCTCGCCGAGCTGGAGTCCGTGGAACTGCGCGAAGGAATCGAATTTGTCGCCTACGACAGCCGATTCGATGGCGACGACTGCGACGCTACGATTGTCAGTCTGCTGCGCAGCACCGACGGCGCCGAGCTCCGAACCACCTCGCGATTCCTGCTTGCCTGCGACGGTGCTCGCAGCCGCGTACGCCAGCAGCTGGGCCTGGATCTCGTCGGCGACACCCAGGAGGAAAAGTGGCTGGTCGTCGATCTGCGTGACGACGATGTGCTGAGCGCGGCGATGACCGATCGCCACGAACCCTGTTGCGCGCAGCCGATGGTTTCGATCACCCTGCCAGAAGGGTTGCGGCGCATAGAGTGTCGCCTAGGCGCCGATCTGGCCCGCGCCGATACGGTGGACGACCAGCAGATACGTGCCGCGCTGCGGCCGCTCGTTGGTGATCACCGGGTCGACGTGGTTCGTGCCGCCGTTTACGTGCGATCCTTCCGGCATGCGGAGCAGTTGCGTGAGGGCGGCGTGTTTCTGCTTGGCGACGCCGCGCACCTGGTCCCGCCGTACGGTGGTCAGGGCCTGTGCTCAGGCATTCGTGATGCGGTCAATCTTGCATGGAAGATCGCGTTAGTGCTCGGCGGCCGACTGCCGACCGCCGTACTCGACAGTTACCAGGCCGAACGGGGCGGCCACATGGCCCTGACGGTCGCGTTCATCCGGCATCTGGCCCGCCGCATAGAGGGCGACATTGACCGGGCGCCCGATGCGTTGGAGGTGTCGGTCGCCGACCAGCGGCGCGCTAAGCCCGCACCGGAATTCGCCGTCGGCTTTTTCGATCCGACGGCAGGCGGCGGCCGCATGTTCCCACAGCCGCGCGTCGGTTCGGACGGTGGGACCGCGCTGATGGATGACCTTCTAGGGCAGGGATTCTCGGTACTCGCCCGCGCGCGCAGCCGGGTGCCGGCGGCGCACTGGCGCACGCTGCTGGGCCCGGAAACAACCGTCGCCCGCATCAGCTCGCCCGGCGCGGATGTCGAACCGGAATCAGGTGTGATCGTGCTCGACGACATCGATGGCGAGGTTCTCGCGGCGATGTGCGAAGCGGACGTGGTGGTATTGCGCCCGGACCGATTCGTCCTGATCGCCGTCGCGGACTCTGAGGCTGACCGAGTCGCCGGGTGCCTCAACGCTCTGGCCGTAACGACCGGAGGAGTGCAGTGAGGACAGCTGCACATCCTGAACCACTGGACGTGCTGATTGTCGGCGCTGGCCCGGTCGGTCTGACGATGGCGCTGACATTGCAGCGTAACGCGGTGCGGTTCCGCATCATCGACAAGCTCGATCAATGGTCTCCACTGAGCAAGGCGATGACGCTGACCCCGCGCACCCTCGAGTGCTTTCGAATGCTCGGTGTCGCCGACGCGTTTCTCGCTGACGGCATCCTGTCCCGGCGAATCCACCACTACACCCAGCGGCGGCGCAAGATCGCCGTTGCCGATCTGGGCCGCCTCGACGGCGAGTTCCCCGGCGTGTTGCACCTGAGCCAGAGCCGGACCACCGAGATCCTCGCCGCGGCGACATCGGCGCGTGGCACGCTGGTCGAACGCGGGCTCGCCCTCACCGATTTGATCAGTGTCGAGGGCGGTTATCGGTGCGTGCTGACGGCCCCCGACGGAACGATCAGCGAGGTCACTACGCGGTACGTGGTCGGCGCCGACGGTAGTCACAGCCGGGTCCGGGAGATGCTCGGGACCAGCTTCGACGGTGCCGAGCAGGACGAGACGTTCATTATGGCCGATATCGAGATGGACGGTTTTCCTTACCATCCCGAGGATCGTCACGCGTTCTATCTTGACGAGGGCACCTTCTTCACAATTCTGCCGATCGACGGCCGCTACTTCCGGCTCATCTCCACCTGCCGTACCGCCACCGACGAGGTCGACGAAGACTTCGTGATCCGCCGGTTCGACGAGCTACTGCATACCGTGGGACTCGCGCATGTAACGCTGGGCGAACCTTTCTGGGTGACACGCTTCAACCCGCGGCAGTTCTTGTCCGAGCGGTTGCGTGTGGGTGGGGTGTTCCTTGTCGGCGACGCCGCTCATATTCAGAGCCCGATCGGTGCGCAGGGCCTCAACACCGGAATCCAGGACGCGATGAACCTCGCCTGGAAACTCGGCCACGCGCAGCGTGACGAGGCCCGCGATGTCCGGATCCTGGATAGCTACCACGATGAGCGACACCCGGTCGCGCAGAGACTGTTCGAGTACAACGATCTGCTCAGCGAGCGAATCTTCGGGCGCAATCGGATCAAACGGCAGGTGCTGCGCTACCAAAACTATCTGCTGCGCTGGTCGTCGTTTCACGCCGCCGAACTAGCCAAAGTTAGTCAGTTCAGGGTCGGCTATCCGGCGGGCGGGCTGTTCGGACGTTCCGGTGCGGGAACGGCTCCGTGCGGGCCGCACATCCGAGCTGGCGAACGCATGCCGCACACCAGCTTCCGCACCGCGGATGATGAAGTGTTTCCGATGCTGGGTGAGCTCGGAGGACATCGGCATCTCCTCTTGGTTTTCGCTGGTGAGGACGCCGATCCGCCCGAGCGGTTCCTGGCGTCGCTGCGCCGGGCGGGTCTATTGCGGCTGACCGGGGAGGGAGCTTCCTTCGTGGTCTACGACCGACCCTCGACGAAGCAGCGCTACCGGCGACCGCTGGGGTCGCAAGTGCTCATTGATCCGGCCGGGCGCTGGCGCGAACGGCAGGCAGTCCCCGCGCACACTGGAGTCCTGCTGCGCCCCGATGGCTACGTGGCCGCGGCATTCGCGCTCGACGATCCCGGCCCACTCGACGGCTATCTAGCTCTTGTCTCGGGAATCACCGGCGACGACGTACTCCCTTTCGCAGCAAACTTGATCACTGACGGCACCGCACACGAGAAGGACGTTCACTGATGACAGCAATACGGGCACTCCGGTTCGACCGCATCGGTTCTCTGGACGCACTGCACCTCGCCGCGACATCCCGTCCGCTGGCTACAGAGGGCGAGGTGGTGGTGCAGGTCCGGGCTGCTGGGCTCAACCCCAGCGACTTCAAGAATGTCCTCGGCAAGTTTCCATACACAACCGTGCCGCGCACCCCTGGCCGTGATTTCGCCGGCGTCGTCGTAGCCGGCCCGGACGAGCTGGTTGGACGCGAAGTGTGGGGTAGCGGCCGCGAACTGGGCTTTACCCGCGACGGCTCGCACGCCGAGTATGTGGCGCTGGCCGCGACCGGAGTATCGACAAAACCGGCGAATCTATCGTTTGAGCAGGCCGCGGCGTGTGGCGTGCCGTATCTGACGGCGTGGGAAGTGCTGGAGCGCAGCAGAATTGGTGCCGAAGATGCCGTGCTGATCATCGGTATGGGCGCGGTTGGCGCGGCGGCGCGGGCGGTGGCCGCAGCCCGCGGTGCGCGTGTCCTGGTTGCGGTTCGGCGCACGGAGCAGGCCGAACAGTTGCGTGGCCGCGGCATCGACACAATTGTGCTGGGTGAGCAGTTGGCCATGTCGGTACGTGAGTACTTCGGTGACGGTGCAGAGGTCGTCTTCGATACGACCGGGTTCTGGCTTCCCGCGGCGATTCCGGCGCTAGCCGCCGGTGGACGGGTGGCGATCATCGCGGCGCCAGGCGACGGGCACGAGCGAGTACCGGTCTTGGATTTCTACCGGCGTGGCTCCACGTTGCTGGGCGTCAATTCCGCCCGCCACGATACAACTACCAGCGCTGTGTCCTTGACTGCACTGCGCCCACTGTTCGAGTCGGGGGCGGTGCCCGCGCCTACAGGTATCGTCGTTCGTCCGCTGGACCAGGCCGTGGAGACGTACCGCGATCTGGCTGGCGGTGCGACCGACAAGTTCGTCTTCGTGCCGGAGCACTGAGCATGCCAGTGTTTGTGTTTCCCGGGCAGGGCTCGCAGTTCCCGGGTATGGGCAAGGACCTGTTCGATGAATTCCCTGATCTGGTTCGCCAGGCAGACGAGGTGCTCGGGTATTCAATCCGGGAGTTGTGCGGCGAGCCGGGCGCGCCGCGGCTGGGCCGCACGCGCTATGCGCAACCGGCCATCTATGCCGTGAATGTCCTTGCTTATCTTAGGTTTCAGCGAGCCGCGAATCTGGTGCCGTCGTATCTGCTGGGGCACAGTCTGGGGGAGTACTGTGCGCTGTTCGCCGCGGGCGCGTTCGACTTCGCTACCGGACTGAGGTTGGTGGCGACGCGCGGTGAGCTGATGGGGGAGGCCGACGGTGGTTCGATGGCCGCAGTCGTCGGCCTCACCGCCGAACAGGTCGAGCAGGCGGCGGCCTCATGGGACGGGGGTGGCATCTGGGTGGCCAACCTCAATGCACCCGATCAGGTTGTGGTCTCCGGCCGCGCTGAGCAGGTGCAGGCTGCACGGGACCATTTCCTAGAGGCGGGTGCTGCCCGCTATGTACAACTGCCGGTTAGCGGCGCTTTCCACTCCCCGCTGATGCAGAGCGCCCAAGCGCGATTCGAGCAGGTGCTTGCCACAGCGGAGTTCTCTGCGCCGCGAATTCCCGTGGTGGCCAATCTGACCGGTAGGATCTACACCCAAGATGCGCTACCGGGCTGCTTGGCAGCTCAGATATGCGGCGCGGTGCGTTGGTCGCAAAGCATACGGATGCTGCTCGATCGTGGCGAGACCCGCTTCATCGAGACCGGGGCTCGGCAAGTGCTGACACCGATGATTGAAAAGATTGCGCACTTGGTGAATTGACTACGGGCGCGTGCGCCGCCTCGAAGACGCGGTGATGGAGCGTACTCTGTCGGCTCTCATTCAGATCGTATCCGGGTGGTCGACGGCCGTGTGCGTTTGTTAAGGGCTGACAGTTATCGATGTCCGGTATCGGTGTGGTTACCACACGCACCGACCACCGAGAGGTCCTCGTGCGACATGCCAATGTCTTCCTGACCTCACGTGGCCGTTTAGCCCTGGCAACCCTCGTCGTCGAAGACGGCTGGTCCTTCGCCGCGCCGCCGAACGGTTCCAATGCTCACCGTAGACGGCGAAGGTCTGGGCCGACCGCTACCGCGCCGAGAAAGGAGGCGGCATGGTGGACCGCTCGTCGCGCCGAACCAGCCTGACTGTCCCTGTGATGGCTTCCACCAGCGCGGCGGCTAGACCCAGGGGCCGGAATTAAGACCATTCATTCGAGATTTGGTCCGGACTCAATCATTCCGCTGGTGACTACGAAGGGAGACAACCCGGTTCAATTCATTACATGACGAATGACATCGACGGGACCTCGATGTCATTCGAACTCGACGGCATCCCGCTCGGCATCTAACTCGCGACCGCACAGCTGCGGGTGCTCGCCGAGCAGCAGATCGCCGACGGGTTGGAGGATCGCTTCACCGACTTGTATTACGGAGCGGCGTCGTGTTCGAAGCGACGGGTCGTAGCGTGCCGAAGGAGACCGTGGGGATAGCTCGATGGCTTCCTGCCACCCGTCCGGCCGGGGGGGTTGGCTCTAAGAGGGTTCTGCCTCTCCACGGTCTCCGTTCGCTGCCTGGCTCAACACAGGAACGCCACCCCACGTGGGCGGCCGGAAGTCGGAATGCCGACAGCGGATACCCCCGTCCATTCGCACGGAAGGCCCACGCCACGGTGATCGTGATCGGAATCGACCCGCACAAGTCCACCCACACCGCCACCGCGGTCGACCCGGCAACGAACTGGGACCTCGGATCCGTGCGGATCCGGTCGTCGTTTGACGACTACGCCCAGCTGATCACCTGGTCGAAGGCGTGGTCGGACCGGATCTGGGCAGTGGAGAACGCATCTGGACTCGGTCATCACCTCACTCAATGGCTGATCAGCCGCGGAGAGGCCGTTGTCGACATCCCGTCGACCGCGACCGCCCGGGTACGACAGCTCTCGCGTGGTGGCCGGAGGAAGAACGACCGCATCGACGCCGCGGCCGCTGCGTGGCGTGGCATTCAGTCAGGGCGATTTCCGGCCGGTCACCCCCGAAGGCCACACCGATGTCCTGCGCATCCTCGACGAACGCCGGGTCGACCTGGTCAAGCAGAACGGCAGGCTCGTCAACCAGCTTCATGCCCTGCTCAGGGAGCTGTTCCCGGGCGGGATGGAACGCGACTTCGATACCGAGGACGCCGCCGGCCAGCTCAAGTCGTTCCTGCCCGAGACCCAGGCGGATGCGATTCGCAAGAACGTCGCCCTCGACATCATCGGAGACTTACGTCGAGCTCGCTTCCAGATCGAGGACCTCACCACCCGAATCAAGACCGAACTCGCAGCCAGCGGCACCAAGCTCCTGAAGATCCCCGGTGTCGGGATAGTCACCGCGGCCCGAATCCTCGCCCGCACGGGTGATCCCACCCGTTTTGCGAACGAGGCCGCGTTTGCGAACTACAGCGGCACCGCGCCCGTCGAGGTCGCCAGCGCCGACAAGCAACGACACCGACTCTCCCGGTACGGGGACCGAACCCTCAACTCGGCGATCCACATCGTCGCCGTCACCCAAGCCAGAACACCGAGCAGCGACGGCTACGCCTACCACCAACGGAAGATGGCTGAGGGCAAGACCTCCCGCGAGGCCATGCGATGCCTGAAACGGCAGGTCGCGAAACGGTTATGGCGAACCATGCGCGACGACCACCGCCTTGGCCAGGGAGTTCAACTCACTGCCTAGTTGGAGACGTCATCCCCGTGCCGTCAGGGAAAGTCCCAAAGGAGCACACCGTCCTCAACAAGGGGGACCCACCCACCGCAGCCCGTTCCTTGCTCGAGCGCCGAAGCAGTGCAGTCGAGCATGGCCTCGATTGAGTCCCACCGGAAGGTTGCACCCCCTTCATTGAAGAACTCGACGACGCAACCACTGCGGTCTCCGCCGCGGGTGTCGACCGCGAGATAGTCTCCGCGACCAGTGTCGCCGATCGGGATGAAGGCAGGCAGGTAGGTCTCGGTTTCGCTTCCCGCCGGTTCTGCCATTAGAGCTTCGGTACCGCCGAGGTCATCGGTCATCTCCTGCCACTCCCGAGCCATCCGGTCATGGGTCTCGACTGCATCGGCAACAGAAAGCGGCTCGTTGCTGGGAAGGACCAGCGGGACCGGGTGATCGGTGTAGCCGCCATCGTGCAACGCGAACCACTGATGCAACTGTGCAGGCCAGGTCTGGCCCGTCGCCGCTTCGGCCGCGCGGACGGCCTCTAATTCGGCCGGTGGAAGCAACCTAGCTGGAGTCGTGGGGGCGTGCTGCTCGCACCATCTGATGATTCGGGCCCAGTTCGCTTCGACACTCATGGCCCTGAAGCTACTGGCGGACGTGCAAGAACTCGGCGAGACACTCATAGCGCCCGGCGGAACTGGTGCGGGTCGACGCTTCCCTCGTCGACCCGCGGCCGTCACCGGGGCTACGTCTGCGGTCGCCTCGGTGCAGCCGCTGACCGCCCTCGTGCGCCGATCGCTGCTCACCGTCCTGCCGGGCACCGCGCCCCGGCGCTATCGGATGCTGCGGACAATCAAGCACTTCGCGTGGCAGCAGTCCGATCCGGCGGAGCGTCGGTGGACCGAGGGGAGGCACCGGACGCACGTGCTGGCCCGGGTCGCCGCCCGCCAGTCCGCGCTCTATGGCCCGAATTCGGCGGAGGTGATGGGGGAGCTCTCCGCGGACCAGGCCGAGCACCGCGCGGCGCTGGTGTCCGCGCTCGCCGCGGGTGTGGCGCATTGCGCCCTCGGGCTGGCCGGTGGCCTGTACTGGTTCTGGTACCGGATGGGTCGCATCGGGGAGGGGCTCGGCTTCCTGCATGCGGCGCTCGACGCGGTCGTGGCGGACCACCTCGCCCCCGAACGGCGACAGTTCGCGCGCGCGACGGCAGGCGTCGCATCGTTGACCTATCTCACCGGGAACAGGCCGGCCGCGTCCGACGCCGCGCGGGAGTCCGCCGCCGCGTGGGCGGCGGCCGGTGACCGCGCGGAGGCGGCCCGATTGAGCGCATGGTGCGGCTACTTCCTGTCGATGGACGGTGACCATGACGCGGGGCTCGACCTCGTCCGCGACAGTGCCGCGACCGCACGCACTCTCGGGTCCGGCTTCGCCGAGGCGGACGCCCGGATGGTGTTGGGGATGTTGTTGCGCAACCACGGCCGCCCCCTCGAGGCGCGCGGGGAGCTGGTGACGGCGATCGCCATCGCCGAGCGCATCGGCAACAGGTGGTCGGTCGGCTCCTCGACGTGGGCCCTGATGAAGTCGGCGATGGACGCGGGTGACGTGGATGCCGCGATGTCGGCCGCTCGGGACATGCAGTCGGTCCTCGAGGTGGACGGTGACGTGACGTCCTGGCTGGTGTTGATGCACCACCGCCGCGGTCCTGGCTGGCGCCGGGCACCCCGTGGAGGCCGCCGTGCTCGCGGGGGCGGTGCAGTCACTGGGCGGCCGGATCGGGTTCCTGCCCGAGGGGATGGACCCGATCGACGGTCCCCGGGAGGCGGCTGCGGTGCGCGATGCGCTCAGCGCACAGGACTATGCACTGCACTCCGCGCGCGGAGCGGACCTCGACCGGGCCCAGATCAACGCACTGCTGTCCAGCCTGGTCGGGGAGCGTGCGCCAAGCCGGCCGTAAGAGCGCGGTAAGAGCGGTGGGCTGTCCTGAGGTGGACAGTTCCGATCGAGCGAAGGGATGCCCGTGTCCACCAGCATCGAAGAATCCTCACCCGTCCTGCCCTCACTGGCCGAGCGCCTTGGCGCCGCAACGGCCGGGCCGGTGCACGCGCCGGGCGACGGCGGCTTCGACCTGTCCGTCGCGTCGTTCAACACCGCCACCGCGCACCGTCCCGCGGCGGTGCTGGTCGCGTCCAGCGCCGCGGCCGCCGGGCCCGGGTCGATCCTGATCAACACCCGGCTCCTCGACTCGATCGTCATTGACCCGCACGCCGGGATCGCGACCGTCGGCGCGGGCGTGCGGTGGCAGCAGGTGCTCGACGCCGCGTCGCCACATGGGCTAGCAGCGCTGTGTGGGTCCGCGACGGAGGTCGGGGTCGTCGGCTACACACTCGGCGGCGGGATCGGCCCGGTGGCCCGGACCTACGGTTTCGCGGCCGACCATGTCATCGAGATCGAGGCGGTGACCGCCGACGGCCAGCTGCGCCGCGTCAGCGAGACGAGCGAACCGGACCTGTTCTGGGCACTGCGCGGCGGCGGGGCGGCGTTCGGGATCGTCACGCAGATCACGTTCCGACTCTTCCCGATTCAGACCGTGTACGCCGGCGGCATGTTCTTCGACTTCCTCGACGCGCCGCGGGTCCTGCACGGCTGGCGGGACTGGGTGCACCGGATTCCCGAGTCGGTGAGCTCCTCGGTCGCGGTGGTGAACTTCCCGCCGCTGCCCGTCCTGCCCGAGGCCCTGCGCGGCCGCACCGTGCTGCACCTGCGTTATGCGCACGTCAGCGAGACGGAGGACGGTGAGGAGCTGCTGGCACCGCTGCGCGCTCTGGCCGAGCCGATCATCGATACCGTCACCGAGATCATGTACGCGGATGTGGGGTCGATCCACGCCGATCCCACCGACCCGATGCCGGGAGCGGAGCGGTCGATGCTGTTGCGCCGGCTGCCGGCCGAGGCGATCGACGAGTTCCTCGCCACGGTCGGGCCAACTGGACGCCTGCCGTTGGTGCTGGCGGAGATCCGGGCGATGGGTGGGGCGCTGGCCCGCGGCGCCGAGGTCCCGAACGCGGTGGCGGGCCGGGACGCGGCGTTCAGCCTGTTCGCGGTCGGCGTGCTCGCGCCACCCATCGCGGGCGTCGTCCCGGGTGCGTTGGACTCGGTGCTGGCCGCGATGGAGCCGTGGGGGACCGGAGGGGCCTTGATGAACTTCGCGGGCGGAGCCGAGGGTGCCCCAGCCGACCGGGTGCTGGCGGCCTGGGGTCCGCAGGAGCGCCGACGGTTGTCCGAGATCCGCGACCGGTTCGACCCGAACCGGGTGTTCGCCGCCGCCGCGCGCTGGTGACGGCACGCCGGGACGGTTCGGCGCGCACGAGGGGTTCGCGCCGAACCGTCCCGGCGGGCGACGTCACTGCGGAAGTCGGGCCTCCAGGGTGCGGGTCAGGATCTCGAGGGCCAGGTTCCAGCCCCGTGCCATGTCCTGCGTGAGCGCGACCCCGTGCGCAGCCAGCGCGGGTCCGGCGAGGTCGTTGACCTCGTCGGGACCGACGCGGGTCTGTGCCAGCTCGACGATGTCGAGCAACAGGCGGACGCGGTCGCCGTCGCTCATCGGGAGGCAGGCGCGGTCGGCAAGGCCGGCGTTCGTCATGGTGCAACCGTATCGGTGCGGATTTCCGTCTCATCGCCGCGGAGGGCGACCGCACCCGGCGCTGATGCGGGGTGGACGCGGGGCGCGTGGCGGGTGCCGTCAGGCGAGGCAGATCGGGAAGGCGACGTTGGGCCCGATGAGCGGGATGAGTCCCCAGGGTGCGCAGGCGAGGACGGTGCCGAGGGCGCCTTGCCACGTCGTCTGCCCGGGCAGGAGTACCACAGGAGTGATCAGGTCGGGGGCCACCGGTGTCGTCTCGATGACGGCAGGGGGAGCGGTGGGAGGCTCTGACGCCGTGGCCCCGGCCGGCCCGGCCCCGAGTGCGAGTGCGGGGGCGATCAGGGCCGCAGCGGTCGCCGTACGCAGTGTGATGGTGTTCATGACGTCCTCCTAGAGCAGCAGGCTCGGCCACGCGAGGGAGCACGGTTGCGGTCGCGGTCCGCTCATCTGAGCCCGAGTCCTCCACTTATCGTGCGCTTCCTGTTGGCCTATTGCGAGGGGTCAGTTGGTGCGTGCACGGGCGTGCGCAGGGCGCCCGCGCGCAGCCATGGCCGCCCACGCGAGATCGCGCTCGGGTTGATGCGTTGTGATTCCGGTGGTTCGAGCGAAAACAACTGGCGGACAGGATATTTCGCATCGGAGTCAGGGTTGTCATGTCGTCGAACGGATGCGCGCAGGTGTCCAGTCGTGGGTATGGACATCAGTGCGTCGGGACGAGTTCCATGACGTGGGACGCGGGTCGACGTCAGGAGCTCGAAACGGGGGTTCGGCCTGAATCTTCGTGGTGCCCTCGGTGAGACTCGAACTCACACTGCACGGGTTTTGAATCCGTTTCCTCTGCCAATTGGGATACGAGGGCTGGCGGTTGTCCACTGTAGAAGATCGTGTCTACGCGTCAAGCACCGGTACCCTTCAACGGTGCGGCGCCTGACTCGGGCGAGGCTGACGACCGAGGGGGATTGGTGATGACGAACGCTCCGGCCGCGCAGGGTGACGGCGCCGTCGCCCGCCGAGTGGTGGTCGCCGAGGACGAGACCCTCATCCGGATGGACCTGGTGGAGATGCTCCGCGAGGAGGGCTACAACGTGGTCGGCGAGGCGGGCGACGGCCAGCGCGCGGTCGAGCTGGCGGAGACGCTCAAGCCGGACCTGGTGATCATGGACGTCAAGATGCCGCTGCGCGACGGGATCGATGCGGCCTCGGAGATCGCGGCCAAGCGCATTGCGCCGGTGGTGATCCTGACCGCCTTCAGTCAGCGCGAGCTCGTCGAGCGGGCCCGCGATGCAGGCGCCATGGCCTATCTGGTCAAGCCGTTCTCGAAGGCGGATCTGGTGCCTGCCGTGGAGTTGGCCGCGAGCCGGTTCGCCGAGATCTCCGCGCTCGAGCGGGAGGTCGCGACGCTGGCCGATCGGCTGGAGTCGCGCAAGCTCATCGAGCGCGCCAAGGGTGCGTTGATGAGGTCGCAGTCGCTGACCGAGCCCGAGGCGTTCAACTGGATCCAGCGGGCGGCAATGGACGGGCGGACCTCGATGAAGGCCGTCGCCAAGATCGTGATCGAGACGCTCGACTCGAAATAGTCCGCGACACGCAATGTAACCATTGCGCTAACGAAGTGTTTCGCGACGAAGATGCGGCCTTTCGGCATTGGGTGACGAAATAACCCCGGTCCCGCAAGTATCGCTGTCACCTGCGGGTTCTTCATTGTGACGCCATTCTTGGTCGCTCGTATAGTTAGCCCGTCGCAATTGAGGCGGCGCGGCGAACTACTTCAATGTGATGCACGGGCATTGCCGCACGGTTATGTTTTGTCCGGGCTGGCGGACGGCCCCTCCGGAATTGTCCGGGGCGCACAGATTTCGGAGGTGGGACGTGCACCGTCGTACAGCGAGAGGCGCGTTGATCGTTGGAGTCGCAGCAGCGCTAGCCGTCGCGGGCTGTAGTAGCAAGACGACCGACGGCGGATCGTCGGAAACCAGCGGAACGGGGGAGTCGAGCGCGCTCAGCATTCAGCCGGGGGTGCTCCTCGATTCGGCGGGCAACGAGGTCGCGAGCGCCGACGTCACCGACGCGGCCGATCCCGCAGGCAGCGGCAACGCCACCTGTTCGGGGGTCTCGCTTGCGATGGCGGGAGCGCTGACCGGCGCCAACGCCGCGCTCGGACAGAACATCCTCTACGGGGCCAAGCTCGCCCTCGACAAGCACAACCAGGCCAACCCGAACTGCCAGGTCGAGATGGAGACCTTCGACACCGAGGGTGACCCGCAGAAGGCGACCCAGGTGGCGCCGAACATCGTGAGCAACGCATCGATCGTCGGTTTGCTGGGACCGGCCTTCTCCGGCGAGACCAAGGCAACCGGCCCGATCTTCAACCAGAGCGGGCTGCCCTTCCTCACCGCGTCGGCCACCAATCCCACGCTGACCGAGAACGGCTGGACCACCTTCTTCCGGGGCCTCGGCAACGACAACAGTCAGGGTTCGGTCGTCGCCAAGTACCTCACCGGCACGCTCGACGCGAAGAAGGTGTGCGTTGTGCAGGACGATTCCGACTACGGCGTCGGCCTGGCCCGGGTGGTGACCGAGACCCTCGGCGCCGCAGCGGATCCCGCCTGTTCGGCCAGCGTCAAGACCGGTCAGAAGGACTTCTCGGCGACCGTGTCCCAAATCAAGGGCGAGTCGCCCGACGCGATCTGGTACTCGGGCTACTACGCCGAGGCGGCGCCGTTCGTGACCCAGCTCCGCGAGGGCGGGGTGACCGCGACCTTCAGCTCCGGTGACGGCACCAACGATCCCGAGTTCGTCAAGCAGGCAGGCGAATCCGCGAACGGCGCGGTCCTCACCTGCCCCTGCGTCCCGGCGCCTGCCGCGCTGGCAGATCAGTACGAGGCACTCAACGGCCAGGCGCCTGGCGTCTACTCGGTCGAGGGCTACGACCTGACCACGATCATGCTCAAGGCCATCGACTCCGGGGTGAAGGACCGCGCCGGAATGCTGGAGTACGTCAAGAACTATGACGGGCAGGGCGTCGGCAAGAAGTACCAGTGGAACGACAAGGGTGAGCTGTCCAACGCCCTGATCCAGATTTACAAGGTCAACTGACAGAACGGATCTCGCAGCCGGGTGCCTGCTCCAGTGCAGGCCCCGGCTGCGTCGTCGGGGCGCGGTAGCGCCTCCCGACCTTGAAAGTGACTTCGATGATCGCGACTTCCCTCGCCGCCTCGGCAACCCTCTACGCGGGCAATATCGACTTCAACATCGAGGGGCTCACGACGAGCTTCTGGCAACTGACCATCGACGGACTGAGCTACGGCGCCATCTACGCACTGGTGGCGATCGGTTACACGCTGGTCTACGGCGTGCTGCGGCTGATCAACTTCGCGCACTCCGAGGTCTTCATGCTCGGCATGTTCGGTCAGTACGTGGCGCTGGAGCTGCTCGGCTTCACGCCGAGCGGTAACGCGTACAACGAGGGCGTCGTCATGACGGTCGTGTTCCTCGGTCTGGCCATGCTGTTCGGAATGGCCGTCTCGGGTGGCGCCGCGGTGGGGCTCGAACGCGTCGCCTATCGGCCGCTGCGCAAGCGCGGGGCGAAACCACTGACCTTCCTCATCACCGCGATCGGAATGTCGTTCGTGCTGCAGGAATTCGTGCACTACGTGCTCCCCGAGATCTGGCCGGGGCTCGGCGGCACCAATGCGCAGCAGCCCATCAAACTGGTCCAGCCGGTCGAGGTGTTCAGCATCTTCGGTGCCTCGGTGAGCAACGTGACCATCGTGATCATCGTGGCCGCGTTGCTGCTCACCCTGGTCACCGACATGATCATCAACCGGACCAAGTTCGGCCGGGGGATCCGGGCGGTGGCCCAGGACCCCGACACCGCGACGCTGATGGGCATCTCACGCGAGCGCGTGATCATGCTGACCTTCCTGCTCGGCGGCATCCTGGCGGGCGCCGCGGCGCTGCTGTACACCCTGAAGATCCCGTCCGGGATCATCTTCAACGGCGGCTTCATCCTCGGGATCAAGGCGTTCTCCGCGGCGGTGCTCGGCGGAATCGGCAACCTCCGCGGGGCCCTGCTCGGCGGCCTGCTGCTCGGTGTCATGGAGAACTACGGCCAGGTGCTGTTCGGCACCGAGTGGCGCGACGTGGTCGCGTTCGTGCTGCTGGTCGTCGTGCTGATGTTCAGGCCCACCGGGATCCTCGGTGAGAGCCTGGGAAGGGCGCGGGTATGAGTACCGAGAATCCGGCTGCGGCGCAGCCAGACCCGACCGAGCTGCTCCGGGGTCCCCAGCCCGACAAACACGGTGTCGGCGACGCAATCCGGAGCTGGTGGAACGGCCTGGCCCGGCCGATGCAGTGGCTCTTCGGGGTCCCGGTGATCGCCCTGATCGCGATCCTGCCGGTCTGGCGGCCGCCGATCCTGGATACGCCGGGCACCGACTTCGGCGGGGTGATGGCCCAGTTCGCGATGTACGCGCTCATCGCCATCGGCCTCAACGTGGTCGTCGGCCAGGCCGGCCTCCTCGACCTCGGCTACGTCGGCTTCTACGCCGTCGGCGCGTACACCGTCGCGCTGCTCACCAGCCCGAACAGCCCGTGGAACAAGATGACCGAGAGCGGATTCTTCTCGGAGGACTGGGCGTGGCTGTCCTGTCTGCCGATCGCGGTGGCCATCACCGCGTTCACCGGGCTGATACTCGGCACCCCGACGCTGCGGCTTCGGGGCGACTACCTGGCCATCGTGACCCTCGGCTTCGGCGAGATCGTCCGGCTGCTGGCCGACAACCTCACCGACGTCACCAACGGCGGTCAGGGGCTCTCCCAGATCGCGTACCCGCACCTCGGCGAGACCGAGGACAAGCCGTACGGGGTGTTCTCGGCGGGCAACACCGGCGGCAACCTGAACTCCGGTGTGTGGTGGTTCTGGGTCGGGATGGTGATGGTGATCATCGCGCTGCTGCTGGTCGGCAACCTCGAGCGCAGCCGGGTCGGCCGTGCCTGGGTCGCGATCCGGGAGGACGAGGACGCCGCCGAGATCATGGGCGTGCCGACCTTCAAGTTCAAGCTATGGGCGTTCACGATCGGCGCCTCGATCGGCGGCCTGTCCGGCGCGCTCTACGCCGGGCAGGTGCAGTTCATCAACCCGACAGGGTTCAACGTCATCAACTCGATGCTCTTCCTGTGTGCGGTGGTCATCGGCGGTCAGGGCAACAAGCTCGGCGTCATCGTCGGCGCGTTCATCATCGTGTACCTGCCCAACCGGGCGATGTCGATCGAGATCGGCGGGCAGTCGCTCGGCGACTACAAGTACCTGTTCTTCGGCCTGGCGCTGGTGGTGCTGATGATCTTCCGCCCGCAGGGACTCTTCCCGGCGCGGCAGAAACTGCTGGCCTACGGCAGGCAGATCTACCAGGCTGTACGTAGACCCAGCGACGCGCCGGGCACTGGTCCGGCGCCGAGCGGAGCAACGACGGAGGTCGGCGGATGACGGCGGGACCTGGAGCGGGCGACGCGATGTTCGACAACGAGGACATGGCTGCGAACCTCGCGCCCGAGGTGGATGTGCCGACCGCGGGTGTGGTGGACGTCGCGGCCATCGACCCGGCGCTCGTCGACCCCGAGGCGGTCGCCGAGGCGGTGGCCCCGCAGCGGGAGATCGAGACCGCCGAGGGTCAGGCGCTGCTGAAGACCGAGGGCCTGACCGTGCGTTTCGGCGGGCTCGTCGCGCTCGACGACGTGTCCTTCGAGATCCGGCGCGGCGAGATCCTCGGCCTGATCGGGCCCAACGGCGCGGGCAAGACCACCTGTTTCAACGCCATCACCGGGGTATACAAGCCGTCGGCCGGGCGGGTGATGTTCGACGGTGAGCCGCTGGCCAAGACGAAGCGCAACGAGATCACGCGGCTCGGCATCGCCCGAACCTTCCAGAACATCCGGCTCTTCGGCGAGATGACCGCGCTGGAGAACGTGGTGGTCGGCACCGATGCCCGGCACCGGACCTCGGTCCCAGGCGCGATCTTCCGGACCCGCCGTCATCGCCGCGAGGAACGCGACGCCGTTGCCCGCGGGATGGCGCTGCTGGAGTTCGTCGGCATCGCGCCCCGCGCGGTCGAAAAGGCGAAGAACCTCTCGTACGGCGACCAGCGGCGACTGGAGATCGCCAGGGCGCTTGCCACCGAGCCCAAGCTGTTGTGCCTCGACGAGCCCGCCGCCGGTTTCAACCCGAGCGAGAAGTCCGCCCTGATGGACCTGATCCGCAAGATCAGGGACGACGGCTTCACGGTGCTGCTGATCGAGCACGACATGCGCCTGGTGATGGGTGTGACCGATCGCATCGTGGTCCTCGAGTTCGGCAAGAAGATCGCCGACGACCTGCCCGCCGCGATCCGCGAGAACCCGGCCGTGATCGCTGCCTACCTGGGGGTGCCCGACGATGCCATCGCATAGGAAGACCGACGAGGCCGGCCAGGCCGGTTCGGTCGCGACCGCCGAGGGGCCGCTGCTGGAGGTGACCGACGTCGCGGTGAGCTACGGGCGCATCCAGGCGCTGCACGGGGTCTCGCTGCATGTCGACCGCGGCGAGTTGGTGACCCTGCTCGGCGCGAACGGGGCTGGTAAGTCCACCACCATGCGGGCATTGTCCGGGCTGCTGCCGCTCACCCACGGCCGCATCGTGTTCGACGGCCGGGACATCACCCATGTGAAGGCGCACGAGCGGGTGAAGATGGGGATGGTGCAGGCGCCAGAGGGGCGCGGCGTGTTTCCCGGGATGACCGTGCAGGAGAACCTCGACATGGGTTGTTATGCACGCAAATTCGAGACGAAGGCCGCGTATACCGAGCGCCTGGAGTGGGTGTTCGAGCTGTTTCCCCGGCTGCAGGAGCGCCGCACCCAGGTCGGCGGGACCATGTCCGGCGGCGAGCAGCAGATGCTGGCCATCGGCCGCTCGCTCATGTCGCGGCCGCGCCTGCTGATGCTGGACGAGCCGTCGATGGGATTGGCGCCCATGGTGATCCAGCAGATCTTCCGGATCATCGCGGAGATCAACGCGCAGGGCACCACCATCCTGCTGGTCGAGCAGAACGCGCAGCAGGCGCTCACCCGGACCGATCGGGCCTACATCCTGGAGACCGGCGCGGTGACCAAGACCGGGACCGGCAAGGAGCTGCTCGCCGATCCGGCGATCAAGCGCGCCTACCTCGGGGTGGGGTAGCGGTGGTCGGGGTGGTTCTCGGGTGTCGGTCCACGTCCCTAGACTCAGTGCGGTGAGCCCAGCAACCGATCAACGGTCCTCCGCCCGTCCCGACGGCGCCGCAACCGCCGACAAGCCGACGTTGTTGCTGCTCGACGGCCATTCCCTGGCCTATCGGGCGTTCTTCGCGCTGCCCGCCGAGAACTTCAAGACGCACAGCGGACAGACCACCAACGCGGTGTACGGGTTCACCTCGATGCTGATCAACCTGCTGCGCGACGAGCAGCCGACGCACGTGGCTGCCGCGTTCGACGTCTCCCGGCAGACCTTCCGCGCGGAGGCCTTCCCGGAATACAAGGCGAACCGCAGCAAGACCCCGGACGAGTTCAAGGGACAGGTGGAGATCACCAAGGACGTGCTCGGCGCGCTGGGCATCCCGGTGATGGCCGAGGCCGGTTTCGAGGCCGACGACATCATCGCCACCCTCACCACCCAGGCCACCGAGCTGGGTTACCGGGTGCTGGTGTGCACCGGCGACCGGGACGCCCTGCAGCTGGTCACGCCGGACGTCACCGTTCTCTACCCGAAGAAGGGCGTCTCCGAGCTCACCCGGTTCACGCCCGAGGAGGTCGAGGCCAAGTACGGCCTGACCCCGAGCCAGTACCCGGACTACGCCGCCCTGCGCGGCGATCCGAGCGACAACCTGCCCGGCATCCCCGGCGTCGGCGAGAAGACCGCGGCGAAGTGGATCCGCGAGTACGGCTCGTTCGACGAGCTGGTGCTGCACGTGGACAAGGTCAAGGGCAAGGTCGGCGACTCGCTGCGCGAGAACCTGAACAGCGTGATCCTCAACCGCCGCCTCACCGAGATGGTCCGCGACGTGCCGCTGCCCTACACCCCGGACCAGCTGGTGCTGGCGCCGTGGGATCGGGATCGGATCCACATGCTGTTCGACGATCTCGAGTTCCGGGTGCTGCGGGACCGGTTGTTCGACACCCTCTCCTCCGCCGAACCCGAGGCAGAGGAGGGCTTCGAGGTGCGCGGCGGCGCGCTGGCGCCGGGCGAGGTGGCGGACTGGCTGGCCGAGCACGCCCGCACCGGGCAGCGGCACGGGCTGTCGGTGGTCGGCTCGAAGCAGCCGTACGGTGGCGACGCCAGCGCGATCGCGATCGCGGCCTCGGACGGCGAGGGCGCGTACATCGTCACCGCCACCGCGAGCCCCGAGGACGAGAAGGCTCTCGGCGCTTGGCTTTCCGACGCGAGCGAGCCGAAGGCGCTGCACGAGGCCAAGGTGGCGATGCACGCCCTCCGTGGTCGCGGCTGGGTGCTGGGCGGGCTGACCAGCGACACCGCGCTCGCGGCGTACCTGGTCCGGCCGGGGCAGCGCAGCTTCAACCTCGACGATCTGTCGCTGCGGTACCTCAAGCGCGAGCTGCGGGTCGAGGAGTCGGGCGAGGCACAGCTCTCGCTGCTCGACGAGGAAGACCAGGCCGACGCGGCCGTCGCCGAGAGCGAGATCCTGCGGGCGAGGGCGGTGGTGGATCTGGCCGCCGCGCTGGACACCGAGCTCGCAGACATCGAGTCGGCCGGGCTGCTCACGGAGATGGAACTGCCGCTGCTCGGCGTGCTCGCAGACATCGAGTACACCGGCATCGCCGTCGACACCGCGCACCTGCACGACCTGCAGAGTCGCTTCGCCGACGCCATCAACGTGGCCGCCAACGCGGCATACGAGGTGATCGGCAAGCAGATCAACCTGGGCTCACCGAAGCAGCTGCAGGTGGTGTTGTTCGAGGACCTCGACATGCCGAAGACGAAGAAGACCAAGACCGGGTACACCACCGACGCGGCCGCGCTCGAGGCGCTGTTCGAGAAGACCGAGCACCCCTTCCTCGAGCACCTGCTCGCGCACCGCGACGCCACCCGGCTCAAGGTGACCGTCGACGGGCTGCTCAAGTCCGTCGCGGAGGACGCCCGGATCCACACCACCTTCAACCAGACGGTGGCCGCCACCGGCCGGCTCTCGTCCACCGAGCCCAACCTGCAGAACATCCCCGTGCGCACCGACGCCGGCCGCGAGATCCGGGACGGCTTCGTCGTCGGGGAGGGCTACGACTACCTGCTGACCGCCGACTACAGCCAGATCGAGATGCGGATCATGGCGCATCTGTCCGGGGACGAGGGCCTGATCGAGGCGTTCAACACCGGCGAGGACCTGCACAGCTTCGTGGGTTCGCGGGCGTTCGGGGTCCCGATCGAGGAGGTCACGCCCGAGCTGCGTCGCCGGGTGAAGGCGATGTCCTACGGGCTGGCGTACGGCCTGAGCGCGTTCGGCCTCGCATCGCAGCTGAAGATCTCCACGGAGGAGGCGAAGGGGCAGATGGACGCCTACTTCGCCCGGTTCGGCGGGGTCCGCGACTACCTGCGCGAGGTCGTCGAGCAGGCCCGCAAGGACGGCTACACCTCCACCCTGTTCGGGAGGCGCCGCTACCTGCCGGACCTGAACAGCGACAACCGTCAGCGTCGCGAGGTGGCGGAGCGGGCCGCGCTCAACGCTCCGATCCAGGGCACCGCCGCCGACATCATCAAGGTCGCGATGATCGACGTGCAGAAGGCTCTCGCCGAGTCGGGGCTGCGCTCACGGATGCTGCTGCAGGTCCACGACGAACTGGTGCTCGAGGTGGTCGAGTCCGAGCGCGAGCAGGTCGAGGCGCTGGTCCGGGAGAAGATGGCGGGCGCCATCGAACTCTCTGTCCCACTGGAGGTCTCGGTGGGCACCGGTCGCAGCTGGGACGCGGCAGCGCACTAGTCGGGCGACGGCGGGGGCGCATCAGCCCGTGGTTGGATTCGGCCGTCGGGAATGGGCGACCGTGGGGCGATGCCTCACGGTCGCCCCGTCCCTAGCGTGGGGCGGGTGATCAAAATCTCCTCCCGAATCGTTCCCGCCGTGGTCCTCGCGCTCGCGCTTCCGCTCACCACGGCCGCCGTCGGCGCTGCGTCCCCGGTCGCGGCGGCCGACGCGGGTTCGTCGGCCATCGGCACGGTCTTCCAACTGCCCTCTCCCACAGGTGCGTTCGCGGTCGGGCGCAACACCCTGCACCTGGTCGACGAGTCCCGCCCCGACCCCTGGGTCACATCGGACCGGCGCGAGCTGATGGTCAGCATGTACTACCCGGCCCACCCCGGGGCAGGCGCGCGGGCTCGGTACGCCACGACCGAGGAGATCAGGCTGCTGCTCGAGGGGCAGGAGTTGGCGGGCCTGGTGCCCGCCGAGGTACTCAGCGCCACCGGCACCCACAGCGTCGTCGACGCTGTGCCGGTGGAGGGCTCGTACCCGATGGTGGTGTTGTCGCCGGGCTTCACCGCCTCCCGCTACACGCTCACCGCCCTGGCCGAGGAGCTGGCCGCCCGTGGCTACGTCGTGGCCGCCGTCGACCATGCGAACGAGTCGTTCGGGACCGAGTTCCCAGGCGGGCGGATGTCCACCTGCCTCGCCTGCGGACGGACCGAGGATGAGGGGACCCTCGGCGTCGTCACCGCGACAAGGGCCGCGGACGTGTCGTTTCTCCTGGACCGGCTCACCGCACCCGATTCGGCCTGGCCGCATTCGCGCCTGATCGACAGGGAGCGCATCGGCATGGCAGGCCACTCGATCGGCGGCGCCAGCACAGCGGAGACGATGGCGTCGGACGATCGCGTTCGCGCTGGCGTCAACATGGACGGCTCCTTCCATATCTCGATGCAGCCGGACGGGGTGAAGGACCGGCCGTTCCTGATGATGGGCACCGACGACGAGGTCCACCGCCCCGGCGGCCGGGACGTGTCGTGGGACGCGGCGTGGAGCCGCCTCGTTGGGTGGAAGCGATGGTTGACCGTGGCCGGCGCGGGCCACGCCTCGTTCACCGACATCCCCGCCCTCGCCGAGCGGTTGGGGATGCCGGTCGGGGCCGCCTCGCCGATCGGGGCCGCACTGCCGGGGGGTCGATCGGTCGACCTCACCCGTGTGTATGTCGGCGCCTTCTTTGACCAGCACCTGCGGGGCGTCCCGCAGCCGATCCTCGACGGACCGAGCCCGGCCTACCCGGAGGTCAGGTTCAACAACCCGTGACCGGGTCGCCACCCTGTTGGTCGACCGGTCACGCGGCGGCGAAGCGGGAGACGTAGCGCCGCTGCCAGGGCGTCTCCACCGCATGGGAATCGAAATGTTCACGCACGAAGGCGACCGCGTCATCGGCGGGGACCCCGTCGAGCACGGCGATGCAGGCCAGCGCGGTGCCGGTGCGGCCCCTGCCGCCGCCGCACGCGACCTCCACCCGCTGCGTGCGGGCGCGCTCCCACGCTTCGCGCAGGGCGTCTCGGGCGTCTGTCCGATCGCTCGGAAGCCGGAAATCCGGCCACCGGACCCAGCGCGATTCCCATTCGTGGGCGGGCGGGGGACTGCCGAGCAGGTAGAGGCCGAACTCGGGACGAGCGCCGTCCGGCAGTGGCTTTCTCAGCGCGCGTCCCCGCACGAGCCGTGTCGACGGAAGCCGCAGCACTCCCGATTCCGCTGTGTCCCATGGCCGGTCCATGGTCGGCAAGTTACTCGGGTCACTCGGGGTCGTGGGGTGATGCTGTGGAAGCATTGCGGCATGAGCGTTCTGGTCTGCTTCCACGCCCACCCCGACGACGAGGTGTTCATCACCGGCGGTGTCATGCGTCAGGCCGCCGACGCCGGCCATCGCGTCGTCGTCGTCACCGCGACCGACGGCGCCCTCGGCGAGGTCCCGGAGGGTCTGCTCGCGGAGGGGGAGTCGCTCGCCGATCGCAGGCGCCGGGAGCTGGAGGAGTCCACCAGCGTGCTCGGAGCGCATCGAGTGGAGCTGCTGCACTACGCGGACTCGGGGATGGCGGGCACACCAGAGAACGCGAACCCGGCGGCGTTCTGCAACGCCGATGTCGAGGAGGCCGCGGCGCGCCTGGCCGCGATCCTCGTCGAGGAGTCCGCGGACGTGGTCACCGTGTACGACCCCAACGGCGGCTACGGGCACCCGGACCATGTGCAGGTGCACCATGTGGGCGTGCGCGCGGCGGAGATCGCGGGCGTGCCGCACGTCTACGAGGCGGCGGTCAGCCGTGATCACATCCGCAGGCTGATGGCGGCCAATCCGGAGTGGTCGGAGGACGCCCAGCCCCCTAACCTCGACACCTTCGGTCTGTCGGAGGAGGACATCACCACCGTGGTCGACGTGACCGCGGCGATGGGTGCCAAGCGGGCCGCGATGCACGCGCACGCCACGCAGGTCGGCGACTTCGGGCCGTTCCTGCAGATGCCGGAGGAGCAGCTGCGGGCCGCGTTCGGTCAGGAGTGGTTCCGGCGCCGGGGTGCCCCCGCCGGTCTGGCGGAGACGGCGCTACCGCTCTGACGCGGCCCGCGGGCGCTCACTCCTGAGCGGCCGCGACCTGCTCGCGGACCTTGTCCATGTCCAGCGCCTGGACCTGGGTCACGAGGTCCGCGTGCGCCGCGAACGACTCGTGCGCGGTCAACTCTTCGGCGACGGTGCGCGCGGTGGCGGGGGACAGACCATTCGCCTTCGCACAGGGACGCCAGTTCGTCGAGTTCGGCGTCAGGAATGGTGACGACAACCCAGCGGTGTGCGGCTTTACGGCATGGGTTCCGGCCTGCTCGACAGCATTCGAGGACTCCTGTTCGAGTTCACGGCGCGAATCGTGTTGCCGACGGCACCGCGTCACCATCTGTGCACGGCTGCCCGAAGTGGTCCGGCGTCACTGCGCGACCGGGGAATCGGCGGCGGTCGAGTCGCCCCAGACTGCTGCCGCACCGCTCTCTCCGATCCGGTAGACCTGCACCATCGATCCGACCGCCAGCGCCACCGCGACGACGGCAAGTCCGGTGGCGACGATGCGTGTCGCATTGCCGCCCGTCGGCCCGCCGCGTCCGGCCCGCCACGCCTGGAATCGCGGGTGGTGGATCGCCCACCATCCGAGTGCGACGAGGAAAACGCCGGCCGACCAGTAGATCAACTGGTCCCCCAACTCGGCGTGGATCTGCACGAGGGGATCGCGCGGGGTGCGATGCTCGAGCCATTCACCGGCGTGCGTCGTGAGGGGTACGAGAATGAGCGTGACCAGGGCGACCAGCGGGGAGACGATGCCGATCCGCCGTCGCGCCGCGGGCCAGCAGACGGCCAGCAACAGGAGTAGTGCCGAGATCGGCACCAGGACCGCCACGAAGTGCACGAGCAATGGGTGGATGGGTAGACCGTTGAACGTTGTGGGCCCCATGATCACTCGCCTCCGCCGGGTGTGTCCGATGTACCGGCTGCCACGGTAGGCGCGAATTCTTGGAGCCTTCTGGGAGTGTCCTAGGGGTGCCTCGGCAGGACGAGCGTGAAGGTGGCCCCGCGACCGTTCCGTGGATCGACGAGTATCTCGCCGTCGTGGGCAGTCGCGATCTCACGGACGAGCGCGAGCCCGATACCGTACCGCCGGCCGCCGGCAGGCTGCTCGGGGCCGTGTGCGAAGCGGGTGAACAGCCGGTCCAGCTGCCGCGGTTCGATGCCGGTACCCGTGTCGGTCACCGCAATTCGCACCAGGTCGGTGTCGCCGTCGACATGGAGCGTGACCCGTCCGCCGGGGCGCACGTGGGTGACGGCGTTGTCGACAAGTCCGTGCACCGCGCGCCGCAGGGCCGGACGAGACCCGCTCACGATGCAGGGCGCGTCGCCGTGCTCGACGTCGACGTCGACGTCGACTCCCAGCGACCGCGCGTGCGCCTCGACGCTGTCGCGGACCTGCTCGCACAGCGCGGCGACGTCGACAGGCTCCCGGGTGTCGGGTCCGGTCTCGAGGGCCGCCGAGAGCAGCAGGTCCTCCACCAGCTCACCGAGCGCGCGGGTGTCGGCGACGATTCCGTCGAGCTGGCGGGATACCTCCTCGGGCTCGAGCTGTCCGACGCGGCGGGCGAGCAGCTGCGCGCGGGTGTGCAGCACCGTGAGCGGGGCACGCAGCTCATGCGACGCATCGGCGACGAAGCGTCGCTGCAGCGACAGCGCCAGGGTCAATGGCCGAATCGATCTGCGGGACAGGAGGACCACCACGACCGAGGAAGCGGCAATACCTGTGATCTCGGCGAGGACAAGGGCCGCGAGCAACCGATGCCGCCCCGCTTCGAACGGCTCGAGGTCGAGGGCGGCGGCGACCCGGCCGTGGGTGTTGTCGCCGACCAGTGCGCGGTAATGCCGCTCACCCGCACGCAGGTCGGAGAAGCCGGCGGGTCCGTCGAGTAGACCCGCGATCTGGGGTGGTGCGTCGGCGCTCACCTGTGTCATACCGTCGGGTCCACGCAATGCGAGTGCAGTGCCGGGTGGGGGATCGTCGACGTCCTCGGTGGCCTCGACCACGGACCGCAGCTGCGTGTCGATCTGCCGCGACTGGAAGCGGGCGTCGACGAGATACATTGCGAGGCCCACCACCAGCAGCACCAGTGCGAGAGCCGCCGCGGCCTGCAGTGCCACGAGACGTCCGGCGCGGCGCAGCAACTGCTCGTCGCCGATGACGGCGGCCGGACGGGTCGCGACGGTCGGCCGCCGCCTCATCGGGCACCGAGCCGGTATCCGACACCGCGAACGGTCTGCACGACGTCGCGCCCGAGTTTGCGTCGCAAGTAGTGCACGTACGTGTCGACGGTGCCCGGCTCGTCGGCGCCGTCGAACGCCGCGTCGAGAAGTTGCGCCCGGGTGAAGACCTGGCTCGGTGCCGCAGCGAGGACGGTGAGCAGCGCACACTCGCTGACGGACAGTTCGACTGCGGTGTCGCCACCGATCACCATCCGACTCGCCAGGTCGAGTCGGCGCTCGCCCACCGGGAGCAGTTCCGCGCGGTCTCGGGGGCGCCTGCGAAGCGCCCGCAGACGGGCCAGCAGTTCGGGCACCTCGAAGGGTTTGATCAGATAGTCCTCCGCGCCGGCATCGAGGCCTTCTACCCGGTCCTCGAGGGTGCCGCGCGCGGTCAGCACAAGGGTGGGCGTGGCGACGGCGTGTCGGCGCAGCCCGCGCAGCACCTCCACGCCGTCGAGTACGGGCAGTCCGCGGTCGAGAACGATCAGGTCGTACCGCCGCGTCAGCCCCAGGTGCAGGCCGCGCTGCCCGTCGGTCGCGACCTCGACGACGTAACCCTCCTCGGCGAGCAGGTCGCAGAGGAGGTCGGCGAGGCGGACGTCGTCCTCGACGAGCAAGACCGTCGGCGGGTTGGGTTCGGGCATGGTTCGAGGGTGCCACCAACTTGCGAGGTTCGTCGCACGGTGGGTGGGACGACGGCGCCCGGTTCCGATGCCGCCGGCGCGTCCGCGGTCGCCTTGGCCTTGCGGCGCTCGCGGAGTTCAGCGCGGACGAAGTACGCCAGACCCAGCGGGGACATGATGCCGAACGCCAGCACTGTAACCCGTACGACAGATACGGCCCTGCGTCGAGCTGCGGCAGTGGAGTGGTGCCGAGACCGACTCGGGGATGGCGGGCCCCCGAGAATGCGAACCCGGCGGCGCTCTCCGATGCCGACGTCGAGGAGGCCGCGGCGCGCCTGGCCGCGATCCTCGTCGAGGTGCCGCACGTCTACGAGGCGGCGGTCAGCCGTGAATTCAGACGGGCCCGCGGGTGCTCACTCCTGAGCGGCCGCGACCTGCTCGCGGACCTTGTCCATGTCCAGGGCCTGGACCTGGGTCACCAGATCCTCGAGCGCCGCGGGCGGGAGTGCGCCGGGCTGCGAGAAGACCAGGATGCCCTCACGGAAGGCCATGATCGTCGGGATCGACCGGATGCTGGCCGCGGCCGCGAGTCCCTGCTCGGCCTCGGTGTCCACCTTCGCGTGCACCACGTCGGGATGCTGCTCGGCGGAGGCCTCGAAGGTCGGGGCGAAGTTGCGGCACGGTCCGCACCACGACGCCCAGAAGTCGACGAGGACGACATCGTTCCCGCCGATGACTTCGTCGAAATTCTGCTGGGTCAGGGTCTGCGTGGGCATCTGGATCCTCTCGTCAATGCGTATCGACCGGGTTCAACGCGGCCGCGTGTCCGATTCTTCCCGCGCGGGGCGCGTCGGTGTGGGAGAACTCGCCTGCGGCGAGGGTGGGGAGAAACTCGCCTCAGGCGATCAGCCATTCCCGCTTGGCCTCGCCGTCCCACCGCCTGATCGAGACCGCGTGTCCGGTCAGGTGGGTGGCCGAGACGGCGCAGATCGCGGACCCGATCTGCTCGGGGAGCACCCGTCTGGCCAGCGTGACGTGCGGCGTCCAGTCCCCGGGATGGGTGTGCGCGGGGATCCCCTCGCTGTGGTGCATCAGGCGGAAGACGGTCCGCTGCAGCGACAGCAGACCGGCGGTCGGGACGACCAGGTGTGCCAGCGTCTTTCGATGACCGCCGAACACGACCAGGCCGCCGAGGGTGATCTGGAGGGCGGGGGCGAGCAGTCCCCGCTGCAGCTCGAGGTCGGTCTCGGGGTCGATGTGCTGGGCCACCGCGAGCGTGATGTGCGGGCGGTTCGAGACCTGCCGGACCGCGTCCTGACCGCGGATCCCGGTTCCGGAGACCTGGCGCCACTCCCGGCGCACCGAGGCGTCGAGGCGGTCGTCGAGCAACAACTCCACGGACTGCACCATGGTGAGCAATGATTGTCGGGTGAACCCGACGAGCGCAACGACATCGGAGCCGACCCGGCAAGCGACATCGGAGCCGGCCCGGCAGGCGACATCGGAGCCGACCCGCTTGGGCCTGCTGGTGGGAGACGGGATCGGCCACGAGATCGTGCCCGCGGCTCGGCGGATCGCGGACGCCGCCGTCGCGGCCGTGGGCGGCACGCCGGTGACCTGGGTACCCCTGGATGTCGGCCTCGAGGCAATCGGCGAGCACGGGACGCCGATGCCGGAGTCGACCCTGGTTGCGCTCGCCGACCTCGACGGCTGGGTGCTCGGCCCGCACGACAGCGCCTCCTATCCGGATCCCTTCCGAGGTCAGTTGACCCCCGGCGGAACCATCCGCAAGCGATTCGACCTGTTTGCCAACGTCAGGCCCGCACGTGCCTTTGCCGGGGTGCGCGCGGTGTCGCCCGAGATGGACCTGGTGATCGTCCGCGAGAACACCGAGGGCTTCTACGCGGACCGCAACATGTTCACCGGCAGTGGCGAGTTCATGCCAACACCCGATGTGGCGATGGCGGTCGGGGTGGTCACCAGGCGGGCCACCGAACGGATCGCCCGCGCCGCCTTCGAGCTCGCCTCCAGGCGCCGCGGCCGGGTCACGGTGGTGCACAAGGCGAATGTGCTCGCGCTGACCACCGGACTCTTTCGCGATGTGTGTCACGAGATCGGGACGCACTACCCGGGCGTCGAGGTGCGAAACGAACACGTCGACGCGATGGCGGCACACCTGGTGCGGCGGGGCGAGGACTTCGATGTGGTGGTCACCGAGAACATGTTCGGTGACATCCTCTCGGATCTGGCAGGGGAGCTGTCCGGTTCGCTCGGCACCGCGCCGTCGCTCAACGCGTCCGAGACCAAGGCGATGGCGCAGGCGGCACACGGGGCCGCCCCCGACATCGCGGGCCGCAATCGCGCCAATCCGACCGCGATGATCCTCTCGACCGCGATGCTCTTCGACTGGTTGAGCACCCGCGGCGGTGACCCCGCGCTCGGTCGGGCGGCGGAGCGGATCCAGACGGCGGTGGCGAACACCCTCCAGGCCGGGGTCGCGACCGCCGACCTCGGCGGGCTGGCGTCGACGGCGGAATTCGCCGAGACCGTGACCGCCAGGGTGGTCCGGCGCTGATCGAGGCGGCCGGTGTCGCTGTCGGGTGACGGCGGCGGCCAGACCTTTCGTCCGGTTGGCCCCCGACCCAGTACTCTTTCCTGGTGATTCCTCGATCCAACTCGTGTTCCGCGGCGCCCGTTCGGGCAGGCCGCCGAGCATGGAGACGCACCAGGGGCGTCGGTGCGGTCGTCGGGGCAACGCTCCTCGCGCTGGTGCTGTCCTCGTGCGTGACCAACAACGAGGGACTGATCCCGGTCGCGGACAACGTGCCCGTAGATCGGGTCGACGAGATCGCCGCGGACCTGCCGCGCGAGGTCGCCGCGTCCGGTCGGTTGATCGCCGGAACGAACGTCCCTTACGCGCCCAACGAGTTCAAGGACGAGGCGGGCAATATCGTCGGCTTCGACGTGGACCTGCTGAACGCCGTCGGCAAGGTCCTCGGACTCACGGTCGACTACAAGCAGGCGGACTTCGACAAGATCATCCCCGCCGTGCAGGCAGGCACCTACACGATGGGCATGTCCTCGTTCACCGATTCGAAGGAGCGCGAGGAGTCGGTCGATTTCGTCACCTACTACCGCGCGGGCATCCAGTGGGCGCAGCGGACCGGTGAGCCGGTGGACCCGAACAACGCGTGCGGGCTCCGGGTCGGCGTGCAGACCACGACCACCGAGGACATCGACGAGGTGCCCGCGAAGAGCGAGGCCTGCGTGGCGGCGGGTAGACCGCCGATCAAGAAGGTGAAGTTCGACAGCCAGGACGACGTCGCGAACGCGTTGATCCTCGGCCGGGTTGATGCCCTCTCCGCCGACTCGCCGGTGACCGCATACGCGATCAAGCGCAGCGGTGGCCGGATGGAGGCAGCCGGTGAGGTGTTCGACTCGGCACCGTACGGTTGGCCGCTCGTCAAGGGATCGCCCCTGGCACCCGTGTTGCAGCGGGCCATGCAGTACCTCATCGACGGCGGTCAGTATCAGCAGATCGCAGACAACTGGGGCGTTGGATCGGGCACGATCACGCAGTCGCAGATCAACGGGGCGGCCGGTTGAGCCGGGAAAGGTGGACACCGATGCCAGCACTGAGTGAGAGCGACGCTCCCGAGACAGGGGGTTCGCCGGAGCCGGAGGCGATCAAGGCGATACCGCTGCGCAGGCCCGGCCGCTGGATCGCCGCGATCGTCGTCGTGACCTTGCTGGGGCTGTTCGTGTACGGCGCCGCCACCAACCCCGCGTTCGCCTGGGATGTCTACGGCCAGTACCTGTTCGACCGACGGATCTCGTCCGCGGCCTGGGTGACCATCCAGCTGACGGTGCTGTCGATGGCGCTCGCGGTGGTGCTTGGCGTCGTGCTCGCGGTGATGCGGCTGTCCCCGAACCCGGTGCTGCGGACGTCGGCGTGGGTCTACCTGTGGATCTTCCGCGGCACCCCGGTGTACGTGCAGCTGGTGTTCTGGGGACTGTTCTCGTCCATCTACAAGACGCTGGACCTGGGCATCCCGTTTGTGCACCAGTTCGCGCACATCGAGCTGCAGGGCCTCGAGGCCGCGTTCCTGTTCGCGATCATCGGGCTCGGGTTGAACGAGGCCGCGTACATGGCGGAGATCGTCCGCGCCGGCGTCAGTTCGGTCAGCGAGGGCCAGACCGAGGCGTCCACCGCGCTTGGCATGTCGTGGTCGCAGACGATGCGCAGGACCGTGCTGCCGCAGGCGATGCGGGTGATCATCCCGCCGACGGGCAACGAACTGATCAGCATGCTCAAGACCACCTCGTTGGTCACCGCGATCCCGTTCAGCCTCGAGCTCTACGGCCGTGCGCGGGACATCTCTGGCGCGAACTTCCAGCCGATCCCGCTGCTGCTGGTGGCCGCGACCTGGTATCTGGCGATCACCAGCGTGCTCATGGTCGGCCAGTTCTACCTCGAGCGGTACTACTCGCGTGGCGTCTCGCGCACTCTGACCACGCGTCAGCTCGAAGCGCTCGCCGACGCCCAGGGCAAACCGGTCACGATCATGCCCGCGCCCGACACCCTGCCCGACACGCCTGGAGGCGAACGCCGATGATCGAGACTGGAGGCGAGCGACGATGACGCTGATGGTGAAGGCCGACCGGGTCTGCAAGAACTACGGCGCCCTCAAGGTGCTGCGAGGGGTGTCCCTCGAGATCGAACGAGGCCAGGTGCTCTGCTTGGTCGGGCCGTCCGGGTCCGGGAAGTCGACGTTCCTGCGCTGCATCAACCACCTCGAGCAGGTCAATGCCGGCCGGCTCTACGTCGACGGCGACCTGGTCGGATACTCCGAGCGCGGCGGCAAGCTCTACGAGCTGCACCCGCGGGCCGCGGCGCGCCAGCGCCGGGACATCGGCATGGTGTTCCAGCACTTCAACCTGTTCCCGCACCGTACCGCGCTCGAGAACATCATCGAGGCGCCGATGCAGGTGAAGAAGGTCCCCAAGAAGAAGGCCGTCGAACGCGCCCGCGACCTCCTCGATCAGGTCGGCCTGAGCGAGAAGGCGGACGCCTATCCCGCGCAGCTCTCCGGCGGCCAGCAGCAGCGGGTCGCGATCGCGCGGGCGCTGGCGATGGACCCGAAGCTGATGCTGTTCGACGAGCCGACCTCCGCTCTCGATCCGGAGCTGGTGGGGGAGGTGCTCGGGGTGATGAAGAACCTCGCCAAGGAGGGCATGACCATGGTCGTGGTGACCCACGAGATGGGTTTCGCCCGCGAGGTCGCCGACGAGCTGGTGTTCATGGACGGTGGCGTGGTCGTCGAGTCCGGCAACCCGAGGGAGCTGCTCGCCAACCCGCAGCACGATCGGACCAAGCTGTTCCTGTCCAAGCTGCTCTGACCCCTTTGCTATCGTGGTGATATCACTTCGATAGCAAAGGTGGGACATGGAGCGTCGGGCGTTTCGGTTGAACGGGTTCGCGGTGTTGCTGGGGCTGGTGGTGCTCGCGGCGGTGGCCGCGGCGGCGGCTTTCGCGGGCCCCGCAGGGGCGGTGGCGGCGATCGTGCTCGCGGTGGTGGTCGTGCTCCTGGCAACCGGCTTCACGGTGATCAACCCGAACGAGGCCAAAGTCGTCCAGTTCTTCGGCCGCTACGTCGGCTCGGTCGCCGATGCGGGCTTCCAGTGGGTGCTCCCGCTCACCACCAAGCGCCGGGTCACCCTGCGGGTGCGCAACTTCGAGACCTCGAAACTGAAGGTCAACGACGCGGCGGGCAATCCGGTCGAGATCGCCGCCGTGGTCGTCTACAAGGTCGTCGACAGCGGCAAGGCGACCTTCGCGGTCGACGACTACGAGGAGTACGTCGCGATCCAGTCCGAGGCGGCGGTCCGGCACCTGGCCACCACGCATCCCTACGACTCGGACCAGACGCAGGGCACGAGCCTGCGCGACGGCACCGAGGTGGCCGCCGAGCTCACCGCCGAGCTGAGGGACAGAACCGACCTGGCAGGCGTCGAGGTGATCGAGGCCCGCATCACCCACCTCGCGTACGCACCGGAGATCGCGCAGGCGATGCTGGTGCGTCAGCAGGCGGCCCAGGTGGTTGCGGCCCGCACCATGATCGTCGAGGGCGCCGTCGGGATGGTCGGCCTCGCGCTCGATCGCCTCCGCGAGCAGGGCGTCGTCGAGCTCGACGAGGAACGCAAGGCGAACATGGTGTCCAACCTGCTGGTGGTCCTGTGCGGCGACAAGGCCACCCAGCCCGTCGTCAACGCGGGCTCGCTGTACT
This sequence comes from Rhodococcus sp. OK611, assembly GCF_003050885.1. NCBI lineage: Bacteria > Bacillati > Actinomycetota > Actinomycetes > Mycobacteriales > Nocardiaceae > Rhodococcus > Rhodococcus sp. OK611. Next base: position 111,960 of record NZ_QAOZ01000016.1, read on the forward strand.
CCTGATCCCATGGCCGAACGCAAGAAGGTGCTGCTGCGGCTGGACCCCGCCGTCTACGACGCCATCGCCAAGTGGGCGGCCGACGACCTGCGCAGCGTCAACGCGCAACTGGAGTACGCGCTGCGGCGGGCGCTCGACGAGGCCGGCCGCAGGCTCCGCGACCCCGACTGACCCGCGCGAGGTCAGTCGGGCTTGCGGCTGACGAAGATCGCGGTGCCGGGAAAGATCTGGCCGCGCAGCGGGCTCCACTGACCCCATTCGCGGTCCAGCCACTCCGGCCAGTCGGGTTCGACGATGTCGCGCACCTCGAGGCCCGCCGCGACGAGCTCGCGCACCCGGTCGCCGATCGTGCGGTGGTGTTCCACGTAGGTCGGCGTGCCGTCGTCGTCGACCTCCACGTAGGGCGTCCGGTCAAAGTACGGCATCGTGGCGGTCAGGCCCTTCGGCCCGGGGTCGTCGGGAAAGATCCAGCGGATCGGGTGGTTCACCGCGAACACCCACAGCCCGCCGGGCCGCAGCACCCGGGCCACCTCGCGCATCACCAGCGCGGAATCTGCGACGAACGGGACTGCGCCGAAGGCGGAGCAGACGATGTCGAAGCTCTCGTCCGCGAACGGCAGCGACTCCGCGCCCGCCTGGACGAGCGGTACCCGCGGACCGCCCTTGGCCATCGCCTCGAGGCCGCGCGTGAGCATTCCCATCGAGAGGTCCAGCCCGACCGCCCGCGCGCCCTGGCCCGCGAGCCAGCGTGCGCAGGGCGCCGAGCCGCAGCCGACCTCGAGGACGTCCCGGCCGGTCACGTCGCCGAGCAGGCGGACATCGCCCTCGTGCAGGCCCTCCGGGCACCAGACGAACTCGCCCGACGCGGAGTCAACGCCGAGGAAGTCGCCGTGCGTGCGGTGATAGTCGGCGGCGTCGGCATCCCACCAGGCTCGACTCGCGCGCTCGCTGTCGGCGGAATCGAGGCGGTCGCGGCTCACGCCACTGGTCCCGAGGATCGAATTGGCCTCGCCGTGACGGTCGGCCGGATCGGTCGGCGGTGTGATGTCTGTTGCGTCATTCGTCGACCCCGGCATGGGCTCAACAGTAGGGTTTCCCGCCGACGTCGGTGCATCCGGGTTTGCCCAGCTCGCTACAGGTCGCGTACCCTAATCCACGCGAGTGTCTGCCGTACGGTGCCGGATTCGGTATGGCGGTGGGGATTCGTGAGTCCGACAGAACACCATCAACCGACTACCCAACCGTCCGGAGCAACTCAACACATGCCCTCCACAACCGTTACCTCGCCGCAGGTAGCCATCAACGACATTGGCTCCGCCGAGGATTTCCTCGCCGCCATCGATGCCACGATCAAGTACTTCAACGATGGCGACATCGTCGAAGGAACCATCGTCAAGGTCGACCGCGACGAGGTCCTGCTCGACATCGGTTACAAGACCGAAGGCGTCATCCCTTCCCGCGAGCTCTCGATCAAGCACGACGTCGACCCCAATGAGGTCGTTTCCGTCGGCGACGCCGTCGAGGCTCTTGTTCTCACCAAGGAGGACAAGGAAGGTCGACTGATCCTGTCGAAGAAGCGCGCACAGTACGAGCGCGCCTGGGGCACCATCGAGGAGCTCAAGGAGAAGGACGAGGCCGTCAAGGGCACCGTCATCGAGGTCGTCAAGGGCGGCCTGATCCTCGACATCGGCCTCCGTGGCTTCCTGCCCGCGTCGCTGGTCGAGATGCGTCGTGTCCGCGATCTGCAGCCGTACGTCGGCAAGGAGATCGAGGCCAAGATCATCGAGCTCGACAAGAACCGCAACAACGTGGTCCTGTCGCGTCGCGCATGGCTCGAGCAGACCCAGTCCGAGGTCCGCAGCGAGTTCCTGCACCAGCTCCAGAAGGGCCAGGTCCGCAAGGGCGTCGTGTCCTCCATCGTCAACTTCGGTGCCTTCGTGGACCTGGGTGGCGTCGACGGCCTTGTGCACGTCTCCGAGCTGTCCTGGAAGCACATCGATCACCCGTCTGAGGTCGTCGAGGTCGGCAACGAGGTCACCGTCGAGGTCCTCGACGTCGACCTGGACCGCGAGCGTGTCTCCCTCTCGCTCAAGGCGACGCAGGAAGACCCGTGGCGTCAGTTCGCCCGCACCCACGCGATCGGCCAGATCGTGCCCGGCAAGGTCACGAAGCTGGTTCCGTTCGGTGCCTTCGTGCGCGTCGAAGAGGGAATCGAAGGCCTCGTCCACATCTCCGAGCTGGCCGAGCGCCACGTGGAGGTTCCGGACCAGGTCGTCGGCGTCGGCGACGATGCCCTCGTCAAGGTCATCGACATCGACCTCGAGCGTCGTCGTATCTCGCTGTCGCTGAAGCAGGCCAACGAGGATTACAACGCCGAGTTCGATCCGTCCAAGTACGGCATGGCCGACTCGTACGACGAGCAGGGCAACTACATCTTCCCCGAGGGCTTCGATCCCGAGACCAACGAATGGCTCGAGGGCTTCGACAAGCAGCGTGAAGAGTGGGAAGGCCGCTACGCCGAGGCCGAGCGTCGCCACAAGATGCACACCGCTCAGATGGAGAAGACCGCTGCGGACGAGGCCGCCGAGGCTGCCAACGCCGCCGCAGGCTACTCCTCCGAGACCGGTTCGGCCGACGCCGGCGAGTCCGCCGGTGCCGCTCCGGAATCCGCTGGTGGCTCGCTCGCCAGCGATGCGCAGCTCGCCGCTCTCCGCGAGAAGCTGTCCGGCAACGCGTGACACGATGACCCGCTAGCCGGGTCTCACAGAACAACCCCGGTCCGTACAGGACCGGGGTTGTTTTGTCTCTCCGGTCAGGCCCCCGGGCTGGAGACGAGTTCGTCGAGCATGGCGGCCTTCTCCACCAGATCGTGTTCGGTGGGGTTGTCGCCGTCGGGTAGTTCTCGGCGGAGGTCCTCGAGGGTGACGACCACCCACGAGGACCGCTTGGCCACCTCGTCTCCCGAGAGAACCTTGAGCGAACCCTCCTCCAGCACCAGCGTGGGCTGCGAGAGGGAGCTGGCCAACAGCAGTCGCAGATCATCGGCTTTGACAGTCATGTCACCAACGGTAGGACGCCGCCGCGGCAACCGCATTCGAATCTGCGTGCGCATCACAGACGAGTGCCCCCGCCCGAATTCGGGCGGGGGCACTCGTGGAGACGGGGGAGACGGGGGAGTCGGGGGGAGCCCGATCAGCTCACTGCGGCAGGGGCCCAGGCGCTCTGCATCACGGCGGTGCGCTTGCGCATCGTCGCGAAGCTGTGGCGCGCGGGGCTGATCATCTGCGTGAACCAGTTGCGACGGTGCTCGGCCAGAGCGGTGGCGACCTCGGGAATCAGGATGCAATGCACACCGTTGACGATGCCCAGACGGTGCCGACCCTGAAGGATGTAGTGGCTTTGCATGGAATTCCCTTTGTCTCGAGATGGGTGGCCTGGCGCGTCTGTCCGTAGGATACCGAGTCTCGGGTAAACCTGGTGCATTTGGGGCTGGTGTGCTTCGGCGTGTTCAGATGACAGACTGGTATGCGTGCTGAGAATCGGCCTCACCGGAGGTATTGGAGCGGGTAAGTCCACGGTGTCGAGGATCCTGGCGGATCTCGGTGCCGTGGTCGTCGACAGCGACCTGGTGGCCCGCGAGGTGGTGGAACCGGGCACCGAGGGACTGGCCGCGCTGGTCGCGGAGTTCGGTGACTCGATCCTCCGACCCGACGGTCAGTTGGATCGACCGGCCCTTGCGGCCGTGGCGTTCGGGGACGACGAGGCGCGGGCGCGGCTTAACGCGGTGGTCCATCCGCTCGTCGGCAGGCGCACCACCGAACTCGTCGAGTCCGCCGGGGCGGATGCCGTGGTGGTGCAGGACATTCCGCTCCTGGTCGAGGGCCGGATGGGCGCGCTGTTCCACCTCGTGCTGGTGGTCTACGTGGACGCCGAGGAGCGGGTGCGACGCCTGGTCGAGCTGCGCGGTATGCCCGAGCACGACGCCAGGGCACGCCTCGCGGCGCAGGCCACCGACGACCAGCGGCGGGCCGCGGCGGATGTCTGGCTGGACAACAGCGGTCCGCAGGGCGGCCTCGACGCCGAGGTGAAGGCCTTGTGGGACCAGCGACTGGTGCCGTTCGAGGAGAACCTGCGGACCGGAACGGTGGTGCGGGTTCGGCCCGTTCTCGCGCCCGCCGACGCTACCTGGCCGGACCAGGCCCGCCGACTGATCGAGCGCCTTTGGCTGGCCTGCGGTGCCGGCGCCCTGCGGATCGACCACATCGGCTCGACCTCGGTACCCGGCCTGGACGCCAAGGACGTGATCGACGTGCAGATCACCGTCTCGAGCATCGCTGCCGCGGACGCGCTCGCGGGCCCGCTGGCCGCGGCCGGGTTCCCGCGGATCGAGTCGATCACCCACGACGACCCGAAGCCGGACTACGCCATCGGTGGTGAGGCCGACCCGGCGCTGTGGGACAAGCGCACCCACGGCGGCGCCGATCCCGGCAGGCCCGTGGAGATCAGCCTGCGCGTCGACGGCTGGCCGGGCCAGCGCTTCGCGCTCCTGCTGCGCGACTGGCTGCGCGCCGACGCCGCTGCTCGGGCCGAATTCCTCGAGGTCAAGAGGGTTGCGGTCCGCTGGGCCGCCGCCGACGCGCACACGGGCGAGGCCACCGTGACCTATGCCGCGGCGCTCGCGCCGTGGTTCGATCTCGGCTACCAGCGGGCCTGGGAGTGGGCCGAGCGGAGCGGTTGGTCGCCCTCATGAGGGGCATGGTCGGCGCAGGCTGCTCGGCATCCCATCCGGTCAGCGCCAGCTGATCGGCATCCCGACCGAGGCGAGCCAGGCGTCGAGGTCGTGACCGTGCGCGGCGATCCCGTCGGCCGCGGTCACCGCCCGGTGGATCGCCAGCTCGGTCGTCGCGGCGTCGAGCAGGCCTGCCGCATGCGCGGCGATCAGTTCGTCCACGTCCAGTAGCTCGGTGTCGCGCCCGGTCCGTACCACCAGGTCCAGGTAGTGGTCCTCGGATCGCCAGACCCCTGGCGCCGCGGTGAACTCGCCGATGTCGACATAGTGGTTCTGATCCCGTGCGTGAAACGGGTGGTAGTGGAAGATCGACGCGCGTAGGCCCAGGTCCGGCAGCAGCCAGGACTCCAGGTAGTGGAAGTGGGCGTGGTCCGAGGTCCTGGCCATGTACAGGCCCCACGGTTCGAGCCGGTAGTGGTCCACCGGTCGAACGAAGCCCTTCGGATCGGTGTTCGTCTTGTCCGCGAGCGAGAAGGACTCGATCTTCGGGGCGTGCACTTCGCCGTCCATGGCTGTTGAACCTACCCGGCGGGTCTGGCTCCCGACGACGATGCCGGGAGGATGTCGGTGCCCCGGCTTACTCTGGTTCCATGGCTTTCGCATCCGAGCATCCCGTGGTGGCGCACTCCGAGTTCCGGCCGGTCGGCGACATCGAACGGTCCGAGGCCCGGTTCGAGGTGGTGAGCCCGCATCAGCCCGCAGGCGACCAGCCCGCGGCGATCGCGGAACTCGAGCGACGGATCCGGGCGGACGAGAAGAACGTGGTGCTGCTCGGTGCCACCGGCACGGGAAAGTCGGCGACGACGGCCTGGCTGATCGAGAAGCTGCAGCGGCCGACGCTGGTGATGGCGCCGAACAAGACCCTCGCCGCGCAGCTCGCGAACGAGCTACGAGAGATGTTGCCGAACAACGCAGTCGAGTACTTCGTCTCGTACTACGACTACTACCAGCCCGAGGCGTACATCGCGCAGACGGACACCTACATCGAGAAGGACTCGTCGATCAACGACGACGTGGAGCGGCTGCGGCACTCCGCGACTTCGAGCCTGCTCTCGCGTCGTGACGTGGTGGTGGTCGCGTCCGTCTCGTGCATCTACGGTCTCGGCACCCCGCAGTCCTACCTGGACCGGTCGATCCAGCTCGACGTCGGCGTCGAGGTGCCCCGCGATGCGCTGCTGCGCCTGCTGGTCGACGTGCAGTACAACCGCAACGACCTGTCCTTCACCCGCGGTTCGTTCCGGGTGCGCGGGGACACGGTGGAGATCATCCCGTCGTACGAGGAGCTCGCGATCCGCATCGAATTCTTCGGCGACGAGATCGAGGCGCTCTACTACCTTCACCCGCTCACCGGCGACGTGGTCCGCCAGGTCGATTCGCTGAGGATCTTCCCGGCCACCCACTACGTCGCGGGTCCGGAGCGGATGGAGCGCGCGGTCAAGGACATCGAGGCCGAGCTCGAGGAGCGGCTCGCCGACCTGGAGGGGCGGGGCAAGCTGCTCGAGGCGCAGCGGCTGCGGATGCGGACCAACTACGACATCGAGATGATCAAGCAGGTCGGGTTCTGCTCCGGGATCGAGAACTACTCGCGGCACATCGACGGCCGCGGTGCCGGCACCGCGCCCGCCACCCTCATCGACTACTTCCCCGAGGACTTCCTGCTGGTCATCGACGAGTCGCACGTCACCGTTCCGCAGATCGGCGCGATGTACGAGGGCGACATGTCCCGCAAGCGCAACCTCGTCGAGTTCGGGTTCCGGTTGCCCTCGGCGACCGACAACCGTCCTCTCACCTGGGAGGAGTTCACCCAGCGGATCGGGCAGACGGTCTACCTGTCGGCCACCCCGGGCAAGTACGAGCTCGGCCAGGCGGGCGGCGAGTTCGTCGAGCAGGTCATTCGGCCGACCGGGCTGGTGGACCCGCAGGTGGTGGTCAAGCCCACCAAGGGCCAGATCGACGACCTCGTGCACGAGATCAGGGAGCGCACCGACAAGGACGAGCGAGTCCTGGTCACCACCCTCACCAAGAAGATGGCCGAGGACCTGACCGACTACCTGCTGGAACTGGGGATCCGGGTGCGGTACCTGCACTCGGACATCGACACCCTCCGCCGGGTCGAGCTGCTCCGACAGCTGCGGCTGGGGGAGTACGACGTGCTCGTCGGCATCAACCTGCTCCGCGAGGGCCTCGACCTGCCGGAGGTCTCGCTCGTCGCGATCCTGGACGCCGACAAGGAAGGCTTCCTGCGCAGTTCCACCAGCCTGATCCAGACCATCGGCCGCGCGGCCCGCAACGTCTCCGGCCAGGTGCACATGTACGCGGACAAGATCACCGACTCGATGGCCCATGCGATCGAGGAGACCGATCGCCGCCGCGAGAAGCAGATCGCCTACAACCGGGAGATGGGCGTCGACCCGCAGCCCCTGCGCAAGAAGATCGCCGACATCCTCGACCAGGTCTACGAGGAGGCCGATGACACGGCCGCGGGCGTGGACGTCGGCGGGTCGGGGCGAAACGCCAGTCGCGGGCGTCGCGCCCAGGGCGAGGCGGGCCGAGCCGTCAGCGCGGGCGTGTACGAGGGCCGCGACGTGAAGTCGATGCCGCGGGCGGAGCTGGCGGACCTGGTCAAGGAACTGACGGACCAGATGATGAACGCCGCGCGCGAGCTGCAGTTCGAGCTGGCCGGGCGGTTGCGCGACGAGATCCAGGACCTGAAGAAGGAGCTTCGGGGTATGGACGCCGCCGGCGTCTCGTAGAGCGAGCCGGGCGTGGGTCGTTCACCGACCGGACGGCGACGTTCCGCTCGCGCCCGCTACGGTCGAGCACATGGACTCACGGACGGCGGGGCAGGCAGCCCGGACCCTTGATCTGATCCACGGCATGTCGTATTTCGCGCCGGAGGTGAACGAGAGCCTCGTCGCCGCGGGCCTGAGCCCGGGCCGGATGTGCTACTTCGCCGGACGGTCCGCCGCGATGGGCGCGGTCGGGGCCGGGGTGGTTGCGGCGACCTTCTACAACTTCAATCCCGAGGCGATCACGTCGGTGATCCCGGTCGCCTGGACGCAGGCAGGGCCTGCGGCCGTCGTGGAGGCCAGATACCGCGGGGTGGACGCGGCGATGCGGCGCATCTATGGCGTCGAGGCGATCGGCTCGTCGGCGTTCGACGAGGCCGCGGCCTTGGCGGCCACCGCGGCGCGCGCCATCCCGGAGGCGTCCGGTCGGCCGCTCTATGCCGGGCACGCCGAGATCGAGTGGCCGACCGAGCCGCACCTGGTGCTCTGGCACGCCCTGACGCTGCTCCGTGAGTACCGAGGTGACGGACACATCGCCGCCTTGCAGACCGCGGGGCTCTCCGGGATCGAGGCGCTGGTGTCGCACACGGCCACCGGCAACGGGTTCCAGGAGCAGTTCGCCAGGTCGCGCCGCGGCTGGTCCGACGAGCAGTGGCGCGTCGCGGTGGACTCGCTCAGCGACCGGGGTCTGCTCGGGGACGACGGGGAGCTCACCGGCGCCGGCTGGGAGTTGCGCGAATGCGTCGAGGAACTGACCGACGAGATGGCGGTGGCCCCGTGGGCGGCGCTCGGCGAGGACGGCGCGGCGCGCCTGCTCGAACTCGGCACCGATCTGCGCGCGGTCCTGGTGGACCAGGGGGTGTTCCCGGACGGGGTGTACGGGTCCGCGGTCCAGCGCTGACCGCGGCCCGGCGCGGTCAGCTGGTGATGTCCTTGACCGCGAACCGCTGCCAGGCAAACAGTCCGAACACCGCCGCGTACGCCAGCGCCGAGAACGACCCGACCACGATGTCGTGCCAGTCCACCGTCGGTGCAAGGAGTCGGGTCCAGGCGAACGAGAAATGCCCCGGCAGATAGTCGCGCCAGTGCCCGAGCGCGGTGATCTGGTCGAGGATCTGCACGAGGATGGACACCATCACCGTGCCGCCGACCGCGCCGAGCGGGGCGTCGGTGAGCACGGAGAGCAGCAGGGCAAGACCCGCCACCCAGGTCAGGTTCACCGCGATGAACGCCAGCGCGACCAGCAGTCGTCCCACCGCCTCGCCATACCCGAGGGAATCGCCGAACGGGGTCACCAGCGGTCCCGTCCCGTACAAGGCGGTGCCGAGCGTGAGCGCCACCCCGAACAGGATCAGGATCGCCAGCGCGGACAGCGCCGCTGACACGATGGCCTTCTGCTGCAGGAGCCGGCTGCGGGGGACCGGGATGGCGAGCAGGTAGCGCAGCGAGGACCAGGACGCCTCGCTCGCGACGGAATCGCCGAAGAACAACGCCACCACCACGATCAGCAGGAAACCGACCGACATGAACAGGCAGAACACGGTGAAGTTCACCCCGCCCGTGGTGCCGAGTTCGATCAGGTCGACCCCGCCGGATCCAGAGGAGTCCGACCCGCCGATGGCGAACGCGATCGCGAGGATCACGGGCAGCAACGCCAGGAAGCCGAGCGCCAGGTGGGTGCGCCTGCGTTTGAACTGTCGCTTGAGCTCGGTGCGCAGCGGCAGGGTGTGCGTCGCCCGGTATCCGGCCGCCCGGCCGTCGGGATGAGACGGCACGGCTCCGCCGTCGGCCCTGGATGTGACGGCTCCGCCGTCGGTATGGGACGTGACGGCCCCGCCGTCGGTATGGGATGTGACGGCTCCGCCGTCGGCCTGGCTGGTCATGCGTCCTCCCTGTCGTGTTCGCGATGGTCGGAGATGTCCACCAGTCGGAGGAACACGTCCTCGAGGCGGGTCGTCTTCGACAGACCCCTGACCCCGATGCCCGCGCCGACGAGGGTGCGCACCAGCGCCGCCGGGTCGGTTTCGCCGAGATCGACCCGCAGCCGGGGATTCTCACCCTCGATCAGGCGCACGGGCCCGAGCCCGTCGACCGACTCGAGAACCACGGCCGCCCGGGAGGGGTCGTCGACCCGCAGTTCGGTGGCGCCCTCGGCGGAGGTGAGCTCCTCGACGGTGCCGGAACTGATCACCCGGCCGTGGTTCATCACCACCACGTCGGTGCAGGTCTGCTCGACCTCGGCCAGCAGGTGGCTGGAGACGAGGACGGTGCGCCCGGTGCGTGCGTAGTTGATCAGCACCTCCCGCATGGTGCGGATCTGCGGCGGGTCGAGCCCGTTGGTGGGTTCGTCCAGGACCATCAGGTCCGGCAGGCCGAGCATCGCCTGCGCGATCGCGAGCCGCTGACGCATTCCCTGGCTGTAGGAACGGACCTTCCGTTCGATCGCATCGCCGAGATCCGCGATCTCGAGGGCCTCGTCCATGCGCGCCTCACCGGCGGGCCGCCCGGTGGCCTCCCAGTACAGCCGCAGATTGTCGATGCCGCTCAGATGCGGCAGCAGGCCGGACCCCTCGACGAAGGACCCGAGCCGGGAGAGCACCGGCGCACCAGGGGTGACCCTGTGGCCGAAGACGCGGATCTCGCCCTCGGTCGGCGTGATCAGCCCCATCAACATCCGCAGGGTGGTGGTCTTGCCCGCGCCGTTGGGACCGAGCAGCCCGAGGACCTGGCCGCGGCGGACGGTGAAACTGACCCCGTCGACCGCGCGGAAGCCATTGTCATAGGTCTTGCGCAGGTCGGTGATGACCAGCGGGGTGTCGACGAAGGCGGGGTCGACCTCGGCAGCCACGCGGCGCCGGCGCCGGATCACGCCGATGGTGACCAGGAGGGCAGCCCCGCCGAGGATGCACGCGATCCCGATCAGCGGACCGATCGGCAGCGAACGGCTGGAGCTGGTGGCGGGCACGCTCGGGACCAGGAGGCCGGCGTCGTCGGCGAGGGCCACCGAGAACTGGGCCGGGCTGAGGGGGTTCGCGTAGGCCTGGTCGGTGGTGGTGACGACCACTTCGAGGTGGTGTCCCTGCGGCACCTGGAACGCGATACCGGGCAGGGCCACCGCGATCGGGTGCGGTTCGGGGCCCTCGGGCAGCCGGATCGCGGAGACCGCACCGCCGGGCAGGGTGCGCCTGCCGTCGGGGCTCACGTCGTACAGCTTCGCGAACAGCACGGCGTCCCCCGGCGCGGAGGCGGCGGTGACGATGAGCCGGACCGTGGAGACACCCGTGATCGTGAGCGGGTGGTCGAGCGGTGCGGTGGCGAACGCGGCGGACTGGCCGGGCGGGTCGGCCACCAGAGCCGCCGCGGGCCCGCCGACGGCACTCAGGTTCGACAGCGCCGAGCCGAGGCCGGGCACCGCGGACAGGGCGGCAGGCGCGGCGCCGGGCGGCCGGAGGATGCTCTGCGATGCCGGTCCGGCGAGCGCGAGATCGATGGTCGGGGTCGGCGGCGCGTCCGCGACCAGGCCCGGGTAGTCGGCGGCGGTCATCCGCCGATAGGAGGGACGACCCTGATCGGTCGGAGTGCCAGGGAGCGAGAACACGAACTCCTCGTCCACCTCGCCGGACCCGCGGAGTTGCTCGGACAGGAACCGCGACGTCGCGGACTCGCTGAAGCGGGTGCCCTCGCCCCCGGCGTCGTGCCCACCGGGAAACCAGCGCACCTGGACGGGTGTGCCGGTCGCGGCGATCTGGCGCGCGGTCGCGTCGGACTGGTCGAGTCCGAACAGCGTGTCCTGTTCACCCTGGATCAGCAGCGTGGGCGCGGTGATCGCGCCCGCGACCGCCGCGGGCGAGTGCGCACGGAGCAGGTCCAGCAGTTCCTGGCTCGGTTTCCCGGATTCCGCGGCCGCGGCGTACTCCCGGCAGAACTCCAGCGCGAACCGTCCACAGGGTCCCGGTTCCGGCCGCGGTTCGGCCGCGTCCGCGCCTGCCCCGGATGGGGCCGTGCCCGCGCCCGCGCCGAAGAAGATGCCGGCCCAGCCGCGTTTGAGCACGCCAGGGCCGCCGTACCCGGCCGCGGCGGGCGTCGACGGTGGCGGCGACTCGATCGTGCCGAAGTTCGGAAACAGGGCGTGGCCCAGGTCATTCCACGTGATCGCCGCGGCGATCGCATCGATACGCGAGTCGAGTCCGCCGAGCATCAAGGCCAGTGCGCCGCCATAGGATCCGCCCGCCACGCCGATCTTCGGGTCGCCGGGGCCGTCCTGCTCGACCTCGCCGCGCGCGGCCAGCCAGTCGACGAGGCCGCGAGCGTCCGCCACCTCGCGATCCGGGTCGTTCAACGAGATCTGACCGGTGCTCTGCCCGAAACCCCTGGCGCTGTATGCCAGCACCACGAACCCGTCCTCCGCGAGCGCTCCCGCCTGCGCGGCGACGGAGTCCTTGCTGCCGCCGAACCCGTGCGCGAGGAGTACGGCGGGTGCCGGGGTGTGCTGCGGAAGATACAGGCGGGCATCGATTTTGACCTGATCCGGCTCCGCGGGGCCCGCGGGCATCGTCACCGCGACATCCTCGGTCACCGGCGCGGGCGGCTCGGTGATCGACCTGGTCACGGCGATGGCACCGGCGCCGACGGCAACGAGGGCGACGGCCACGACGATCCGGGTCCTGATTCCCTGCGGCCGGGGGATTCGCATGAGATCTAATGTAGCGATGCGGCGCCGATGTGCGTTGTGCCGCAATTCCCCCTAACCCGATCGCGATCCGGCTAGGGTCTTTCCCAGCGGCCGGGCTGTCCGTGATTCTGCGGCGCTCCGGTCAGACCTGAGCACCTTGGAGGAATGAATGAGCGCCTACCGCACCATCGTCGTCGGAACCGATGGCTCGGATTCGTCCCTGAAGGCAGTGGACAAGGCCGCGTCGCTGGCGTCCGATGCCGGCGCGAAACTGGTCATCGCCTGCGCCTACTACCCGGCGGACCCGAAGGACATCGAGGCAGCGCAGGACAGCCTGCGTGAGGATGCGTACCAGATCACCGGTTCCGCGCCCACCTTCGAGATCCTGCGGACCGCTCGCGAGCGGGCGCACGCGGCCGGCGCGGCCGATATCGTCGAGCGTGCCGTCGTCGGCGCTCCCGTGGACTCGCTGCTCGCGCTCATCGACGAGGTCGAGGCCGACCTGCTGGTGATCGGCAACCGTGGACTGAACACGCTGACCGGGCGTCTGCTCGGATCGGTCCCCTCGGACGCGGCGCGTAAGTCCACCTCCGACGTCCTGATCGTGCACACGGTCCGCTAGTCGCGTCCGAACATCTCCCGCCCCCGCCGGCATCGCCGACGGGGGCGGTTTGTCATTGCGCTCGTGAAAACTATTCGAGTGCAGACAGTTTCGAGAGTCCGTCCGGGAGCGGGTGTGCGTGCACGACGCCGAGCCGTTGCGTGGCACGGGTGAGCGCGACGTAGAGATCGTTCATCCCGCGCGGTGACTCGTCCACGATCTGACGGGGCTCCACGATGAGGACCGAGTCGAACTCGAGCCCCTTCGCCTGCCGGACCGAGAGCACGCTCACCGAATCCGAGATCAGGTCGAGGAACTCGTCGACGCCCGACTCGCTGGTCAGGACCGCGACGAGACCGGGCCCGGTCTCCGCGGCGACCATCCGACGGACCTGTTCGGCGACCTCGCCCTCGGGCACCCGCCGTGCCCACGGCCGCGTCCCCGAGTCGCGCACCGAACGCGGCACCGTCTGGTCGGGGTCGATCCGGGCGAGCACGTCCTGCGCGACGTCCATGATCTCGGAGGGCGTGCGGTAGTTCACCGTCAGCTCGGTCAGCTTCCAGCGCCGGGCGACGTACGGCTCGAGCACCGTCTGCCAGGACGAGCTGCCCGCCGGATCGCCCGTCTGGGCGGTGTCGCCGACCAGGGTCATCCATCGATTCGGGATGCGCCGCATCAGCATTCGCCAGGCCATCTCCGAGAGTTCCTGCGCCTCGTCCACGATGACGTGCCCGTAGGTCCAGGTGCGGTCGGCCGCCGCGCGCTCGGCCGCGGTCTGGGACTGCCGCAGGTCCTGACGCTGCGCGAGCTGGCCCGCGTCGATCAGGTCGTACGCCATCAGGATCTCGGGATCCAGCTCGTCCTCGAGGTCCTGCGGGGCCGAGCCGGTGAGGATGTCCAGTGCGCCCTGGGCATCGGCGATCTGGGCCCGCCATTCGCGGTCCGCCCGTTCGCGTTCCGCGGCATCGTCCACGCCGAGCAGTTCGGCGAGCTCGTCGAGCAGGGGAGCGTCGGCCGCGCTGAACCCTGCGACGCCGGTGCGGTGCAGCAATTCGCGCTGCTCGGCGGTGAGTTGGCGTGCCGCCGAGTCCAGCCGCTTCCGGGAACCGAGCAGGTCCGCGAGTACCCGCTGGGGTGTCAGCTGCGGCCACAGCCCGTCGATCGCGGCCATCACCTCGGGGTCGCCGCGCATCTCGTCCCGGATGTCGGCGATGTCGTCGCGGCTGAGCAGGTTCGCCCCGCCAAGCACGTTCGACCCGATCCGGGCCGCATGCTGATCGGCGAGGGCTTCGATCACCGCCGAGACGAAGATCGGCCGGGCGAGGTTGTGTGGGCGCCGTGACGAGCGGGCCCGCCCGCGCGCGCGGGTGACGACCTTGCGATCGAGGGAGATGGGGTAGGAGTCGAACCTCAGCCGGATCGGCTCCTGCGGGGTCTCCTGCCGGTCCCGGACCGCCTGCTTGAGCACCTCGACCATCGCGAGCGAACCCTTGACCTCGCCACACTCGAGCGAATCCTGATGCGTGGCACGCACTCCCGGATAGAGGTCGCCGATGGTGGAGAGCAGCACACCGGTCTCACCGAGCGAGGGGAGCACCTGGCCGATGTAGTCGAGAAAGGTGTCGTTGGGCCCGATGATCAGCACGCCGCTCTTCGCCAGCTGCTGCCGGTAGGTGTAGAGCAGGTACGCCGCGCGGTGCAGTGCCACCGCGGTCTTGCCGGTTCCCGGCCCGCCCTGCACGACCATCACCGACTTGTGCTCGGACCGGATGATCGCGTCCTGCTCCGACTGGATGGTCTCGACGATGTCGTTCATGTGGCCGGTCCTGGCCGCGTTGAGCGCGGTGAGCAGGGCGCTCTCACCCGCCACGCCGTCGGCGCCGTCGAGGGCCCCCGCGCGCTCCGCGGTCGCGAGGTCCAGGTACTCGTCGCCGAGCCCGGTGACCTTCCGGCTGCGGGTCCTGATGTGCCTGCGCCGGGTGACGCCCTCGGGTGCGGCCGGGGTCGCCAGGTAGAACGGCCGGGCCAGCGGCGCCCGCCAGTCCAGCAGCAGGGTCTCGTAGTCGTTGGCCTCGTCGAGGATGCCCACACGGCCGATATAGCGCCGCGCGTCGCCGTCGGGAGCTTCCTCGTCCGGATCCTGCCCGTCGAGGTCGATCCGTCCGAAGCAGAGGCCGTTCTCCGCCGCGTCGTATTTGGCGATGTCCTCGGTGTACATCAGGCTGAACGACTCGCGCTCGCTGCGAGCCTGCGGGGTGCCGCCGGTCTCGAGGAGCACCTTGCGCAGGCGGGTTGCGGCGTAGTCACGCAGCGAATCAAGACGGTCGTACAGCATCGACACGTACTGTTGCTCGCGCTCACGTTCGTCGTGCTGCAGCGCCTCGTCCGGCAAGTGGTCTCCTCGGGCGGTAGGGGAGGGAAAAGTGCCAAGCGAGTCTAGTGGGCGGGTGGCGCAGACGCAGAAGGGTCAGGTCAGAGCGTTGTCCGGCGCGTCACCCGCGGCGCGTGGTTCAGTCGGTGCGAAGGGTCTCGTGCACCGAGCGCCAACGGAGTCCGTTGCGGGCGGCCTGCGCGGGGATCAGGACGGCGGTGACCACGCGGACGCCGGACCCGGCCCCGGTCCCGGTGTGATGTGTCTCGGTGAACCGGGCGATCGCCACCTCGGCGGTGGCGAGCTGTACCTCGATCGCCGTGATGACGACCCGGAGGCCGGGGACAGCGCCCCGCGCCCCGCGGAGCGAATCGGCGAGCTGGTCGCCGGACACGACGTGCCCGTCGGTCGTGACGAGTGAGAAGTCCGCGGTGTGGGCGCCGATGAACTCGGTCAGCAGCGCCGGGTCCGCGACGGTCCCGAGCCATCGTTCGAGCACCGCGTGGTGATCCTCGATCTCTCGGATGATCCGGGGTTCCGGGGCAGCGATCACGAGTTCAGGTCCGCGACGGCCCGTCGGGCCCGCCGCACGGCGCGTTCGGTACCAACGCCGACCGTGTGACCGAGGCGGGCGCCGCGCTCGGCCGCCGTTTCGGTCCACTCGGTGCCGTGTTCGCGCGCGAGCGCGAGGAGCTCGGGGGCGCGTTCCTGGGCCGTCTCGGCAAGGGCTGCCCCGCGTTCGCGGGCGAGCGCGAGGAGTTCCGGGGCGTGTTCCTGGGCCGTCTCCGCAAGGACCGCCCCGCGTTCGGCCGCCTCGGCCGCGAGCTCACGGACCCGTTCCGATGCGGACTGGAGTCGCTCACCGACTGCTCCGTGCGCTTCACTCTCCTTGGCCGTTGGCAGCGCCGGCAGCGCCGCCAGTACCGCATCGGAAGCCTGACGGGCCGCTCGGCGGCCCCGCCAGCCGAGCGACGGCTTGCCCTCGGTGTCGACGCCTGCGATCAGCAAACCGCCGAGCAGGCTCATGTTCTTGAAGAACTGGGTCCGGTGCGCGGCCCGCTGTACCGGGTCGGACTCGTTCCAGAAGGCGTGGCCGGCGAGCGTGGTCGGTAGCAGGCTGCCGGCCAAGGTCAGAGATGCGATGCGCGGAGCCTTGCCGATGGCCAGCAACGCGCCCGCACCGACCTGGATCGCCCCGTTCAGGCGCACCAGGTTCGTGGGGTCGGAGGGCACCAGCGCCGCAACACGGTCTGGGAGAGCGCCATGTGCTTGCTGGATGACCGGCTCCGCGATGTCTGCCTTCCCGGCGGGATGTCGGAGTGCATCGATGCCGCCGGTGATGAACACCGTTGCGAGCAGGGGACGGGCGATTCGACGGACCAACATGGTGTGGCCTCCCTCGTGATCGGGTGCACTCCACCCTAGTCAGGGGCGGGCGTCACCAACCGCGTTCCTGCCACTCCGCTAGGAACGGCCGCTCGGCGCCGATCGTGGTGTCCTTGCCGTGTCCCGGGTATACGACGGTGTCGTCGGGGAACCGCTCGAAGAGCTTGGTCGTCACGTCCCGGTAGAGCGAGGCGAACTTCTCCGCATCGGCGGTCTTGCCGACACCCCCGGGGAACAGCGAGTCCCCGCTGAAGAGGTGGACCTGGCCGGTCGCCGGATCCGTCAGTGCCAGCGCGATCGAGCCCGGGGTGTGACCCGCGAGGTGGATGACCTCGAGTGAGAGTCGGCCCACCTCCACCAGGTCGCCGTCGGTGACGGTGCGGTCGGGCGCGACCGGGAGCGGGCCCGCGTCGAGGGCGTGCGCGATGGTGGCGACGCCGGTCTCGGCGACCACCTCGGCGAGCGCCAGCCAGTGGTCCGGATGCTGGTGGGTGGTGACGATCGAGGTGAGCGTCGGCGCCGCGGCCCCGACCAGGCTCACGAGCCGGTCCGCGTCGTTCGCGGCGTCGATGAGCAGGGATTCGCCGGTCTCGGAACAGACCACGAGATAGGCGTTGTTGTCCATGGGGCCGACGGAGATCTTGGTGATGCTGGCGCCCGCGAAGGATCGCCGCTGCGGATCGGAATCCGCCGTGAGCTCTCCGGTGTAGTTGTCGTCGATTGTCATCTGCTGCCCGTCCATGGTGGGGACGCTACCGTCGAATGTGTGCGGACGACGGTTCGGGCACGCGATCGGCCGCGGGTGGGCCCGGGGTCGTTCGATCGCGGCTCCACCGAAGATGTCGGTACCCCGGCCTACCATGTGCAGCGCGTGAGGACTATCGCCTCTGCGTCGACGAGAAGGGACATCGAGTGGCGGACCGCTTGATCGTGCGAGGAGCGCGTGAGCACAACCTGCGAGGCATCGACATCGACCTGCCCCGGGACAGTCTCATCGTCTTCACCGGGTTGTCCGGCTCGGGCAAATCGTCGCTCGCGTTCGACACCATCTTCGCGGAGGGTCAGCGCCGCTACGTCGAATCGCTGTCGGCCTACGCCCGCCAGTTCCTCGGGCAGATGGACAAGCCCGACGTCGATTTCATCGAGGGCCTCTCGCCCGCGGTGTCGATCGACCAGAAGTCGACCAACCGCAATCCGCGATCCACCGTCGGGACCATCACCGAGGTGTACGACTACCTCCGTCTGCTCTACGCCCGTGCCGGCACCCCGCACTGCCCGGTGTGCGGCGAGCAGATCGCGAAGCAGAGCCCCCAGCAGATCGTCGACCAGGTGCTCGCCATGGAGGAGGGCACCCGCTTCCAGGTGCTGGCGCCGGTGGTCCGCACCCGTAAGGGTGAGTTCGTCGACCTCTTCGACCAGCTCAACACCCAGGGGTACGCCCGGGTCCGGGTCGACGGCGTTGTGCATCAGCTGACCGACCCGCCGAAGCTCAAGAAGCAGGAGAAGCACGACATCGAGGTGGTCATCGACCGCCTCACGGTCAAGGCGAGCTCGAAGCAGCGGCTCACGGACTCGGTGGAGACCGCGCTGCGCCTCGCGGACGGCATCGTCGTCCTCGACTTCGTCGATCGGGACGAGAACGCGGCGGACCGGGAACGCCGCTTCTCCGAGTCCCTGGCCTGCCCGAACGGGCATGCCCTCTCGATCGACGATCTCGAACCGCGGTCGTTCTCGTTCAACTCGCCGTACGGCGCCTGCCCCGAGTGCACCGGACTCGGCATCCGCAAGGAGGTCGACCCGGACCTGGTGGTGCCGGATCCCGAGCTGAGCCTCGAGGACGGGGCGATCGCGCCGTGGTCGATGGGGCAGACCTCCGAGTACTTCGGCCGCCTGCTGTCCGGACTCGCCGACATCATGGGTTTCGAGATGTCGACTCCCTGGAACGAACTGCCGGCCAAGGCGCGCAAGGCGGTGCTCGAGGGCAGCGCGGACCAGGTGCACGTCAAGTACAAGAACCGGTACGGGCGGACGCGCTCGTACTACGCCGAGTTCGAGGGCGTGATGCCCTTCCTGCACCGTCGGCTCGAACAGACCGAGTCCGAGCAGATGAAGGAACGCTACGACGGGTACATGCGCGACGTGCCGTGTCCGGCGTGTGACGGTGCCCGGCTCCGGCCGGAGATCCTCTCGGTCACCATCGCGGCGGGCGAGCACGGCAAGAAGTCCATCGCGGACGTCGCCGAGCTGTCGATCTCGGACTGCGCGGATTTCCTGAACAGCCTCACGCTCGGAGCTCGGGAGGAGGCCATCGCCGGTCAGGTCCTCAAGGAGGTGCAGGCTCGGCTCGGCTTCCTGCTCGACGTGGGTCTCGAGTATCTGTCGCTCTCACGTGCGGCAGGCACCCTCTCCGGCGGCGAGGCCCAGCGGATCAGGCTCGCCACCCAGATCGGTTCCGGCCTGGTGGGCGTCCTCTACGTGCTCGACGAGCCCTCCATCGGGCTGCATCAGCGTGACAACCGGCGGCTGATCGAGACGCTCACCCGGTTGCGGGATCTCGGCAACACGCTCATCGTCGTCGAACACGACGAGGACACCATCCGGACCTCGGACTGGGTCGTCGACATCGGCCCGCTTGCGGGTGAGCACGGCGGTCGGGTGGTGCACAGCGGCCCGTACGAGGAGCTGCTGACCTGCGAGGAATCCCTCACGGGCGCATACCTATCCGGCCGGTCGACGATCGACGTTCCTGCCATTCGCAGGGCCGTCGACAAGAAGCGTCAGGTCACGGTGATCGGGGCCAAGGAGCACAACCTCAAGAACATCGACGTCAGCTTCCCGCTCGGCGTTCTCACCTCGGTGACCGGTGTGTCCGGATCGGGCAAGTCGACGCTGGTCAACGACATCCTCGCGACCGTGATGGCGAACAAGCTCAACGGCGCGCGTCAGGTCCCCGGCAGGCACACCCGGATCAACGGGCTGGACCAGCTCGACAAGCTGGTCCAGGTGGACCAGTCGCCGATCGGCCGGACGCCGCGCTCGAACGCGGCCACCTACACCGGCGTGTTCGACAAGATCCGCACCCTGTTCGCCGCGACGACCGAGGCGAAGGTGCGCGGCTACCAGCCGGGACGCTTCTCCTTCAATGTCAAGGGCGGCCGGTGTGAGGCCTGCTCGGGTGACGGCACGCTCAAGATCGAGATGAACTTCCTCCCGGACGTGTACGTCCCGTGCGAGGTGTGTCACGGGGCCCGCTACAACCGGGAGACCCTGGAGGTGCACTACAAGGGCAAGACCATCGCCGAGGTCCTCGACATGTCCATCGAGGAGGCCGCCGACTTCTTCGAGGCGATCACCTCGATCCACCGGTATCTCAAGACGCTCGTGGAGGTCGGGCTCGGCTACGTGCGTCTCGGCCAGCCGGCGCCGACGCTGTCCGGCGGCGAGGCGCAGCGGGTGAAGCTGGCGGCCGAGCTGCAGAAGCGCTCCACCGGTCGCACCGTGTACGTGCTCGACGAGCCGACCACCGGCCTGCATTTCGAGGACATCCGCAAGCTGCTCGGCGTCGTCAACGGACTGGTGGACAAGGGCAACACGGTGATCGTGATCGAGCACAACCTCGACGTGATCAAGACGTCGGACTGGGTGGTCGACATGGGGCCAGAGGGTGGATCGGGCGGCGGAACCGTCGTGGGGGAGGGCACCCCGGAGCAGATCGCGGCGGTGCCCGCCAGCTACACCGGCAGGTTCTTGCGGGACGTGCTCGACCAGCAGGCCACCGCCGTCAACGGCAAGGCGGCCAAGGCCAAGGCGCAGGCGACGGGGGAGCCGAAGCGCAAGAGGGCGCCGCGTAAGGCGGCGGCCGCGGTCTGACGCGGCGGGCACAGAACGCGGAACGGGCCGGGTCGTGAAGACGACCCGGCCCGTTCGGTTGTCAGTGCTTAGCGCAGGTCCCTTACAGGCCCGTGCCCGTCTCGCCCGTGCCCGGGATCGCGCCGGGCATCGACGAGCCACCCGCGAGCATGGAGTTGATGATGTTGGCAATCGATCCGAACAGGCCGTCGATGTCACTGGGGTTGGGCATGTGAGCTCCTTCATTGCGATGTGCGGTGTTCAGTTCCGAGTCGCTGGCTGGCCGGCAACGTCGTTGGCTGGAGACGAATCGAGCTGTTGCCCCATCCCCGGGTGTAGGACGACTGGGGCGGGCAGAGCGAATGTGATCCCCCGATCCGGAATCTTTGTACACGAGCGGGACTGGACGTGCGTACGGAATCTGGGGGCCGATTCGGGCAAAGAATTGTGATGTCCATCACAAAGGGCCGCGGGCTTCGGCGGTCAGCGGCGCTGTGCTGCTCGGCGCGCTGATCGGGTCAGCTCAGGAGTCGGCGGACAGTGCGCGGGCGGCGCGCACCGAGGCCTCGATCAACGCGCGGAGTTCGGACTCGTCGACGTCGGCGAGTCGCTTGATGTAGAGGCAGCCCTTGCCGGTCCGGTGCTTACCGAGGCGCTGCAGGGCGTCACGGTGCTCGTCCAGGTTCAGGCTCAGATAGAGGGTGAGGGCCGTCGATCGGGGGGCGAAGCCGATCAGTGCCGTATTGCCGGTGTGCCCGCTGGCGTAGCGGTAGGTGCGGTCGCCGAATCCGATGATGCTCGGACCCCACATCGCGGCCGGCTCGCCGGTGGAGGCGCGCATCAGGTCGATCAGGCGTTCGGAGTCGGTCCGCTTCACATCGTCGGTCAGCGTGTCGAGGAACGCGTCGACGTCGGCGCCTGTCGGCTGGGTCTTGTTCGCCACGGGACCAGTATCGCCGCTCGCCCCGGCCGCCATCGCGCGAACGGGTCACGCGACGGCGGCTGGGGGCGGGGATCAGTAGACGGGGCCTGTGTACTTCTCGCCCGGGCCGTTGCCGGGCTCGTCGGGATGGGCGGAGGCCTCGCGGAAGGCGCGCTGGAGCGCCTGCAGTCCCTCGCGGATCGGACCCGCGTGCGGCCCGAGGTACTCCACCGAGGCGGTGACCAGGCCCGCGAGTGCGGTGATCACCCGGCGGGCCTCGTCCAGGTCGAGGTGGTCGCTCTCGTCGGGGTCGGGTGAGGAGAGGCCGAGCTTCTCGGCGGCCGAGCTCATCAGCATCACTGCGGCGCGGCTGATGACCTCCACTGCGGGCACATCGGCCAGCTCGCGGACGTCGCCCGTGTGAGTTTGCTCTGTCATGCCTGCTAGACTTCCATACACGACCGCCCCCGACGACGTTGGGGGCAGCAAGTGGAGTCCGACTCCCACCGCTATCTGGCGCCTCAAACACGCTGGTCAGCGGTCCGGTCGCCCGCCCTCAGGGCGTGGCCTCGACACGGTGTTCCGTGTGGAGATCATGTCAGGGGACGGGTTCCCTCATTGTGAGGGGATGAAGGCTGCGAGCGATTGCGGCGGACATCGAACCGGTCGACATCGGGCCTCGCATGGTGAAATCCAGCGGGGCTCTTTTGTTGGGAGAGAGCGGGCAACGGGCTGCCGGCGGTCAGGACGACCACGCCGCTCAACCTAGGAGGCCCCATCAGCACTGAGACCCGCATCAACGATCGCATCCGCGTACCCGAGGTTCGACTCGTCGGACCTGGCGGTGAGCAGGTCGGGATCGTGCGTGTTGAAGATGCACTCCGCTTGGCCCTCGAGGCCGATCTCGACCTGGTCGAGGTGGCGCCCGACGCCCGTCCGCCGGTGTGCAAGATCATGGACTACGGCAAGTTCAAGTACGAGGCCGCGCAGAAGGCGCGCGAATCGCGCAAGAACCAGACCCTGACTGTGATCAAGGAGCAGAAGCTCCGTCCGAAGATCGACGACCACGACTACGAGACCAAGAAGCGCAACGTCGTTCGCTTCCTCGAGGCCGGGTCCAAGGTCAAGGTCACCATCATGTTCCGCGGTCGCGAGCAGTCCCGCCCCGAGCTGGGCTTCCGTTTGCTGCAGCGCCTCGGTGCCGATGTCGCCGACCTCGGCTTCGTCGAGACCTCGGCGAAGCAGGACGGCCGCAACATGACGATGGTGCTCGCCCCGCACAAGGGTGCGAAGACCCGCGTCAAGGCCCAGGAGAGCGCTCAGGCTCCGGTGCCCCAGGTTCCGAGGCCCGCCTCGGCGCCGCCCGTGCCGGAGGCCCCCGCTGCCGCACCCGAGGCTCCGGCCGAAGGCGCCGCACCCGAGGCACCGACCAGCTAGCAAGACCGTCTCGACCGAACGCAGTACCGAAGAAACACAGAACTGAGGACTCCATGCCCAAGATGAAGAGCCACAGCGGCACCTCGAAGCGATTCAAGGTGTCCGGCAGCGGCAAGATCCTGCGCCAGAAGGCCGGCCGTCGCCACCTGCTCGAGCACAAGCCCACCAAGGTGACCCGTCGCCTCGATGGCAAGGCCGTCGTCAGCAAGGCTGACACCCCGCGCATCAAGCGCCTGCTCGGCATCTGATCGAGACCAGCACTTTTTGACCAACCAGGAGCGCCCGTCGCGCTCCGAGATTGACAGGATTTCCCAGTGGCACGCGTAAAGAGGGCGGTCAACGCCCAGAAGAAGCGTCGTTCAATTCTTGAGGCCTCCAAGGGCTACCGTGGACAGCGCTCGCGCCTGTACACCAAGGCCAAGGAGCAGCAGCTCCACTCGCTCACCTACGCGTACCGCGACCGCCGCGCGCGCAAGGGTGACTTCCGCAAGCTGTGGATCACGCGTATCAACGCCGCCGCGCGCGCGAACGACATGACCTACAACCGCTTCATCCAGGGCCTGAACGCCGCGGGTGTCGAGGTCGACCGCAAGATCCTCGCCGAGCTGGCCGTCTCCGACGCCGAGGCGTTTGCCGGCCTGGTGGCCATCGCCAAGGCCGCACTGCCTGCCGACGTGAACGCCCCCGCCGGGGAAGCAGCCTGAGCAAGCTGAACCAGGAGCGACCCGTGGACCCGTTCACCGAGCGGACTCCACGGGTCGTTTCTGCTGTCAAGCTGCTGCGCGGGGCCGAGCGCAAGAAGGCGGGGCGCTTCCTCGCCGAGGGCGCGAACTCGGTGACCGCGGCGCTCGCCACCGGTCGCGTGGAGGAACTCTTCTTCACCGACGAGGCCGCCGCCAGGTACGGCGACCTGATCGCCGGGGCAACCGCCGCAGGCGTGCGGGTCTCGCCGATCACCGAGCGGGCCGCCAGGTCACTGAGCGACACGGTGACCCCGCCGGGGTTGGTCGCGGTCTGTGGGCTCCTGGACGTTCCGCTCGGCGAGGCGTTGGACGGATCGCCCAGGTTGCTGGCCGTCCCCGTCTCGGTGTCCGAGCCGGGTAACGCGGGAACGGTGATCCGGGTCGCGGACGCGGTCGGAGCCGACGCGGCGATCCTGGCAGGCGACAGCGTCGACCCGCACAACGGCAAGTGCGTTCGCTCCTCGGCGGGCAGCGTCTTCCACTTGCCGATCGCGCGGGAGCGGGACGTGGCACTGGTGCTCGAGCAGATCACCGCCGCGGGTGTGCAGATCCTGGCGACCGCGGCCGACGGCGAGGTCGACCTCGACGATGCGGACGAGTTGCTGGCCAGGCCGACCGCCTGGCTGTTCGGCAACGAGGCGCACGGGCTGGACCCGGCCATCGCCGCGAGGGCCGACCATCGGGTGCGGATTCCCATCCACGGCCGCGCGGAGAGCCTCAACCTGGCGACCGCCGCCGCCATCTGCCTGTACGCGAGCGCGCGGGTGCAGCATCGGCAGGACCGACCGACAACCTAGGATTGTTCTGCCGTGCGCCGGGTGCGCACGGCGCGACGACCATCGACGAGGAGTTTGACCAGCCGTGGCAAAGAACGAGGCCGAGAGTTCAGGACCGATCGACACCGAGGCTCTGACCGAGGACGCGCTCGGTGCCGCGGCCGAGCAGGCCGAGTCGGCGTTCGCGGCCGCAGGCGATCTCGATGCGTTGGCCAAGGCGAAGATCGACCACCTGGGTGACAAGGCGCCGCTGTCGCTCGTCCGGCGTGCGCTCGGCGCGTTGCCCGGCAAGGAGAAGGCGGACGCGGGCAAGCGGGTCAACGCGGCGCGTACCAGGGCCACCACTGCATTCGACGCCCGTCGCGAGGTGCTGCTGGCCGAGCGTGACGCCGCCGTGCTCGTCGCGGAGGCGATCGACGTGACGCTGTCCGCCCAGCGCCGTCCGGTGGGCGCCCGCCACCCGATCACGATCATCTCCGAGCAGGTCTCCGACGTGTTCGTCGCGATGGGCTGGGAGGTTGCCGAGGGCCCCGAGGTCGAGACCGAGCACTTCAACTTCGACGCGCTCAACTTCCTGCCGGACCATCCCGCCCGCACCATGCAGGACACCTTCCACATCGCGCCCGAGGGCTCGCGACAGGTGCTGCGCACGCACACCTCGCCGGTGCAGGTCCGCACCATGCTCTCGCGGGAGGTGCCGATCTACGTGGTGTGCCCGGGGCGCACCTTCCGGACCGACGAGCTGGACGCCACGCATACGCCGGTCTTCTCCCAGTTGGAGGGCCTCGCGATCGACAAGGGCCTGACCATGGCGCACCTGCGCGGCACCCTCGACGCGTTCGCCAGGGCGCTGTTCGGCCCGGACACCAGGACCCGGATGCGGCCCAACTACTTCCCGTTCACCGAGCCGTCCGCCGAGGTGGACGTGTGGTTCCCCGGCAAGAAGGGCGGCGCCGGCTGGGTCGAGTGGGGCGGCTGCGGCATGGTCAACCCGAAGGTGTTGCGGGCCAGTGGAATCGACCCTGACGAGTATTCCGGATTTGCGTTCGGCATGGGCCTGGAGCGGACCCTGCAGTTCCGCAACGGCATCCCGGACATGCGAGACATCGTCGAGGGCGACGTGCGATTCACGCTGCCCTTCGGTGTCCAGGCCTGACGAACTTCATCACGAGCGAAAGAGCTGAGAAGACGTGCGAGTAGCGCAATCGTGGCTGACCGAGATCCTGCAGCGGGCGACCCCCGACTGGGAGGTGACGGCCGAGGAGTTGGACGCCGGTTTCGTGCGCGTCGGCCTCGAGGTCGAGGAGGTCGACGTCCTGCACCGGGTGCCGGGGCCGCTGGTGGTCGGCCGGGTCGTTTCGATCACCGAGCTCACCGAGTTTAAGAAGCCGATCCGGATGTGTCAGGTCGACGTGGGAGAGTCCGAGCCCCGCGGAATCGTCTGTGGTGCCAGGAACTTCGCCGAGGGCGACCTGATCGTCGCGGCTCTGCCCGGCGCGGTACTGCCCGGTGACTTCAAGATCGCCGCGCGCAAGACCTACGGTCAGGTGTCCGACGGCATGATCTGCTCGGTGGCCGAACTCGGGATCGGCAAGGATCATTCGGGCATCCTGGTGCTCGAGCCCGGTACGGCCGAGCCCGGTGCCGACGCCAATGACCTGCTCGGTCTCGGCGACACGATCATCGAGCTGAACATCACCCCCGACCGCGGGTACTGCTTCTCGGTTCGCGGGCTGACCAGGGAGCTGGCCTGCGGGTTCGATCTCGAGTTCGCCGATCCCGCGGTGCTGCCCACGCACGGGGCGGACGGAGAGGCGTGGCCGCTGACCGTGCTGCCCGAGTCCGGATCGCCGCGCTTCGCGCTGCGTCGCGTCACCGGGATCGATCCCGCCGCGGTCTCCCCGTGGTGGTTGCAGCGCAGGCTGCTGCTCTCCGGTGTGCGTCCGATCTCCCCGGCGGTCGACGTCACCAACTACGTGCTGCTCGAGCTGGGACAGCCGCTGCACGCCTTCGATGCGAACAAGCTGACCGGTGGCCTCGTCGTGCGGCGGGCCGCCGCTGACGAGAAGCTGACCACCCTCGACGGGGTGGAGCGGACCCTCGACGCCGAGGACGTGGTGATCGCCGACGACACGGGCGCGGTCTCCCTCGCCGGTGTCATGGGTGGTGCCAGCACCGAGGTCGGCGCAGGGACCACCGAGGTGCTGCTCGAGGCCGCGATCTGGAATCCGCTCGCGGTGTTCCGGACCTCCCGCAGGCACAAGCTGATCAGCGAGGCCAGCAAGCGGTACGAGCGCGTGGTTGACCAGGCCCTGCCCGTCGCCGCGCTCGACCGTGCGGCCGCGCTCCTGGTGGAGATCGCGGGCGGCCGGATCGAACCGGTGCTGACCGATGTCGGCGGCGTCAACGAGCCCGCTCCGATCCGCATGGACATCGACCTGCCCGATCGGGTGGCGGGTGTGGCATACCCGAACGGCACCGCGGCGAGGCGGCTGACCCAGGTCGGCTGCGCCGTGGACGTGGGAGTCAGCGAATCCGGCCACGGTCAGCTCGTGGTCACCCCGCCCACCTGGCGGCCGGACCTGGAGCAGCCCGCGGACCTGGTGGAGGAGGTGCTGCGCCTCGAGGGCCTCGAGCAGATCCCGTCCGTGCTGCCCGCCGCGCCCGCAGGCCGCGGCCTGACCCCGCAGCAGCGTCGCCGCCGCGCCGTCGGTCGGGCGCTCGCGTTCGACGGGTACGTCGAGGTGCTGCCCACGGTGTTCCTGCCCACCGGGGTGTTCGACACCTGGGGCCTCGACGCCGATGATCCGCGCCGCACCACCTCGAAGGTGCTCAACCCGCTCGAGACCGATCGCCCCGAGCTGGCCAGCACCCTGCTGCCCGGTCTGCTGGAGATCCTGTCCCGCAACACTTCTCGCGGTCAGCGCGACCTCGCGTTGTTCGGCATCGCGCAGGTGGTCCTGCCGGGACCCGACACCAAGCCGGTGCAGGCACTGCCGGTGGACCGTCGCCCGACCGACGACCAGATCGCCGATCTGCTGAAGTCGCTGCCCGCGCAGCCGACCCACGTCGCCGCGGTGCTGACCGGGCTCAGGGTGCCGAGCGGGCCGTGGGGCTCGGGCCGCGCCGTCGAGGCCTCCGATGCCTTCGCGGCCGCGGAGACGATCGCCGATGCGGCGGGCGTGACCCTCGAGCGCAGGGCGGCTCAGTACCTGCCCTGGCATCCGGGCCGCGGCGCCGAGCTGCTGGTCGACGGAATTGTCGTCGGGCACGCGGGTGAGCTGCACCCGGCGGTGCTCGAGCGCAGCGGGTTGCCGCCGCGTACCTGTGCGGTGGAGATCGACCTGACCGCGCTGCCGATCACCGAATCGCTTCCTGCGCCTCGGGTCTCGCCGTTCCCGGCGGTCCTCCAGGATGTCGCGGTCGTGGTCGAGGCCACCGTGCCCGCCGCCACTGTCGAGGCGGCGCTGCGCTCCGGCGCGGGCGAGCTGCTCGAGGAGATCCGCCTGTTCGATGTGTTCGAGGGTGCGCAGGTCGGCGAGGGTCGCAAGTCCCTGGCCTTCGCGCTGCGGTTCCGCGCCGCGGATCGGACGCTCACAGAGGACGAGGCCTCCGCGGCACGGGACGCGGCGGTCGCCGCGGCATCCGCCGCGGTGGGTGCGCAGCTTCGGGCCTGACCCAACCGTCGAGAGTGCACCTGCCGGGGCATCGGCCGAGTAGGCCGTACGGCAGGTGCACTCTCGACGCGGGCTCACGTAGCCTTGCGGCAAGTCGACGGAATGAGGTGTCATGACCGATTCCCAGAGCGTTGCCGATGGGCTGAGCCGGCTCACCGACCAGGAACTGGTGCGGGTGATCGCCGCCGCGACCGCGGGCCGACCGGGGCTCGCATCGATCGCGGCCGCCGCGAACGCGATCGGCGGCGACATCCCGGCGTCGCCGGATGCGCCGATCCCGGCGGAGGTGCCCTTCCCGGCCGACGTGCCGATCCCGCCTGACCCGACGGTGGTGGTGGACGTCCCGGTGCCGACAGCGGGACCCGGGTTGCCGACCGCGATGCCGGCACCCGACTACACCGACTCCGGTGTGCCGACTTTCGACTCGGTGCGCGAGAAGATCGAGACCCGCGCCGGGACCGCGGCGGGTGCCACCGAACTCGACGCCGAGTCCCCGGCGGGCCGCACCGTCGCGGAGCAGTGGGAAGAGCGGCAGAAGGCGGCGAAGAGCAAGCTGGACGAGATCCGAAAGACCATGGACTCCTAGGGCTGTCGGTCCACTGGCAAGAATCGACTGATGCGGAGGCCGACCGTGGGAAGCTCCGCGCCCGCTGGTAGGGCCCGCACTCTCGCTCAGGCGTACCGACGCTTCGGTGAGGTCGACGCCGCCGGCACATCGCCGCTGTACGAGTGCATCGCCGTCGCGCTGAGTGGGTCCGACGAGGCGCTGCGCGCCATCGAGACGGCGCCGGCGCGCAAGCGGCACCCCACGCTGATCCTCGCCGCGCTGCACGACCTCGCCCTCGCCGGCCGCGCCCCGGCACTTGCCGCGGCCTATGCCGCCGCGGACGGCGACGCGGCCGCGAGCGCGGCGATCGACACGCTGCTGCGATCGACCGACTCGGTCGTGGCCATCGCCGCGCGCCGAAAGCCGCGGACCGACGAGACCGGACACGGCGGCGTGCTGTATCCGGCCATCGCCGAGGCGGCGCACCGGGTGGGCGCGAACGCGCTCGGGCTGATCGACGTGGGCTGTTCGGCCGGGCTGAATCTCACCGTCGATCGCGTCGGCATCACGTACAGCAACGGACAATCGCTGGGCGACCCGTCCTCTCCTGTGCAGCTGTCGACGTCGATCGTGGGAGATCGGCCCGTCCAGCCGCGGGCGATGCCCGAGGTCGTCGCCAGGATCGGCATCGACCGCGATCCGGTCGACGTGACCGACCCGGACGAGGCCCGATGGTTGCGCGCCTGCCTGTGGCCGGACCAGCCGGAGCGGAGCGCGAGGCTCGAAGCGGAGATGACGTTGGCGGCGACCGCCCCTCCACAGCTGTTGCACGGGGACGCCGTCGAGGTGTTGCCCGACGCCTTCGCGCGTGTGCCCGCGGACGCCCTGCCCGTCGTCACCACGACGTGGGCGTTGTCGCGCTTCCCGCTCGAGAGTCGACTGCGCTTCCTGCACCGTCTCGACGAAGCGGCGGCCGGGCGGGCGGTGGCGTGGGTGTCGGCAGAGGGGGTCGGAGTCGCGCCCGCGATCCCGACACTCGGCGATCGCCACGCCTCCGGCCACAGCATCATCGGCCTGGCGGTGTTCGACGGATCGGTGCGCAGGGCTGAGGCAATCGGCCGCTGCTGGTTGCGGGGCCGCATGCTCGCGTGGCTGACGGACTCCTAGTGTCGTGCGGATTCGAGGCGCTCCCCGGGGTCCCTTGGCGTACGGTGTAGCCATCCAAAGTGCAACTTCATAACAAAGACGTGGAGGTAGCGCCATGGTCTGGTCGGACATCGGGGTCGTGTTCGGATTCGCGGTCGTCATCACCACAATCGTGGTCGTCCTGATCGGGGTCACGATGCTCTTCATCGTGTCGATCTGGGAGAACTTCGGGCAGCGCAAGCCCCGCGGATTCCCCGACGAACCGGACGGCCGGAGCCGATCGGCGGCACTGCGCCTGGAGTGAGACGAACTGCCGGCCCGGTCGGACCTGGGTCCCGCCGAGCCGGCCGTCCTCGAACTACTGGCGGTCCAGGATCGCCCCGAAGTCGGTGCCGACGGGGAGCGTGCCGTATTCGAGGTCGCGCTCGGGTCCGAGCCGCGCCGCCAGGAAGGCCTCGGCGACCGCGGTCGGCGCGGTGCGAAGGAGCAGCGCGCCCTGCAGGCCGAGGGCCATCGCCGCGGCTACGGGACGCGCGCGCAGCTGGGCCTGCGCGGTGTCCAGGGTTGCGAGCTCGGCCAGCGCGCCGCGAATCCGGCTGAGGTGGTCGTCGAACAACCGCGACGCCCCGGACGCCAGCGCGAGCTCCGCGTCGAAGGCTGCCACGGATTCGGGTTCTCGGGTCATGGCGCGCAGCACGTCGAGGGCGATCACGTTGCCGGAACCCTCCCACACCGCCATCACCGGCTGCTCGCGGTACCGGCGCGCCAGCGGGAACGCCTCGGTGTAGCCGTTGCCGCCGAGGCATTCGAGCGCCTCGTAGGCGTGATGCGGTCCGCGCTTGCAGATCCAGTACTTGCTGACCGCGGTGGCGAGGCGGCGGAACGCCTTCTCGGCGTCGTCGGCGTCCTCGTCGTGGGCGCGGGCCAGGCGCAGCGCGGTGGCGGTGGCGGCCTCCGATTCGAGCGCCAGGTCGGCGGCGACCGCGGTCATCGCGGGCTGGTCGATCAGTGTCGCGCCGAACGCGGCCCGGTGGCGCACGTGCCACAGCGCCTCCGCGACCGACTGGCGCATGCCCGCCGCCGAGCCGTACACACAGTCCAGGCGGGTGCGCGAGACCATCTCGATGATGGTGCGGACGCCGCGGCCCGGTTCGCCGACCAGATGTCCGATGGTGCCGTCGAGCTCGATCTCCGACGAGGCGTTGGACTTGTTGCCGAGCTTGTCCTTGAGGCGCTGGATGCGGAAAACGTTGCGGGTGCCGTCCTCGAGCACCCGGGGGACCAGGAAGCAGGACATGCCTTCGTCGGAGTAGGCCAGGATGAGGAAGCCGTCCGACATCGGCGCCGAGCAGAACCACTTGTGCCCGGTCAGCGACCAGGTGCCGTCGGAGTTCGGGACCGCGCGGGTGGTGTTGGCGCGGACGTCGGATCCGCCCTGCTTCTCGGTCATCGCCATGCCGAACAGCACGCCGGGCTTGCCGCCGGGCGCGGCGAGGCCGCCGTCGTAGCCGCGGGCATAGAGGCGTGGCAGCCACAGCTCGGCCAGCTCGGGGGAGAAGTCCAGTGCCGGCACGACCGAATGGGTCATGGAGACCGGGCACGAGTGGCCGGGCTCGACCTGGGCGAACATCATGAACGTGGCGGCGCGGGCGACATTGGCGCCGGGCTTCGGGTCGGCCCACGCGGAGGTGTGGGCGCCGTGCTGGACGGCCGCGCCGATGATCCGGTGGTAGCTCGGGTGGTACTCCACCTCGTCGATCCGATGCCCGTACTTGTCGTGCGAGTGCAGGGTCGGGAGCACGGTGTTGGCCAGCTCCGCGTCGTGCTGGAACTCCTCCGTGCCGACCAGCGCGCCGACCTCGGTGAGATCGCTCTGCGCCCAGTCGGCGTCGTACCGGCGCACGCCCTCCACGAGCGGGACGTTCGAGGTGTACTCGTTGACCTCCACCCGCGGGGGTGCCTGGTTGAAGACCTCGTGGGTGTTGTGCGGCGAGGCGACTGTGTTCGTCATGGTGGTTCCTTCTTGGGTATCGGCTGCGGTCAGGCGGCGAAACCGACCGCGCGCAGGCACAGTTGGAGGATGGCGTCGACGATGTCGTCGTCGGAGAAGGTGTCGGGCAGCTCCACCGGGATGGGGGAGAGCCGGCCGGTGAGGGACTCGCTGATGGCGCCGATCAGCGCCGCCGCGGCGATCCCGACGTGCTGGTCGGGCAGTTCGCCCTCCTCGATGCCGTCGCGCAGGATCGCGGTGGTCAGCTCGGCATAGGAGCCGCGGTAGATGAGCCGCTCCTCGTCGACCAGGGGATCGACCGGTTCGAACAGCAGCGACCAGGCCATCTGGCGGCCCCGGATGGCGCGGCGGGCGAACGTCTCGACGAGCGCGCGCAGTCGGTCCGCCGCGCCCGAGTGTTCGGCGACGGCCATCCGCACTTCATTCAGTTCCTGGTCGGCGCCGCGGCGGAACACGGCGGCCAGCAGGTCGGACCTGCCGTCGAAGTACGAGTACACCGAGCCGACACTGACGCCGCAGTTCTCCGCGATGGCCTTGACCGAGGCCGCGGAGAATCCGCCGGCCGCGACCAGTTTCCCGGCCTCGGCGAGCAGCACCTCCCGACGTTCTGCCTGGGCCGCGCGGGTCTTCTCCGTCGCTCGGTAGGCCATCTCGGCGGCGCCTTTCGCAAAACTATGAATCGTGATTCAATCCTTGACGATCCCGACTGTAGAACGAATCGCCGTAGACGGCAATCCGGCCGCAACGCAGGCCGGGCGCCACCCGAGGAGGACCCATGGACCTGACGACGATGCTGGAGAGCACCTGCAGGAAGTTCCCGGACAAGGAGGCGGTGGTCTACGGGGCCGAGCGCCTCAGCTATCGCGAACTCGTCGCCGCGTCGAAGCGGGCGGCCGAGGTGCTGCGCGGCAGGGGCGTCCGGCGCGGCGACCGGGTCGCGGTGATGACGTACAACACCCCCGGCTTCGTGATCGCGGCCTTCGGGGCGTGGCGGGCGGGCGCGGTCCTGGTGCCGGTCAACCACAAGCTGGCGCCCCCGGAGGTCGAGTACACGCTCACCCACTGCGGCGCGAAGGTGGGTGTGGTGTCCGCTGGGCTCCGAGCGAATGCGGAGGCCGGTGCGCCGCAGGTGGATTGGCTGCTGACCGAGCTGGGTGGCGACGCCGAGGGCCAGGCCGATCGGGACTTCGACGCGCTCGTGGACGTCGCCGACGAGTGGGACGGCGTCGCCGTCGACGAGACCGAGATCGCCCAGGTGCTCTACACGTCGGGGACCACCAGTGCCCCCAAGGGCTGTCTGCACACCCATCGCTCGATCACGACCGTCGCGCCGTACATCGCGACCACCCTCGGCCTGGACCGCGACGAACGGGTGCTGATCGCGATGCCGATCTGGCACGCGGCCCCGCTCAACGTCTGGTTCGTCCCGACGATGTTCCTCGGCGGCACGGTGGTGTTGATGCGCGAGTATGCGCCGCTGCCCTTCCTCGAGATCATCGGCGCCGAGAAGATCACCGCGTTCTTCGGCGCACCGATCGCGTACCTGGCTCCGCTGCAGGTCGCCCGCGCCGCAGGCATCGACATGTCCACCTACGACTTCTCGACCATGCGGCGATGGACCTACGGCGGTGCGCCGATCGGAGCCGAGGTGGCGCGGCAGCTGCAGCAGGCGTACCGGTCCGAGGACTTCTATCAGGTGTACGGGATGAGTGAGATGGGCCCGACCGGCACCGCGCTCTACCCGCACGAGCAGATCGCGAAGGCCGGGTCGATCGGGCGCGGCGGCATGCCCGGCGTCGACCTGCGGGTGGTCCGGCCGGACGGTCTCGACGCCGGGCCGGGGGAGACGGGCGAGATCTGGCTCAGTGGGGACACCCGGATGCTCGGCTACCTCGACAACGACGAGGCCACAGCCGAGGTGTTCGAGGGCCGCTGGTACCGCTCCGGCGACGTCGCGCGGATCGACGAGGACGGCTACCTGTACATCGTCGACCGCACCAAGGACGTCATCATCACCGGCGGCGAGAACGTCTACTCGCAGGAGGTGGAGGAGGCGATCCGCCCGCGCGCGGACATCGTCGACGTGGCGGTGATCGGGCGGCCGCACCCGCAGTGGGGCGAGACGGTGGTCGCGGTGGTGGCGACCGTCGGCGGCGCGAACCTGGACCTGGACGAGCTGCGGGACTACCTGGCGGACAAGCTGGCCCGCTACAAGATCCCGCGGGAGCTGGTGGTCGTCGACGAACTGCCGCGCAATCCTTCCGGGAAGCTCACCAAGCACGTGATCCGGGAGGCGGTGCTGTCCTGACCGGCGCGGGGCCCGCTGCGGTGGCCTGATAGCTTGCGAACCACGCATCTTCCCGACACGGTGTCGGGAAGATTGGGACAAGGGTGTGGTTTCGGCGATGAACGATTTCAGTGGGATCGACGGCTTCCTCGGCACGAGGGCCTCCTCGGCCATGGACATGATGGTGCTGTTGATGGCACTTGTGGTCGTGGTCCTCGGTTGGAGCGTCTATCAGGTCAGGGTCGGCAGGCGCTTCCGGTTGCACAGGTCGGTGCAGCTGGCACTCGGCGTCGCGCTGCTCGTGGCGGTCGTCCTTTTCGAGTTGGACGTGCGCTTCAATGGGTGGGAGGAGCGGTCCGCGGGTGTTGTCGGCGGCTCGGCGTCGAGCCTGGTGTGGTCGGTGCTGTGGGTCCACCTGGTCTTCGCCGTCTTCTCGGTCCTGCTGTGGCCGGTGGTAATCGTTCGGGCGATGCGGAACTTCGGCAGCTCGCCGCAGCCAGGGGTCCACAGTGCGTGGCATCGGCGATGGGCTCGGATCGCCGCGATCGGCATGACCTTGACCGCGGTGTCCTGCTGGGCCTTCTACTGGGTTGCATTCGTCGTCTGACCTCAGCCCGCGGCCCTGGATATGAATGGGCTTGCATGATGATGCATAATCAATCGTATGGTCACTTCAGCAGCTTCCTCAGGCCCGGCGTCCACGCCGATCCGGGTCGCCATCGCCGGTGCGAGCGGATACGCGGGCGGTGAGGTCCTTCGACTGCTGTTGGGGCACCCCGCCTATCGCGACGGCTCGCTGACCATCGGCGCCCTCACTGCGGGAAGCAACGCGGGCAGCACGCTCGGCGAACATCATCCGCACCTGCTGCCGCTGGCCGATCGCGTCCTCGAGCCGACGACCGTCGAGCAGCTCGCCGGCCACGACGTGGTGTTCCTCGGTCTGCCGCACGGCAATTCGGCCGAGATCGCCAAGCAGTTGCCGGAGAGCACCGTCATCATCGACTGCGGCGCCGACTTCCGGCTGGCGAGTGCGGCGGACTGGGAGAAGTACTACAAGAGCGAGCACGCCGGGACCTGGCCGTACGGCCTGCCGGAACTGCCGGGCCACCGGGAGAAGCTCGTCGGCGCGACCCGGATCGCGGTCCCCGGCTGCTACCCGACCGCGGCCAGCCTCGCCCTCGCCCCCGCGGTCGCGGCCGGGATCGTCGAGCCTCGGGTGACCGTGGTCGCGGTCAGCGGCACCTCCGGTGCGGGCCGCGCGCCCAAGGCCGACCTGCTCGGCTCCGAGGTGATGGGGTCGGCCCGGGCGTACGGGGTCGGCGGCGTGCACCGGCACACTCCCGAGATCATCCAGAACCTCTCGCCCCTCGCGGGCACCGAGGTCACCGTGTCCTTCACCCCGGTGCTGGCGCCGATGCCCCGTGGCATCCTGGCCACCTGCACCGCGCCGACCACCGTCACCGAGGCGGAGGCTCGCGCGGTGTACGAAAAGGCCTACGCCGATGAGCCTTTCGTGCACGTGCTGCCCGAGCACGTCTTCCCGCAGACCGGCGCCGTGATCGGATCCAATGCCGCCCAGATCGGCGTCACGGTCGACGCCGACGCGGGCCTGCTCGTCGTCATCGCCGCCATCGACAACCTCACCAAGGGAACCGCGGGCGGCGCCGTGCAATCGATGAACCTTGCCCTTGGCCTGCCCGAGACCGATGGTCTCTCGACAGTGGGAGTAGCCCCGTGAACACCACCCCCGTCATCCCCGACTCGGTCGCCGTCGCAGGCGGCAAGCTCGTGCGCACCCAGGGCGTCACCGCGCCTGCCGGGTTCCGTGGCGCAGGCATCGCGGCGGGCATCAAGGTCAGCGGACGCCAGGACCTGGCCCTGGTCTTCAACGAGGGCCCGGACACCGCCGCCGCCGGGGTGTTCACCAGCAACAAGGTCAAGGCCGCGCCGGTGCTGTGGTCGCAGCAGGTGCTGACCGGCGGCAGGGTCCGCGCGGTCGTGCTGAACTCCGGCGGCGCCAACGCCTGCACCGGCGCGCCCGGATTCCAGGACACCCATCAGACCGCCGAGCACGTCGCCGCGACGCTGAGCGACTGGGGCACCGAGACCGGCGCCGGGGAGGTCGCGGTGTGCTCGACCGGACTCATCGGAGACCGGCTGCCGATGGACAAGCTCCTCGCGGGCGTCACCGAGATCGTGCACGAACTGGCGGGCGGGATCTCTGGCGGCACCGACGCCGCCTACGCGATCATGACCACCGACACCGTGCCGAAGCAGGCTGCGCTGCATCACACGAACAAGTGGAACGTCGGTGGCATGGCCAAGGGTGCGGGCATGCTCGCCCCCGCGCTGGCCACCATGCTCTGTGTCGTCACCACCGACGCGATCGCCACCGCCGAGCAGCTCGACGAGGCGCTCCGCAACGCGACCCGGCTGTCCTTCGACAGGCTGGACGTGGACGGCGCGACCTCCACCAACGACACCGTGCTCCTCCTCGCCTCGGGTGCGAGTTCCGTTGCGCCCAGCCAGGAAGAGCTCAACGCCGCCGTGCTCGCGGTCTGCGACGACCTGGCCGACCAGCTGATGGCCGACGCGGAGGGCGTGACCAAGCGGGTCACCGTCACGGTGTCCGGTGCGGCCTCCGAGCAGGACGCGCTCGTCGCCGCTCGGACCGTTGCCCGCGACAGTCTCGTCAAGACGGCGCTCTTCGGTTCCGACCCGAACTGGGGCCGCGTCCTCGCTGCCGTCGGTATCGCCCCGATCGAGCTCGACCCGAACCGGATCTCGGTGTCCTTCAACGGAAACCCGGTCTGCATCGACGGGGTCGGCGCGCCCGGCGCCAGGGAGGTCGACCTCTCCGGCATCGACATCGCGCTGCGGATCGAGCTCGGCGTCGGTGATGCCGAGGTCTCCATCCGCACGACCGACCTCTCGCACGCGTACGTGGAAGAGAACTCGGCGTACTCGTCATGACCCGGCACATCGACAGCATCGAGCACATCACCGCCACCGAGAAGGCACACGTCCTCGCGGAGGCACTGCCCTGGCTGGAGCGGTTCCACGGAAAGATCGTGGTGGTCAAGTACGGCGGCAACGCGATGGTCGACGACGACCTCAAGCGGGCCTTCGCCGCGGACATGGCGTTCCTGCGCACCGTCGGCATCCACCCTGTCGTGGTGCACGGCGGCGGCCCGCAGATCAATGCCATGCTCAAGCGTCTCGGCATGGAGGGTGAGTTCCGCGGGGGCTTCCGTGTCACCACCCCCGAGGTGATGGACGTGGTCCGGATGGTGCTGTTCGGTCAGGTGGGGCGCGAGCTCGTCGGCCTGATCAACAGCCACGGCCCGTACGCGGTCGGGATCTCGGGCGAGGACGCTCACCTGTTCACCGCGACCAGGCGCACGGTCCAGGTCGACGGGGTGGCTACCGACATCGGGCTCGTCGGCGACGTCACCACGGTCAACCCGGACGCGGTGCTCGACCTGATCGAGGCAGGCCGGATCCCGGTGGTCTCCACGATCGCGCCCGACGCGGACGGGGTCGTGCACAACATCAACGCCGACACCGCGGCCGCGGCGCTTGCCGAGGCGATCGGCGCGGAGAAGCTGGTGATGCTCACCGACGTCGAGGGCCTCTACACCGACTGGCCGGACCGCTCCTCCCTCGCCAGTGAGATCGACTCGGCCGCACTGGAACTGCTGTTGCCGACGCTCGACGCGGGGATGGTCCCCAAGATGGAGGCCTGCCTGCGGGCGGTGCACGGTGGGGTTTCGTCGGCGCACGTGATCGACGGCCGGGTGGCGCATTCGGTGCTCCTGGAGCTGCTCACGGGCGAGGGCATCGGCACCATGGTCACCCAGACGAATCAGGAAGGGCAGTGATGACCGTGCACCCCGTCGCGGCCCTTCCGTCCGCTCCTCGTTGCGTTCCTCGCTTCGCTGTATCCGATTACCGCCACGGTGCCGCACCGACGGCACTTACTACGATGCTCCGGAAGGACCTCGCCTCATGACCGAACCTCTGCAGCAGCGCTGGTCGAACGCGTTGATGGACACCTACGGGGTCCCGCGCCTGGCCCTGGTCCGCGGCGAGGGCGCGGTGGTCACGGACGCCGACGGCAAGCAGTATCTCGACCTGCTGGCCGGGATCGCCGTCAACATCCTCGGACACGCGCACCCCGCAATCGTCGAGGCAGTCACCGCGCAGCTCTCCACGCTCGGCCACACCTCGAACCTGTACGCCACCGAGCCGGGCATCGCGCTCGCCGAGCAGCTGCTCGCGCATCTCGGCGCACACGGGGCGAGCGGCGCGACGGGGGATGTGCACGGCCGGGTGTTCCTGTGCAACTCGGGCACCGAGGCCAACGAGGCCGCGTTCAAGCTCGCGCGGGCCACCGGCAGGCCCAACATCATCGCCGCGGAGAATGCGTTCCACGGCCGCACCATGGGGGCGCTCGCGCTCACCGGGCAGCCCGCCAAGCGAGCGCCCTTCGAGCCGATGCCGCCCGGTGTCTCGCACGTGCCCTATGGCGACATCGAGGCGCTCGACCGTGCGGTCGACGCCGACACCGCCGCGGTGTTCCTGGAACCGATCATGGGCGAGAGCGGCGTCGTCGTGCCGCCCGACGGCTACCTGGCCGCGGCCCGCCAGATCACCGCGGAACGCGGCGCGCTGTTGATCCTCGACGAGGTACAGACCGGGATCGGCCGCACCGGCTGGTTCTACGCGCACCAGGCCGTCGGGATAGTGCCGGACGTGATGACACTGGCCAAGGGGCTCGGCGGCGGCATGCCGATCGGGGCCTGCATCGCCACCGGTGCGGCGGCCGAGCTGTTCGGGCCCGGCAAGCACGGCACCACCTTCGGAGGCAATCCGGTGTGCGCGGCGGCCGCGCTCGCGGTGCTGCGGACCGTCGCCGATGAGGACCTGATCAGTCACGCGGACACTCTCGGCAAGTCGATCACACACGGGATCGAGAACCTCGGTCACCCGCTGATCGACCACGTCCGCGGCGCCGGGCTGCTGCTCGGCGTCGTGCTGACCCGGGAC
The DNA here is from genome assembly GCF_003050885.1 of Rhodococcus sp. OK611. NCBI lineage: Bacteria > Bacillati > Actinomycetota > Actinomycetes > Mycobacteriales > Nocardiaceae > Rhodococcus > Rhodococcus sp. OK611. The sequence continues at coordinate 151,012 of NZ_QAOZ01000016.1, forward strand.
GTGGCCCCCGCGGTGGAGGCCGCGGCCCGTGACGCCGGGTTCCTGGTCAACGCACCGGCGCCCGGCGTGATCCGGCTGGCGCCGCCGCTGATCCTCACCGAGGAGCAGGCGAACGGATTCGTCGCGGCACTGCCCGCGATCCTCGATGTGGTGGAGGGACAGAAATGAGCACGACCGTCAAGCACTTCTTGAGGGACGACGACCTCACGCCCGCCCAGCAGGCCGAGGTCCTCGCGCTCGCCGCGGAGCTGAAGCGGTCCCCGTTCGCGAAGCGGACGCTGGAGGGCCCCCGTGGCGTCGGAGTGATCTTCGAGAAGAACTCCACCCGGACGCGCTTCTCCTTCGAGATGGGCATCGCCCAGCTCGGCGGGCACGCGGTCGTCGTCGACGGTCGCAGCACCCAGCTCGGCCGCGAGGAGACGCTGCAGGACACCGGTCGGGTGCTCTCGCGGTACGTCGACGCGGTGGTCTGGCGCACCTTCGGGCAGAAGCGGCTCGAACAGATGGCGGCGGGGGCGACCGTGCCGATCGTCAACGCGCTGTCCGACGAGTTCCACCCGTGCCAGGTGCTGGCGGACCTGCAGACGCTCGCCGAGCGCAAGGGCGAGCTCAAGGGCCTCAAGCTGACCTACCTCGGCGACGGTGCCAACAACATGGCGCACTCGCTGCTGCTCGGCGGCGTCACCGCGGGCATCGACGTCACGATCGCGGCGCCTGCCGGCTTCGCGCCGCTCGACTACATCGTCGAGGCGGCCAGGGCCCGCGCCGAGCAGACCGGCGCGACGATCACGCTGACCGACGACCCGGTCGCGGGCGCCAAGGGTGCCGACGCCCTGGTCACCGACACGTGGACGTCGATGGGCCAGGAGAACGACGGCCTCGACCGGGTCGGACCGTTCCGGCCGTTCCAGATCAACGCCGCGCTGCTGGCGCACGCGGCCCCTGACGCGACGGTGCTGCACTGCCTGCCCGCGCACCGCGGCGAGGAGATCACCGATGAGGTGATCGACGGGCCGCAGAGCGCGGTCTGGGACGAGGCGGAGAACCGGCTGCACGCGCAGAAGGCGCTGCTGGTGTGGCTGCTCGAGCAGCGGGGCGGACCGGGGAGCCGGCCGTGACCACCGCCAAGCCGATGGCGGTGGCGTCGGCGAAGGTCACCGTCGCGCCGACCCGAGCGGGCAGGCAGGCCCGGATCACCGCCCTGCTGTCGGTGCACGAGGTGCGCAGCCAGCCGGAGCTCTCGGCGCTGCTCGCGGCCGAGGGCATCGAGGTCTCCAACGCCACGCTGTCGCGCGACCTCGAGGAGCTCGGGGCCGTGAAGCTGCGGGCCGCGGACGGGGGCGCGGGTGTCTACGTGGTGCCCGAGGACGGCAGCCCGGTCCGCGGGGTGTCCGGGGGTACCGACCGGCTCTCGCGGCTGCTCGGCGAGCTGCTGGTGTCCACCGATGCCAGTGGAAACCTGGCGGTCCTGCGGACGCCGCCGGGTGCCGCGCACTACCTCGCGAGCGCCCTCGACCGGGCTTCGCTGCCCGAGGTTGTCGGAACCATTGCCGGGGATGACACCATTCTTGTTATCGCCCGCGAACCACTCACCGGCGCACAGCTGGCGGAGATGATCGAGAAACTCGCCTGACGGGTTCGAATCCGCCGGCTGACAACTGAAGATCTTGTGAAGAGTTACAACCTGAAGGAGCACAAAGACCATGGCTGAACGCGTCGTACTCGCCTACTCGGGCGGGCTGGACACCTCAGTGGCCATCAGCTGGATCGGCAAGGAGACGGGCAAAGAGGTCGTCGCCGTCGCCATCGATCTCGGCCAGGGCGGCGAGGACATGGAGGTCGTGCGTCAGCGTGCCCTCGACTGCGGCGCGGTGGAGTCCGTCGTGGTCGACGCCCGCGACGAGTTCGCGAACGAGTACTGCCTGCCGACGATCCAGGCCAACGCGCTGTACATGGACCGGTACCCGCTGGTCTCTGCGATCAGCCGGCCGCTGATCGTCAAGCACATCGTCGAGGCCGCGCGCGCCCACGGTGGCACCGTCGTCTCGCACGGCTGCACCGGCAAGGGCAACGACCAGGTCCGCTTCGAGGTCGGCTTCGGCGCCCTCGCGCCCGACCTCGAGGTCATCGCGCCGGTCCGCGACTACGCGTGGACCCGCGAGAAGGCGATCAAGTTCGCCGAAGAGAACAACATCCCGATCAACGTCTCCAAGAAGTCGCCGTTCTCGATCGACCAGAACGTCTGGGGCCGCGCCGTGGAGACCGGGTTCCTCGAGGACCTGTGGAACGCGCCGACGAAGGACGTCTACGACTACACCCAGGACCCCACGGTCAACTGGAACGCGCCCGACGAACTGATCATCAGCTTCGAGGCGGGCAAGCCCGTCGCGATCGACGGCAAGCCAGTCACCGTGCTCGAGGCCATCCAGGAGCTCAACAAGCGCGCCGGTGCCCAGGGCGTCGGCCGCCTCGACGTGGTCGAGGACCGTCTCGTCGGCATCAAGAGCCGCGAGATCTACGAGGCCCCCGGCGCGATGGTGCTCATCACCGCCCACCAGGAGCTCGAGCACGTCACCCTCGAGCGCGAGCTCGGTCGCTACAAGCGTCAGATGGAGCAGCGCTGGTCCGAGCTGGTCTACGACGGCCTCTGGTTCTCCCCGCTCAAGGACGCGCTGGACTCGTTCGTCGCCAAGACCCAGGAGCGGGTCACCGGTGACATCCGGCTGTTCCTGCACGGTGGCGCGATCACCGTCAACGGACGTCGCAGCCCGGAGTCGCTCTACGACTTCAACCTCGCCACCTACGACGAGGGCGACTCGTTCGACCAGTCCTACGCCAAGGGCTTCGTCAACATCCACGGCCTGTCCTCGAAGGTCGCGGCCAAGCGGGACCTGGGTCTGTAGGCATGTCGGAGAGTTCGCACGGTACGAATGAAGGCGCCCTGTGGGGCGGCCGGTTCGCCTCCGGTCCGGCCGAGGCCATGGCGGCGCTGAGCAAGTCGACGCACTTCGACTGGGTGCTCGCGCCCTACGATGTGCGCGCCTCGCAGGCGCACGCACGGGTGCTGCACAAGGCCGGCCTGCTCAGTGACGCCGACCTCGCGACGATGCTCGACGGGCTGACCCGCCTGGCGGACGACGTGGCCAGCGGGGCGTTCGTGCCTGCGGACTCCGACGAGGACGTGCACGGCGCCCTCGAGCGTGGCCTGATCGAACGGGTGGGCACCGAGGTCGGGGGACGCCTGCGCGCGGGCCGTTCCCGCAACGACCAGGTGGCCACCCTGTTCAGGATGTGGCTGCGCGACGCGGCCCGCCGGGTGGCGGCCGGGGTGCTCGACGTCGTCGACGCCCTCGCCACCCAGGCGGCCGCCCATCCCGACGCGGTGATGCCCGGCAAGACGCACCTGCAGGCCGCGCAGCCGGTGCTGCTCGCGCACCACCTGCTGGCGCACGCGCACCCGCTGCTGCGTGATGTGCAGCGCCTGGAGGACTTCGACAAGCGGGCGGCGGTGTCCCCGTACGGTTCGGGGGCACTGGCCGGTTCGTCGCTCGGTCTCGATCCGGAGGCCATCGCGGCGGAGCTGAACTTCGACTCCTCCGCGGACAACTCGATCGATGCCACCTCGTCGCGGGACTTCGCGGCGGAGGCGGCGTTCGTGTTCGCGATGATCGCGGTCGATCTCTCCAGGATGGCCGAGGAGGTCATCATCTGGAGCACTCCGGAGTTCGGCTACATCACCCTCGCTGACGCCTGGTCGACCGGTTCGTCGATCATGCCGCAGAAGAAGAACCCGGACGTCTCGGAGCTGACCCGCGGCAAGGCGGGCCGGCTGATCGGAAACGTCACCGGCCTGCTCGCGACGCTGAAGGCTCAGCCGCTGGCGTACAACCGGGATCTCCAGGAGGACAAGGAGCCGGTGTTCGACTCGGTGGCGCAGCTCGAGCTGCTGCTGCCCGCGATCACCGGACTGGTCTCGACCCTCGAGTTCCACACCGACCGGATGGCGGAGCTGGCGCCGGCCGGGTTCACGCTCGCCACCGACATCGCGGAATGGATGGTGCGGCAGGGGGTTCCGTTCCGGGTCGCGCACGAGGCGGCAGGTGCCTGCGTCCGGGTCGCCGAGGGCAGGGGAGTCGGGCTCGAGGAGCTGACCGACGAGGAGCTGGCGTCCGTGGATCCGGCGCTGACCCCCGCGGTGCGGGAGGTCCTCACGGTCGCCGGTTCGATCGCCTCGCGTAACGCGCGGGGTGGCACCGCCGGTGTACAGGTCGCCCGTCAGCTCGGCGGCGTCCGCGAGACCTCGCACGTGCGGCGTGCCTGGATCGACCGGTAGGTCACCCCGAGGAGAGCGTGCGGCGGGGTGCGTTCACCGGCTGCGCGCGGGGAATATAGTGTGATCTGAGTCACCATCGATCATCCCTTGGGGGGACGCAGAAGTGAGTTGGTATCCAGAGGTTCTGAACGGCTCGGTGCGTCGTGTCGTGGCCACCGCTCAGAACGGTCTCGAGGTGATTCGGCTGGGCGGCCTGGAGACGGAGGCCCGTCCGTCGCAGTTCCGGGTGGTCGAGCGGGAGCCGATGTTCCGGCTGCGCCGGTACTTCGCGGACGAGGCCACCGACGGCTCGCGGCCGCCGATCGTGCTCGTGCCGCCGATGATGATGTCGGCGGATGTGTACGACGTCGCGCAGGACCAGGGCGCGGTCGGTGTCCTGCACGCGATGGGTCTCGACCCGTGGGTGGTCGACTTCGGGTCGCCGGACAGTGAGGACGGCGGCTGGAACCGCACCCTGGCCGACCACGTCGTCGCCATCAGCGACATCATCGACCGGGTGCACGAGCACACAGGCCGGGACGTGCACCTCGCCGGATACTCCCAGGGCGGAATGTTCTGCTACCAGGCCGCGGCCTACCGGCGGTGCAAGAACCTGGCCAGCGTGATCACCTTCGGGGCGCCCGTCGACACGCTCGCGGCGCTCCCGCTCGGCATCCCGGAGGGCGTCGCGACCAGGGCCGCCGACTTTCTCGCCGATCACGTGTTCACCCGGCTCTCGATCGCGGGATGGATGGCGCGCACGGGCTTTCAGCTGCTCGACCCCGTCAAGACCGCGAAGTCCCGGCTCGACTTCCTGCGTCAGCTGCACGACCGGGAGGCCCTGCTGCCGCGCGAGCAGCAGCGGCGCTTCCTGGCCACCGAGGGATGGGTCGCCTGGTCGGGTCCGGCCGTCGCGGAACTGCTCAAGCAGTTCATCGTGCACAACCGGATGATGTCCGGTGGCTTCGTCATCCAGGAGCGGCTGGTCACCCTCGCGGAACTGAGCTGCCCGATCCTGGCCTTCGTCGGCGAGGTCGACGACATCGGCCAGCCCGTGGCGGTGCGCGGCATCAGGAAGGCGGCACCGCGCGCCGAGGTCTTCGAATCCACCTTGCGTGCAGGCCACTTCGGGCTCGTCGTCGGGTCCGCCGCGGCAACTCAGACCTGGCCGACGGCAGGCGAATGGGTGCGCTGGCGGGAGGGGCTCGGCCCTCGCCCCGAGACCGTCGACGAGATGACCTACGAGGATCAGCCGGCGACGGAGACCGGGGTCTCGGTGAGTGACCGGATCCTGCACACAGGGGCATCCATCGCCGAGGTGGGTGTCGGGATCACCAGGGGTGTACTGGACATCACCTCGCATACGATGCGCGGGACAAGGGAATTGTCCGCCGAGGCGATCCGGGTGCTACCCCGGTTGGCCAGGCTGGGGCAGATCCAGCCGCACACGACGATCTCGCTCGGCAAGCTGCTGGCCGAGGCGGGCGCCAAGTCGCCGAAGGGCGAGTGCTTCCTGTTCGACGATCGCGTGTACACCAACGAGGCCGTCAACACCCGCATCGACAACGTGGTGCGGGGGCTGATCTCGACGGGTGTCCGTCCCGCGGAGCGCATCGGCGTGCTCATGGAGACCAGGCCGAGCGCTCTCATCGCGATCGCGGCGCTGTCGCGGATCGGCGCCGTCGTCGTCATGCTGCCGCCGACCGCCGACCTGTCCGCTTCGGTGCGCCTCGGTGGGGTCCAGACGATCATCACGGACCCGGACAACCTGCGCTCCGCCACCTCGCTCGGGGTCGACGTGCTGGTCCTCGGCGGCGGTGAGTCGCGGGTCCTGGACACCGAACCGAACTCGGCCACCATCGATCTCGAGAAGATCGACCCGTCGAAGGTGAAGTTGCCCGCATGGTACCGACCGAATCCCGGACGCGCACAGGAGCTCGCCTTCGTGTTGTTGAGCCGGTCCGGCGGCCATCTCGAGGCGAAGCACATCACCAATCACCGCTGGGCGCTGTCCGCCTTCGGTACCGCGACCGCGGCGAATCTGGGCCGCGGCGACACGGTGTATTCGATTGCTCCGCTTTACCATTCGTCGGTCCTCCTGGCCACGCTCGGCGGCGCGATCGCCGGTGGATCGAGGATCGCGCTCACCCGGGGTCTCGATCCCGCGCAGTTCGCCGCCGAGGTGCACCGCTACGGCGTGACCGTGGTCGCATACACGTGGACGATGATGCGTGAGCTGGTGAACTGCGAGGACCTGCCCATCGGCCCCGGTAACCCGATCCGGCTGTTCATCGGGTCCGGCATGCCGCGCGGCCTGTGGCTGCGGACGATGGAGCGATTCGAGCCGGCACAGGTGCTCGAGTTCTATGCCTCCACCGAGGGTGCGGTGGTTCTGGCGAACGTCTCGGGTGCCAAGCCGGGCTCGAAGGGACGCCCGCTGCCCGGTAGCACCCCGGTCCGGATCGCCGCGTACGACCCGATCCGGGGCGAGTACCTGGTCGACGAGCAGGGTCTGGTTCGTGAGTGCGGGGTCGGGGAGGTCGGGCTGCTGCTCGGTCACGCGACCCACAACGAGGCGATCAGCGGCGCCATGCGCGGGGTGTTCGGCGCCGGCGACGCCTGGGTGCCGACCGAGCACCTGTTCACCATGGACGCCGACGGCGACTTCTGGATGATGGACGAGAAGGACGCCGTGGTCCGGGCCAAGCGCGGACCGGTGTTCGGGCAACCGATCGTCGACGCCCTCGGCGGGATCGAGCGCGTGGACAACGCGGTGGCCTACGGGGTCGCCGTCGGGGACGAGGAGCTGGCGGTGGCCGCGCTGACGCTGCTCCCCGACAGTTCCCTCAGTGCAGTCGATCTGGCGGATGCCCTCGCCGACCTCGACCCCGCGGAGCGCCCGGACCTGATCCACGTCGTCCCGGAGATCGCGATCAGCAACTCGTACCGGCCCAGGCGCAGCGCCCTCAAGGCGGCCGGACTGCCCAAGCCCGGTGTGCGCTCGTGGTACTACGACCCGGAGAAGGACGGCTATCGCCGCCTGACCCGGGCGGTGATCGCGGAGCTGAAGGAGCAGGGGAGTCGGGCACTGACCGGATAGCCGGGTAGCGTTACCGACGACATCGGCTGTTGCCGACCCCGCCCTTCGCACGCTCGAGAGGACCTTCCGTGGCGCTTGATCCCACCCTGCTGAGCATCCTGGCCTGCCCGCAGGACAAGGGTCCCCTGCTGCTCGTCGACGACGAGTTGCTCTACAACCCTCGGCTGCACCGCGCCTACCCCATCGAGGACGGCATCCCGGTCCTGCTGGTGGACGAGGCGCGGACGGTGGGCGACGACGAGCACGAGGCGTTGCTCGTGCGCGCCACCGGACCTGCCACCGACTAGGTCAGCCAACCGCTCCGGTCAGGTAGCGCTGCACCGTCGGTCCGATCAGGACGACGACCTCGTCGACGGACAGCGAGGCGATCGGTTCGAGCCGGAGCAGATACCGGGTGATCAGCAGCCCGGACAGTTGCGATGCGACCAGGGTGGCCCGCAGCTGGCCGCTTCCCGGTGGCTCGTCGACCCGCTCGACGAGCTCGCGCAGGATCACCTCGGTGAGGAAGTTGCTCACCAGCCCGGTCGACTCGCCGGAGATCGCGGCGCGGAAGGCGGCCAGCACGGCGGTGCCCTGCGGCGACTCCCAGACCCCGAGGACGCCGCGCAGCAGCAGCTCGCCGATCTCCTCGATCGGGGCGTCGAGGACCGCGCTCAGGATCACCTGGGGGTCCACCGGCATGTCGACCGCGGCGAGGAACAGCGCGCGCTTGGTGCCGAAGTAGTGATGCACCAGCGCCGAGTCGACACCTGCCTCCGCGGCGATCGAGCGCACCGAGGTCCTCTCGAAACCGCTGTCCGCGAACTGATTCCGGGCAGCGGTGAGGATGAGTTCCTTGGTGTCCGGATTACCGGGCCTGCGTCCGGACCGCGCCGCGGCCTCGGTGGGACCGCGAGAGGTCATGGCGTTCGCCTGCGCAGCGTCGCCGCGGCGAGGCACAGCGCCACGACCGCGAAGCCGGCGACAACGCCGAGGTCCCGCCACATCACCGCGGTGCTGCCGGGGTATCGCGCGACCTGCTGCAGGGCCTCGACGGCGTAGCTCAGCGGCATCACGTTCGAGATCCATTCCAGCCACTGCGGCAACTGGTCGCGGGGCACCAGCAGGCCGCACAGGAACAGCTGCGGGATCACGATCACCGGCATGAACTGGACCGCCTGGAACTCGGTCCTGGCGAAGGCGCTGCAGAGCAGGCCGAGCGCGACGCCGAGTGTCGCGTCGAGCACCGCGATCAGCACCACCAACCCGACGCTGCCCGAGGTGGTCAGGCCGAGCAGCCCGAACGTCACCAGACAGGCGACGATCGCCTGCGCCGCGGCGGCGAGCGAGAACGCGGTGCCGTAGCCACCGAGCAGGTCCAGCTTGGACATCGGCGTGGTGAGGAGTCGTTCGAGGGTGCCCGAGCTCCGTTCGCGCTGCATCGCGATCGAGGTGACCAGGAACATCACCACGAACGGAAGGATCCCGAGCATGGTGACCGCGATCCGGTCGAACAGCGGCTGCTGGCCGGGTGGCGTCGGCACGTTCACGTACAGGAAGTAGAGCAGCGTCATCAGCAGCGCGGGGACCAGCAGGATCATCGCGACCGTCCGGTGGTCGGCACGGAGCTGGCGGAGGATCCGGCCGGTGCTGGCGGTGTAGATCCGCGCGTTCATGACTGCTGCGCTCCTACGGTGCGGGTGCGGATCAGGGTGAGGAAGGCGTGCTCGAGGCTCGATTGCCCGGTCTCTGTGCGCAGTTCGTCGGGGCTGAGCTGGGCGATCAGGCTGCCCTCGCGCATGAGCAGCAGCTCCGGGCAGTGCTCGGCCTCGTCCATCACGTGGCTGGAGACGAGCAGCGTTGTGCCCGCGGCCGCCAGGTCGGCGAACTGATCCCACAGGTCGGCGCGCAGCACCGGATCGAGCCCGACGGTCGGCTCGTCCAGGATCAGCAGTTCGGGGTTCCCGACCAGGGCGCAGGCGAGGGACACCCGGGCACGCTGGCCGCCGGAGAGCTGTCCGGCCTGTTGGTCCGAGTAGCCGCCGAGCGCTACCGCGTCGATGGCCTCGGCCGCGGCGGCCGCCGGGCGGCCGTACAGCGCGGCGAAGTACCGGACGTTGTCGCGGACCGAGAGGTCGAGGTAGACGGTGGGGGACTGGGTGACGTACCCGACCCGGCGGCGCAGCGATGCCGATCCGGCGGGTTCGCCGAGTACGGTGACCGAGCCCGATTCGACGATCTGGGTCCCCACGATCGCCCGCATCAGGGTCGTCTTACCGCAGCCTGACGGTCCGAGCAGCCCGGTGATGGATCCGCTTGTGACGCTCAGGTTCAGCGCGTGCAGCACTTCGTTTCTGCCTCGCCGGACGACGAGATCGGAGATCTCGATCGCCGGGCGGGTGGTCGATCCGGGCATCGAAGCCTCAATTCATCGAGTGATGAAATCATCCTTGGATGAATTCTCTGCCGGTGATGGGTGGGTGTCAACACCCCGGTGGGCACGACTTCGAGGCACAATCGGCGAGATGTCGGAGCGAGAACTGGCCGCCGCGGATCCCCTCACGGCGGCACGTCTGGTGCTCGGGGCCCGACTCAGCGCGGGCGGGGTCACGGTGCGAGTCGTCGAGGTCGAGGCATACGGCAGTGATCCGGCGGGGCCGTGGCCGGATCCGGCCGCGCATTCCTATCCGGGGCCGACCCCACGCAATGCCGTGATGTTCGGACCTGCGGGCCGGCTGTACGTCTACCTCAGTCACGGCCTTCATCTGTGCATGAACGTCTCCTGCGCGGGCGTCGGCACCGCGGGCGCGGTCCTGCTCAGGGCGGCCGAGGTGATCGACGGCGAGGACATCGTGCGGCGGCGCCGTGGTCCGGACAAGCGTCATCGCGACCTGGCGCGAGGGCCGGGCAACCTCGGGCAGGCGCTCGGAATCACCCTGGCGGACAACGGAACCGACCTTTTCGCCGGCGGGTCCACGCTCCGGTTGCGGCTCGACCCGCTGCTCGATCACGAGGAGGGGCCGCGCGTCGGGGTGAGTCGGGCGGCCGAGTGGCCCTGGCGGCTGTGGGATCCCACCTCGTCAGCGGTTTCCGCGTACCGCCGCAGCCCGCGTGCGTCCGTCGTCCCTGGTGCGGGAGAATCGAGGACGTGACTGTGAACATCATCGACGAACTCCACTGGCGTGGCCTCATCCAGCAATCCACGGATCTCGACGCGCTGCGACGCGACGCCGATGCCGGTCCGGTCACGCTCTATGCCGGCTTCGACCCGACCGGCCCCAGCCTGCACGCCGGTCACCTGGTGCCGCTGCTGGCGCTGAAGCGATTCCAGATGGCCGGACACCGGCCGATCGTGCTCGCAGGTGGTGCGACCGGCCTGATTGGCGATCCGCGCGACGTGGGGGAGCGCACCATGAACTCCGCCGACACCGTCGCCGAGTGGGCGGGCCGTATCCGCGCCCAGCTCGAGCGCTTCGTCGAGTTCGAGGGTCCCGGCGCCGCCGTGATCGAGAACAACATGAACTGGACCGGCAAGCTGACCGCCATCGACTTCCTGCGCGATATCGGCAAGCACTTCTCGGTCAACGTCATGCTGGCCAGGGACACGGTCAAGCGCAGGCTCGACTCGGACGGCATGTCGTACACCGAGTTCAGCTACATGCTGCTGCAGGCGAACGACTACCTGCAGCTCCGCCGCGAGTACGGCTGCACCCTCCAGGTCGGCGGGTCCGATCAGTGGGGCAACATCATCGCGGGCGTCGAGCTCAATCGACGGGTGGACGGGGAGTCGGTGCACGCGCTCACGGTCCCGCTGGTCACCTCCGCCGACGGTAAGAAGTTCGGCAAGTCGACCGGTGGCGGCAGCCTGTGGCTCGACCCGGAGATGACCAGTCCCTACGCCTGGTACCAGTACTTCGTGAACACCGCGGATGCGGACGTCGTCCGGTACCTGCGCTGGTTCACCTTCCTCACCCAGGAGGAGCTCGCCGAGCTCGAGCAGGAGACGCTCGCGCGGCCGCAGGCCCGGGCCGCGCAGCGCCGGCTCGCGGCCGAGATGACGACTCTGGTGCACGGCGAGCACAACACCGCCGCCGTCGAGCACGCCAGTCAGGCGTTGTTCGGCAAGGCCGAGCTGGCAGAGCTGGACGAGTCGACCCTGGCCGCGGCGCTGACGGAGGCGGCGGTCGCGCAGGTGCGGCCGGGTGACGCGAGGACCATCGTCGACCTGCTGGTGACCAGCGGCCTCTGTGAGAGCAAGGGCGCGGCCCGACGCACCATCAAGGAGGGCGGTGCGTCGGTGAACAACCAGCGGATCAGCGCCGAGGAGTGGGAGCCGCAGACCGCCGATCTGCTGCACGGACAGTGGCTGGTCATCCGTCGCGGCAAGCGGAACTTCGCCGGCATCCAGGTCCTGCCCGCCTGAGCCGATCGTCAGGGGTGGCGCGGGTCACATCGATGTGATTCGATGGATTCGCGCCCCCAGGGCGGTGCGCGTGGCCCGCGACCTGCGGGAGTTCCGCGACGCGCGCAGCTGACCTGGGGATTTGACGCTGTGTTCTTGTTCGCGTAACTTTTGTCGAGTCAGAGCGACACGGACACCGACCCGCCCGAGAGGCGCGGGACACGAGGTTGGACG
>NZ_QAOZ01000017.1:0-152240 GCF_003050885.1 Rhodococcus sp. OK611
GCCCAGGGTCTCCGCCGCGTGCAGGCCGGACAGCCAACCCCCTCGCTTGCCGATCGGGGTACGGACTGCCTCGACGATTACTGGTGTGCCCACGGTGAACTACCTCTCAAAGAAGAACCCAAACTAGAACTTGTTCTTCATATCAGTCGACCTCGCTAAATTGCTAAGATTCGCAAGTAGCGTTCGGATTGTGGAATGATGCCGGCGAGGCACGATGTCGTGGGCTCACCGCCCAACGGATAACAGCAGGAGGCGCCATGGTCGCAAACTCGCGCCAACCGCTCTATCAGATGAAAGCGGACTTCTTCAAGACACTGGGTCACCCGGCGCGCATCCGGGTTCTGGAATTGTTGAGCGAGCGCGATCACGCCGTCTCGGAGATGCTGCCCGAGGTCGGGATCGAGCCCGCGAATCTGTCGCAGCAGCTGTCGATTTTGCGACGCGCCGGACTCGTCACCGCCAGGCGTGAAGGCCTGTCGGTCACCTATGCGCTGACCTCACCGAAAGTCGCGGATCTGTTGGCGATCGCCAGAGGGATCCTCACCGGTGTCGTTGCAGGCCAGGCTGAGCTGTTGGAGGACCTACCAGAGTCGGCCGCATTGGCCAGCGACTCCGCCAGCTGACAAGCAAGCTTGGACGTGGATCCGTGCCAACCTCTAATTGCAGAATTTCTTAAATGCATACCTTGCACGAACGGACAACGAGGGTGACTGACGAGGACGACGACACGCGTGGACGCTCCGGCCACGCGGACCTGCAGCTATTGGGGCTCAACGTTGCCGTGGTGACAGTTGCAGAGGCTCAGAACCGTCGTTCTCGGGCCGTCCCGCCGCGCTCGCCGTGGACATCGATGGAGCAGTACGCGGGCCTGATCCGTACGCACACACCGATTCGCGTGTTGCGGCTGCCCATGACCACGGGCGACGCGAGGGTCATCGCAGCGCAGATTGGCGCACTCGCACCACCCGTGTCGGTTGCGTTCGTGACCGGCCTCGCCGCCCGGGAGTCCTCGCAGGTCAAGGGTGAAGTGGCGGCGCGCGGAGGGCCCTTGATCATCACCGAACTCGACGTGGTCACCGCCGGGCTTGCGGCGACCACGATCTCCCTCCTTCGTCGACGCGGCGCCGCGCCTCGTTCGGGGAGGGTGGTGGTCAATGGTCCCGAGTGCGCACCCCTGCTAGGCCCCACCTTGATGAAGTCCGGGATCGGGCAGATTGCCAACTGGCACGGCGGCGACGCGCACGCCTTCCCGCTGCGTCGATTGATGGAGCGAAACGACGTTCTGATCGACCTCGCCGGAACAGCCGCGGACACCGACGCACCGGGCCGCACCGTGCCGTACCCGACGGACCCGTACTCGGTGGGGCAGCTGGTTGTGCCGGGTCTGATCAGCGCCATGTGCGGGCACGACGCGAGGGAGGTGACCTCGGAGGTGCTCGCCGCCACCGCGCGGGCACTGGCACTGACCACGCCGGCCGGGCAGGCGCTGCCCGCGCCGGACGACGGTCTGGTCATCCGCGCGATCACTCGCCAGGTCGGGCGCATCTTCGCCCATCTCACCGACCGCAGCCGGCACCAATAGCAGTGCACACAGCTTCATCCGCACCACATTCGACGACTTTCGCGAGGAGAACACCGTGACCACACCCGCAACCGGCATCGGGGCCGCTCCGACAATGCACGATGAGATCGTGTCCTGGGTCGCGGAGGTCGCCGACCTCACCGGGCCCGACGCCGTGGTGTGGTGCGACGGATCTGCCGGCGAATGGGATCGCCTGACGACACAACTGGTCGACAAGGGAACCTTCGTCCGCCTCGAGGGCAAGCCGAACTCCTTCTGGTGCGCCTCGGACCCCGAAGACGTCGCGCGCGTCGAAGATCGTACGTTCATCTGCTCCCGCTTCGAGGCCGATGCCGGGCCGACGAACAACTGGATGGACCCCGTCGACATGAAGACGGTGATGACCGAGCACTACCGCGGTGCGATGTCCGGTCGCACGATGTACGTCATCGCGTTCTGCATGGGCCCCATCGACGCGGCCGAACCGAAGTTCGGCGTCCAGGTCACCGACTCGGAGTACGTCGCCGTGTCCATGCAGATCATGACCCGCTCCGGAGCCGCGGTGTGGGACAAGCTCACCACCGGAGTCGACTTCGTCAGGTGCTTGCACTCAGTCGGCGCCCCGCTCTACCCGGGCCAGGCCGACTCCGCCTGGCCGTGCGATGGCACCAAGTACATCTCCCACTTCCCGGAGGAGCGGACGATCTGGAGCTACGGATCCGGCTATGGCGGCAATGCCCTGCTCGGCAAGAAGTGCTACTCGCTGCGCATCGCCTCGAAGATGGCCAAGGACGAGGGCTGGCTGGCCGAGCACATGCTCATCCTCAAGCTCACTTCTCCAGAGAAGAAGACGCACTACATCGCGGCGGCCTTCCCGTCCTCGTGCGGCAAGACCAACCTCGCGATGCTCGAGCCCACCCTCGACGGATGGACCGCGGAAACCGTCGGTGACGACATCGCCTGGATGCGCTTCGGTGACGACGGCCGGCTCTACGCGGTCAACCCCGAAGCGGGGTTCTTCGGCGTCGCCCCCGGCACCGGCATCCACACGAACCCGCATGCCATGGCAACCATCGAGCGGGGCAACTCGATCTTCACCAATGTCGCGCTGACCGACGACGGCGACGTCTGGTGGGAAGGTATGACAGATCGGCCGCCGGCCCACCTGACCGACTGGAAACGCCGAGACTGGACCCCGAACTCGGGTGAGCGTGCAGCGCACCCGAACTCGCGGTACTGCACCCCGATCGCGCAGTGTCCCACCGTGGCCCCCGAATGGAACGACCCGGCCGGGGTGCCGATCTCGGCGATCTTCTTCGGCGGCCGCCGCGCCACCACCGTCCCTCTGGTTGCCGAATCGCTGAGCTGGCAGCACGGGGTCTTCCTTGCCTCGACCCTGTCCTCCGAGACGACGGCCGCCGCGACCGGTCAGGTCGGCGTCGTACGACGAGATCCGATGGCGATGCTGCCGTTCCTGGGATATCACGTCGGCGACTATTTCGCGCACTGGCTCGAGATCGGAGCGAAGGCGGATCCGGCCAAGTTGCCGAAGATCTTCTACGTCAACTGGTTCCGACGCGGCGACAACGACCAGTTCCTGTGGCCAGGATTCGGGGAGAACTCCCGGATCCTCAAATGGGCACTGTCGCGGATCGACGGCGAAGGCGTGGCCGACGCGACGCCAATCGGCTACGTGCCAACTCTCGATGCACTCGACCTGGCGGGAATGAAGTTCGACCGCACCAAGATCGCTGCCGCACTGAAGGTCGACCCGGTCGAGTGGATCGCCGAAACACGGCTGATCGACGAGTGGTACGCCACCATCGGCGGCAACACCCTGCCCGATGTCCTGCGCGAAGAACTCGGCGCCCTCAAACTCCGACTGAGTGCGCCTTCTCTCGCCGATCCGCTTCCTGGCAAACCTGCCACAACACGAGACGCCGACTTCCGCCGCGTGCGTGTCCGCACCCGCCGCGGCAAGGCCTGACGGCCGCGGCACACGATCCAGGCATGGAGCGCATCACGTCGATCCACCCGCGTTCCGTGCCTCCCCGGACCCGGCGCGAGGAGAGGGATCGCCCTCCTCGCGCCGGGTCGCCGCTTCCGCCGGCAGGGCCTGATTCCCCCTCAGCAGGCCCTGCCTGTGGAAGTGAATTGCTTGAGAGATTCACGGCACACTGAGGAACTGCACATGTCTGAACTCGAAGTCCCGACCGGGCCCGCGAAAACGACCGGCCCCGCCGGAGCCCGTATGGCCGGGGCCTTACGGTCGGTCGCCGAACTCCTGCCCAGATGGAGCGAGTGGAAACCCGCACTCCGGGCACCCGGTGCGGATCTGCTCGCCGGCCTGATCGTCGCGCTGGTGGCGCTGCCCTTGGCCTTGGGCTTCGGAGTGAGCACCGGCCTCGGCGCCGCCGCGGGCCTGACGACTGCGGTCATCGCCGGAGCGGTCGCGGCGGTGTTCGGCGGTTCCCGCTTCCAGGTGTCGGGCCCGACCGGGGCGATGACGGTGGTCCTGGTGCCGATTGTCGCCCAGTACGGGCCGACCGGGGTCCTGGCGGTCGGGTTGGTCGCGGGAGTGGTCCTGGTCGGGCTGGCGTTCGCGGGCGTCGGCCGGGCCGTGCGGTACATGCCCGCCCCGGTGATCGAGGGGTTCACCGCCGGCATCGCCGTCGTCATTGCCCTCCAGCAGATCCCGGCCGCACTGGGGATCTCCGGCGCGGAAGGCGAGAAGGTGTGGCAGTCCGCGTTCGACGCGGCTCGCAAATTCGTGGCGGACCCGTCGATCCTGACACCGTCGATCGCGCTGGTGGTGGCCGTGGCGATCCTCATCGGCGGACGCTACTTCCCGAGGGTCCCGTTCTCCCTCGTCGCGGTCGCCGGAGCAACCGCCGTTGCGCAGCTGTTCGGCTTGGACATTGCGCGAATCGGCGCCATTCCGTCCGGGTTCTCCGCGCCGACGCTGAGCTTTCTCCACCTTGGTGATCTCACCTCCCTGATCGCGCCGGCCCTCGCTGTCGCAGCGTTGGCGGCACTCGAATCGCTCCTGTCGGCGACGGCCGCCGATTCGATGGGCGTCGGCACGCGCCACAATCCCGACCGGGAACTGTTCGGGCAAGGCCTGGCGAACATCGCCGCACCCCTGTTCGGAGGAGTCCCCGCCACCGGCGCGATTGCCCGGACCGCCGTCAATGTCCGCTCCGGCGCCCGCACCCGACTCGCGGCCCTGACCCACGCGCTCATCCTCGCCGCGATCGTGTACCTGGCCGCCGGGCTGGTTGCCGAGATCCCCCTCGCCGCGCTCGCGGGAGTATTGCTGGCCACCACCGTCCGGATGGTCGAGACCGCCTCCATCCTCGCCATCGCCCGCGCCACCCGCGCCGACACCGTCGTGATGGTCGCAACGTTCCTCGTCACCGTCGTGTTCGACCTGGTCACCGCGGTCGCCGTCGGCGTCGGGTTCGCCGCGATCCTCGCCCTGCGGGCGGTCGCCAAGTCCGCGCGGATCGAACAGGTCCCCCTCGAGCACGACGATCACCTAGCCGAGGAACACGAACTCCTCCGCGAACACATCGTCGCCTACCGCATCGAGGGCGCATTGTTCTTCGCCGCCGCGCACCGCTTCCTCCTCGAGCTCGCCGAGGTCTCGGACGTGAAGGTCGTGATCCTGCGCATGTCACGGGTCACCGCCCTTGACGCGACCGGCGCCATCGTCCTCAAGGACGCCATCACCAAACTCGAACACCGCCACATCGCTGTGCTGATCTCAGGCGCCAAACCAGAGCATCTGCGCCCGCTCGAGGTCCTCGGTGTGTTCACCACCAAGGACAGCGAGGACCGGCACGTATTCGACACCACCCCGCGAGCGATCAGCCATGCCCGAACGCTCGTCCTGCCCGAAAGCCGCTACGCCTCCACCAGCACAGAGGACTGACCGATGCCAGAGACCCAACCCACCACCACACCGACGACACGCCAGCGTCTCGGCTACCTCGTCGGCCGAACCCTGCCATCAAGCCTCCACGGCTGGGTCGTCAACGACATCACGGGGCCCGGCGCCACCCGCCGGTACGCGATCCGCTGCCTGGTTCCCCTCGTCCCCATTCTCGCGGCCCTGTTGTTCATCCCCGGACCGTGGCTCATCCGGATCAGCATGGTCCTGCTGCTGTTCCTGCCGTTCGTCTACTTCCTGTTCGCCCTGAAGAACATCTACCTGCGTCACCGCCTCGTCAGCCACGGCCTCGATCCGCAGCTCCTCGACAAACACAAGCAGTCTCGGCTCGACAAGGAACGTGCGGAGTACGAGACCCGATACCGATCGGCCCCTTAGACGATGCCGCATCCAGCGAAAGATCCTGCGTGCGTCCACGATCTGCGACACGGGCCTTTCGGCATGCCGTCGCACGTTGCGCCGGAATCACCATCTCGGCAGACGGTCCACGCGCCGCGAACCCCGATACGACAAGGACTGACAGGTGAACCGAGCTCCCACAGCGCGGAAGGACGGGCGCGATGGCGGCGCCCATCGACGCGAGGACGACACACCGATCCCGCCTTCCCACGATCGTCCAGGTCGGCACGCCCGGATAGAGCCGCCGGCCACGGGCGAGCAAATCCCGTCCATGGCCGGCGAATAGACGGACACCCCACCCGCACCTCCTGCACGATGAAAGGGACCCACTCACATGCCCATCGCCACCCTCAACGGGATCCGACTCAACTACACCGTCACCGGCACCGGTCCACTTGTTCTGATGGTCATGGGGAGCGGCAGCCCGGGCGGCGTGTGGAACTCGTTCCAAGTCCCAGCTCTGGTGAAGGCCGGATTCCGGGTCACCACCTTCGACAATCGTGGGATCGCGCCGTCGGACGAGGGCACGGACAACATGAGCATCGACGATCTCGTTGCCGACACCGCTACGCTCATTGAGCATCTCGGCGCCAGCCCGGCCCATGTCGTCGGTACGTCCATGGGAGCACGGGTTGTCCAGGAACTCGCGCTGGCGCGCCCGGACCTGGTCGCCAAGGCCGTCATGCTCGCCACCACCGGGAGACCGCATCCGGTCGAAAGTACTCTCAACCTGGGGCGGCAGGCCCTCCACGACCAGGGAGTCGTACTGCCACCGCAGTACGCCGCGGCGGTGAACGCACTCTTGCACCTGTCGCCGCGGACCCTCGAGAACCCAGAGAAGGCGCAGGAGTGGCTCGACATCTTCGAGTTCTCCGCCACATCCCGAACCACGGCTGGCGTGCGGGCCCAACTCGGAATGGACAGATCGCGCAACCGGCTCGGAGACTATACCTGCATCACTGTCCCCACCATGGTCATCGGCTTCGCCGACGACCGGATGACACCACCCGTGTACGGCCGCGAAGTTGCCCACGCCATCCCAGGCGCCCGCTACGAAGAGATCGCCAACTGCGGCCATTACGGATACCTCGAGCGGCCCGACGCGGTCAATCGCCTGCTCATCGACTTCCTCACCAGTGTCGGATAGTCGACACCGAGGTGTGCTCACCACTCGCAGAACCGCTGGGGTGGGAGCGGGATGGTCAGCGGCACATATCCGTCGCACCCGAGGCCGCTTCGATGCCGTGCAACTCCGATCGACACTGCTCGACCTGGTCGCGGGTGCACGCGGCGGTGCCCGGTGTCATCAGCATGGCCGCGCTCGCGGCGACCCCGAGCCTGACGGCCTCACCGAAACTCGATCCACGACACAGCCCCACCACCGTGCCCGCAACCAGGCTGTCGCCCGCACCGACGCCGCTGCGCACCTCCTTGGGGAGGGCGGGGATCGTGTACTGCCTGTCTGGAGTGACGGCGAGAGCGCCCCGAGATCCGAGAGAAACCACGACTCGAGCGCACACGCCCGACTCGATCAGCTCCCGCGCCGCACGCACCTGGTCGCTCGGCGTTTCGAGCGGTCGTCCAGTGAGGTCTCGTAGCTCCCGGATGCTCGGTTTGAGCAGAAACACCCCGGAGTGCACCTGCCGCAGCGCCTCGCCCGAGCTGTCCAGGACGAAGCGCGCCTCGGAGCCCTGCACCACGGTCGACACCCGCTGATAGAAGTCGGTCGGTACGCCAGGGGGGAGGCTGCCGCTGGCCACCACGAAGCGGGCCGTTGCGGAGAGCCTTTCGATCGCGTCCAGGCAGGAACTCTGTTCATCTCTCGTGAGGGTGGGTCCGGGGAGGACGAATCGGTATTGGCGGGCCGTGTCGGTCTCCGCCACGGTGATGCACTCCCGTGTCGATCCTCGAATCGGCACCACCTCGCACGGCACCCCTTCGCCTGCAAGCAGGGTGCGCACCACCTGGCCGGTGGGGCCGCCGGTGGGCATCACGGCAAGGACCGAGGCACCGAGAGCGTGCGCAATCCGAGCGACGTTGACGCCGCCGCCTCCGGGGTCGTTTCGGAGCGAGGCACACCGCAGCTTGTGGTCCGGTCGAACCTTTGGGGTGGCAGTTGCGATGTCCAGGGCGGGATTCATGGTCAGCGTGACGATGTCGTGCACCGGTCACCTCCCGGTCGCGGTAGGCGGACACACCGTTTCCCATCCAGTGTTCAGCCCAACTGCCATCCACGGTAGGGCTTACCGAACCCACACGCCGGGACCACGGGTGACCAACGGCCCTATCGACCGCACATCGCGCCTTCGTACCGTCGGAGGCGAGGCAGAAGGAGAACCGCCATGCGCGCCCAGGCCGGGGATTGGCTCGTCGTATCGGCCACCGAGATGTTCCGTCGACAGGAACACGAGCGCGAGCGAATTGCGAAGCTGCAGAGACTCATCGGCGAAACAGCCGCGCAAGGCGGCGAGATCACGTGAACGCATCGACCAGGCGTCAGGTCCTGGTGGGGGTTGACGGGTCGGTGGCCAGCCTCAACGCGGTGCGTTGGGCCGCTGAGGACGCCGCGCTTCACCAGCTACCGCTGCACCTGATCAATGTGCTCGCCGCTGACACCGCCGGTGGACCCAGCCTTGGATACGGTGGGCCCGGTCTCGCGAAGGTACGCGCCGAATCCCAAGCCATTCTCGACCGCGCCGTGCCGCTGGCCGTAAAGACGGCGAGCACGATTCACGCCATCGAGGTGACCACTGAGATCGCGGACGGCCAGGTGAGGCCGATCCTGTTGGGCAGGACCGAGGACGCGAGCATGGTCGTGGTCGGTAAGCACGGCCTCGGCACGTTTCACATGGGCTTGCTCGGATCGGTGAGCTCCGCGCTCGCCAGGCACTCCCGCTGCCCGGTGGCGGTGGTGGGGGATGCCCCTGTCCTCGCGGATCCGGCTGGCGGCGCGGTGCTGGTCGGCGTGGACGGCTCGTCTAACAGCGAACCGGCGCTCGGTGTCGCATTCGACGAGGCTTCACACCGACGTGCGGAACTGCGCGCACTATATGCATGGAGTGACGTGAGCGAATCCCTCGCCTTCGCTGTCGACTGGCAGGCAGTGTCGACTGCCGAGGAGATGGCGCTCGCCGAGAGCCTCGCGGGGTGGCAGGAACGCCATCCCGACGTGCACGTGCAGCGGATCGTCGTCAAGGACCGCCCGGTTCGCAACCTACTCGCGAGATCTCAACAAGCGCAGCTCGTGGTCGTCGGCAGCCACGGGCGAGGTGGATTCGCGGGCATGACGCTCGGCTCGACCAGTCAGGCGCTGCTATACCTGGTGGAGTGCCCCATCATCGTGGTTCGCGGGCCCTGAGCCGAACTCACCCTCCGCAGCTCGCTGCCCGACGTGGTCAGGGATCACTATGGTGGGATCTCCAGATTCGTAGAGTCTCGGACGCGGCCTCGTCCACCGTGCGCATGGTGTCGATCGTTACCGCGTCGGTCCACGGATCGGCGTCCGTGGACATCCGGTCCGCGATGGCCGCCGTCGCATCAGAGAACCCAACCGTCCGATCGGCGATCCGCTGTGCGGACACCGTTGGTGGGCACGCGCAGCGGAACTGCACGAGCGTGCTGGCGGTGTTTTCCGCGAGCTCCCGCGCGCGGCGCCGTTCTTGAAGATCGGACCACGATGCGTCGACGACTACCGATTCGCCGTTGCGCAGGTGTTCCTCGGCTCGGCCGAGCATCGTGTCGTACACCGCCGAGATCGCTGCGGGGGAGTACAGGCCGCGCCGGTACGCTCCCGGCTCGCCGCGCAGCACGCCGGAACGTCGAAGCTCATCGCGGACCGAGTCGCTGCTGACGACCACCGCGCCGGCCGCCTCCGCGAGCCGGGTGGCCAGGGTGGACTTTCCCGTGCCGGGGAGACCACCGACGAGGCCCAGTCGGACCGCCCCGGCGCGCAGGTGCTCGAGGGTGAGCAAGGTGTGTCGGGTCGCCGACAATCCGGCATGTTCGACGCCTTGGGAATGTTGGATGCAGTCGACCTTCGCGCGAACCAGCGCGCGGTACGCGGTGTAGTGGTGGACCAGTGAGCGCGGCGCGGTGTCCCCGGCGAGGTCCCGATACCGTCCAACCATGTCCTGGGCCAGATCCGGCCTGCCCAGGAACTCGAGATCCATGGCCAGGAAGGCGACATCGTCGATACAGTCGACGAATCGCAGCCGGTCGTCGAAATCCAGGCAGTCGAGGATCCGAGGACCATCCGGAAGGCAGAAGATATCGTCCGCGATCAGGTCGCCGTGCCCGTCGACGATTCGATGTTCGGTGATGCGCCGATCGAACAGGCGTTGCCGGCCGCTCGTGTACCGGGCCGCGTGCTGGTCGATCTCGGCGAGGACCCGTTCCGGTGGGATCTGGTCGTGGAAGCCACGGATCTCTGCGATGTTTGCCCGCCACCGCGCGAGTACGGATGCGGCCGTCCCACACTCATCGATGACGCTGCCGCGTTCGGCTCGGGCGTGGAATGTGCAGAGCTGTTCGACGAGCCGCTGTAGATCCTTGTCCGCAAGTGTTCGAGTTGTCACCAGGTGGGACAGCCGTAAGCGGTCGGGAAGCCGGCGCATGACGAGAATCGGCTCGCGGCATTCGCCGTCCGGGGACGTCAGGTGCGCGATACCGAGGTAGACGTCCGGCGCGAGTCGCCGATTCAGACTCAGTTCGTTCCTGCATGCGGCGTCACGTCGTTCGACGGAGCGAAAGTCCAGGAATCCGGTGGCGATCGGTTTCTTCCCCTTGTAGCAGCGGTCGCCGATGAGGACGACGATGCCGGTGTGGGTCTCCCGGATGTCCGGCGCTTGGTGCTGATGCGCCGGTCGTGCGGCCTTCGAATCATCCATGAGCAAACGTTGCCGATGTCATCGCGACTCGCGGTACACCAGAATCGGACACTGGGCACTCAGCAGGAGTGACTGACTTGTCGAACCGAGGGCTGCACCCTCGACGAAGCCGCGCCCGCGACTACCGACGACGATCATCTGCGCATTCGCGCTCAACGCGGTCAGGGACTCGGCAGCGGTGTCCTGGACGACCAGGGTCTCGACGCGAATCCCGGGAAAGGTCGTGTGCCATCGTTCGACACGACCGCGAATCTCCTCGTCGAACTCTCGCTCGACCTCCAGCGCACGCCGCCGCCGGAGGTCGGGCATCAGATCCATCTGCGCGCGCACTGCCAGTACCTGTGTACTTCTGATCGAGGCCTCGTGCATCGCCGATCCGAGCAACGCATCGTCGATGTGATGTCCACCGAGTCCGGCGAGCACGGGCCCCGCCGATGGTGGCGCTGCGTCCGGGTCGGAGCCACGGACCACGACAACGGGGCACGCCGCGCCCGCAGCAAGGGCCGACGCGGTGGATCCCACCATCGCCCGGCGGATGAATCCCATTCCGACCGAACCGAGTACGAGCACGGTCGCGGATTCGGTCTGTGCGCGGAGGGTCGACACAAGCGGTCCGCGCACCATACGGGACTCGACCTTGACCGAACCGTCCACACGCATCGCAGCGGCCTCGGCGACGGCAAGTACACGCTCGGCGTATCTGCGTTCGAGTTCGTCCTTCGAGATCACGTAGACAAGGTGCAGTTCCACCCGCCGACTCACCGCCTCGACCGTGGCCCACTCTGCGGCCCTGACAGCCTGGTCCGAACCATCGATGCCGACGACAATCGGTTCGTCTCGATGTGGGTTGTACACCGTCTCGACTCCCATTCGATGTTTGAGGTCCGTGATGTTGAGCGCGCGCAGCTACGAAGGTTCAACCTCGTCCAGCACCGCCAGCCTGCGCCGGAACTCGTCCTCGTCCAGTTCGCCGCGCGCGAATTGCTGCAGCAAGATCTGACGCGCGGAGCTCATGGGTACGACGTAATGACGGTCCGGCGCGTTCCGGTTCTGGAATCTGATCACCGCCACGACAGCGAGGACCACGACCACCACGAGAATCGTGAACCATCCGATCATCAGCACAAACATCCAGCCATTCGAGGCGTGGTCGTCCCAGTGCATGACATGCCCTCCTCCGCGAGCCCCCTAGTCCGGTTCTCCGGGTGATCGCCCGGCCTCTGCCGCCCCGCAAAGACCACTGTTCCGCTGCCACGACGGCGGCGCTAGGGTCCTTGTTCCCTCCCTTCGGATGGGCCGACAAAGGGACCTTGTGCCCTGCAACGATTCGCGGGCGGCGGGAAGGCTGACGGGGAGATCGAGACGAGCAACTCGGTCAGTGAAGGAGCACGTCATGAGCGACAAGACCTGGATGATCGACGTGACGATCGACGAACGCGATCGTCGGACCCGCGCGAAGGCCACCCTGACGATCGATCAATCCAGACTCGTCGGCGTCGGGTTCGCGAGGCGAGATCCGGCCGACCCGGAGGTGCCGGTGATCGGCGACGAGCTCGCCACCGCGCGGGCTCTCCGTGACCTGGCGGACCAACTGGTTGCGACGACATCCAGGGACATCGAGAACGCCACGCATCAGCCCGTCCGGTTGGCCCGATGATCGTCGCGGCTCCGCGCGAGGCGCTCGGCCGGATCCGCGGCGAGTGAGAAATAGCACTCTTCCTCCTGAATGAAATGAAGCCTCAGAAGGGCGTGGAGACCGTACAGGCAGGAAAGCAGGTCGTCGGTTTGGTCCGCGCTCAGCGCGCCCGCGCTATCGGCGAGGACCAGGTGCTGCTGAAGGCGTTGGCATTGGCGTTCGATCTCGACATGCATGCGGCTCATGGGTGCGGTCGCCTCCGAGCTACCGAGCGGACGCGCCAATGCTGGGTACAGGTCGGCGTCTTCCGCGCGCTCGTGCGGCAGGAGGGTGCGGCGAAGGAAGTCGTCGGTGCGGCGCAGTGCCGCGTGTGCCGCACCGAGATCGCCCCCGGTGATCAGCTCCGCGGTCTCGCGCAGGATCGACAGTTCGTCGCGCATGAGGTCGTGCTCGGAACTGAACCGCACGAGCATGGCGTCGGTCCTGGGGTCGATGTCGACAGCCGGTCGTCCGCCGAGCGCTCGCATCGCGTTGAGGATGACGGCGACATCGATGAGCTCCTGAGTCAGCGCGCCCATGGCAGGTGCGAGCAGGCCGAACGCAGCGAATCCCATTGCAATACAGGACATCACCATCCCGCCGACGGCGCTTTGGGTCGCAATGCGGCGCGCCCGTCGTGCCGTGACCATGGCATCCGCCACCCGGTCCAGTCGATCTGCGGTGAGGACGACATCAGCTGCCTCGGTACTGGCGCTCGAACCCCGAGCGCCCATGGCTATCCCCACCGACGCGGCGGCGAGCGCTGGCGCGTCGTTCACGCCGTCGCCGACCATCACGGTGATGGCCGCGTCCGTCTCGCTGCGCACACGCGCAACCTTGTCTGAGGGTGATTGCTCGGCGTAGATCTCGTCGATCCCCAGAATCGTGCCGATCTCACGCGCAGGCTCGGGGCGGTCGCCGGTCAGCAGAACCACCCGACGCAGGCCTTGTGCGCGCAGTCGACGCAAGGTGCGAGGGGCATCACTTCGAATCGGGTCGTTCAACACGATCGCCCCACGGATCACACCATCGATCGAGACCCACGCCGCTGCCGTTCCGTCGAAGGCGAGCCGGTTCTGCAGGGTGACGACCCAGTGCGGGGGGTGAGCGAGGGGGACGAGGGCTCCGACCGTGACGCGGTGACCGTCGACGGTCGCGCTGACACCGGTACCCGGCTGCTCGACGACATCGACGGGAACCACCACGTCGAGCCCTCGAACTCGGGCCTCGCGCACGATGGCCTCGGCGAACACATGGGCCGAGAACTGGTCAGCGGAAGCCGCCGCCCGCAGGATCTCGTCTGCGGTCACGCCGGGTCCGGCCACGATCTCGCTCCCGGTCGGGCGTCCCATGGTCACCGTGCCGGTCTTGTCCAGCACCAGTGTTCGGGCCCGGCCGAGGTTCTCCAGGGCGCCGCCGTCGCGGATCACCACCCCGAGGCGAGCAGCACGTGAGAGCCCGGAGCCGCGAGCAGGAGGGGGCACGGTGTCGCGACAACCAGCACTGCAACCGCTCGGGTCGCGGACCCGCTCGCCAGCCACGCGACAACCACGATGGCCGCGACGAACGGGAGGAACCACAGCGCAAACCGGTCCGCGAGGCGGACGATTTCGGCGTTCTCGGCACCCGCTTCCTGGGCCAGACGCACGATCCCGGCGTACGTACTGTCGGCTGCCGTCGCGGTGGCGACGATCTCGACCGGGCCGCCGGCATTGAGCACCCCGCTCCGAACATCCTCGCCGTGGCGTCGTTCGACGTGCATCGGTTCGCCGGTCAGTGCCGATTCGTCCAGGATGGCGACCGGGGTCGACAGCCAGCCATCGACCGGAATCAGCTCGCCTGGACCGATGGCCACACGATCGCCGACGACGACCTCTTCGAGCGGAACCCGGCGCACGTCACTTCCGGTGCGCAGCCGAGCGGTGCGCGGCGCCCGATCGACGAGTTCGCGAAGGTCCTTCGTCGCCCGCGTCGAGGCGGCTGTCTCCAGTGCCTGGCCGGACGCGAACATGACGCCGATGAGGGCACCCGCGAGGTACTCGCCCACGAGTGCTGTGCCCACCAGCGCCAGGACTGCGATGATGTCGACGCCGAGCCGGCCGCGTCGGATCCCCGCGATCACCGACCAGGCCGCGGGGACGAGTGCCGCCCCGGTCGCCGTGATCCAGCAGCCGTCGGCCAGGTCGCGGTGGCCCATCAGGGAACTCGCGATTCCCGCCACCAACCCGGCGGATGTGACAACGAACAGGGCGATGGTCAACCCGTAGCGGGACACCCGCTGCGGGAGGCTCGGCCTCGGCTCTGTCGGCATGCGGATGAGGTGTTGTCAGTGCATGCCGTCCATCGGCGGCATGGGTACGCCCATGTGGTGTAGCCACATCATGAACGCATGGCACATGGCCATCAGATCTTTCGGCATGTCCATCACTCCTCGACCGGATCCGACATCGCCAGCTGGGATCCTGATAACCCCAGTATTCGCCGGGCGACCGCCGTGGCACAGGGCCGAAGGTCATAGTCGACTCCTGGAGCGAGGCCTGTGACGGATCCATACTGGAGGCGTAAGTGCGCGCGGAACACCGCGGCGCACGCACCGCGACCGAATGAGTTGGTGGCAATGGCCGATGAGTCGCCGCTGTACATGAACCAGGCCGACCTGATGGCGTGGCGGATGGAGGCGGATCCGCCACTGCGCTCGACCATCGTCGCGCTGTTGGTACTCGACCGAAGTCCCGACTGGCGCCGCGTGGTGTCGATGATGGACAGGGCCACCGCTCTCGCGCCCCACTTCCGATGCAAGGTGGTCGAGGCGAAACTGGGTCCGGCTCCGCCGCGGTGGGTCGTCGACCCGGACTTCGACCTGTCCTGGCATCTGCGGAGATTCACCCTCACGGAGCCCGGGATGCAGTCGGTGCTGGATTTCGCCCAGACAGCAGGATCGACGGCCTTCGACAGGGAACGGCCGTTGTGGGAGTTGACGGTGTTGGACGGGCTGTCCGGCGGCCGTGCGGCGCTCGTGCTCAAGGTGCACCACGCACTCACCGATGGGGTCGGTGGGATGGCCATCACCCGCGAGATCGTGGATCTCACGCGCGAGGGGGAGCGCCCCCTCGCAACACCGCCCGTTCAGCGCGAACCAACGAACGGTGCGGTGCCGTCGTGGTACCGACTGTCCGCCGCCGCGCTGTCCAGACAGATCATTGCGCGGGCACCTGAACGCGCACGGTGGGTGGCAGGCAACCCGTACGGAACGGCGCGCGCGGTCGCCGCGAGTCTCATGTCGGTCGCCCGTTTCGTTCGACCGATAGCGACCACGCTGTCTCCCGTGATGACCGCCAGGTCCATACGCAGGCGCTTCGCGGTGCTCGAGGTGCCGATCGAGGACCTGTCCCAGGCGGCCTCCTCCGGTGGCGGATCGATCAACGACGCCTTCATCGTTGCGGTACTGCTCGCGATGCGGCACTACCACCGCCGGCACGGGGCCACGATCGACAGGCTGCGTGTCACGATTCCGATGAGCCTGCGGACGGAGCGGGATCCCTTGGAGGGCAACAAGATCACCCTGGCCCGCCTGACACTGCCCGCCGACACGGACGACCCGGCAGTCCTGATCCGGCAAGTGCACGCGATCATCGGCAGGTGGCGCAGCGAACCGGCCATAGCCCTGTCGCCTGTCATCGCCGGTGTGCTGAACGTCCTGCCGCCGACACTGCTCGGGAAGATGCTCAGGCACGTCGATATCGTCGCATCGGATGTGGTCGGCTCTCCGGAACCGCTGTTCATCGCGGGATCCCGGGTCGATCGCTACTACGCGTTCAGCCCCACTCTCGGTGCGGCATTCAACGCGACGATGGTGTCCTACGGATCTCATTGCTGCGTGGGGCTCGACTCCGACGGCGCAGCGGTGCCGGATATCGATGCGCTACGGGAGTCGATGGCCGAGGGATTCCGCAAGGTCCTGGGACTACGAGAGCAGCCCGCCCTCGATCGTGTCGAGGACGCGGCCAGGTGATCGCCCCGGACCGTCCGAGGATCAGGAAAACGAAACGTCGTTGACGCCGGGAACCGTCTCGGCCAGCGCAGCGATGACACCGCACTCCGGGTCATCGCGCTCCGTGCCGTCGATGGTCACGCTGCCTCCCGCCACGTGGACCTCCCATCGCCGAGTGCCGCTGTAGACGTCGAGGCGGTGCTGGATCTCATGGGCGATGTGGGTGTCGTCCATCGTCAGGACGCCGATCAAGTCTCTGCGGGTCACGATGCCGATGATGTCCTTGTCGTGCACGATCGGGATGCCACGCAACCTCGATTTGAGCATGGCCGACGCCAGGTCACTGATGTCGGCCTCTGCGGTCATGGCAACGACGGGGCTGCTCATGGCATCTGCGGCGGTCGGGGCCTTGCCCGCCTCGTCGTCGTCGGCAGCCTTCGAATGCGACCAACGAAACTGCTCACGGAGGAGGTCACCTTCCGAGACGATCCCGGTCAGATGCTGGGAGTCGTCGACGACGGGGAGGACCGTGAAGCCCGTGGTCTCCATCGTGCGAAGGCAGTCGATGACCGACTCCGACCCTGTCACGGTGGTGACCGGGCTGCTCATGATGTGTCGCGCGCGCATGATTGCTCCTTTGGCTACGTTTCCAGCGTCCGCGTGGCCGGCCCGGGGGACTAGGGCCATACGTCCCAAGTCCGTCGATACACGATCATGTCGACCCTCCCGTGCCCGATCCGACGCGGTTGCGCCGTCGCCGGGTCCAGCGCCAGAACTCGTCGCACCCCCAGACCACGATGGGGAACGGGAGGAGCCACACGACCTGATCCCAGCTCGGGGTCACCGTGCCGAAAGCACGCTGGAGTGGTGCGACGAGGACCACCGCGGCCGCGAACAGGATTTCGAAGGCTATTCCCCAGAGCAGGAGACGGTTCGTCGTCACCCCGATCTGACGAAGGGAGGCACGCTCAGTTCGGGCCG
This sequence comes from Rhodococcus sp. OK611, assembly GCF_003050885.1. NCBI lineage: Bacteria > Bacillati > Actinomycetota > Actinomycetes > Mycobacteriales > Nocardiaceae > Rhodococcus > Rhodococcus sp. OK611. Next base: position 17,446 of record NZ_QAOZ01000017.1, read on the forward strand.
CGAACGCGGTGCCGATCTGACACGAGACGATTCCCAGGAAGGTCATCGTCGTCGCGAGCTGCCAGGTGTGGTGCAGGGGCCCCGACGACACATCGGCCCCCATCGACCAACCACCCCGAACGAGGGTGGCGAAGAACGCGGCCAGCACGAGGGCCGCCGATACCCCACCCAGGAGCGCCCAGGACCGGAGCAGGAGCGTGGAATCGACGATACTGCGGCCGCGCGGGCGAGGAGCACGTTGCATGAGGTCCGGCTCCGGCGCTTCGCGCCCGAGCGCCAGGGCAGGCAAGGTCTCGGTGCCGAGGTCGATCGCGAGAATCTGCATCACGGTGAGCGGCAACGGGATCTGCCCACCCGACAGCGCGTAGAGGAGGATGGGGACCACCTCAGGGGTGGCGTGCGCGAAGATGTACACGATGAACTTACGGACGTTGTCGTAGACGCGCCGGCCCGCCTCGACCGCCGTGACGATGGTCGCGAAGTTGTCGTCGGTGAGGACCATGGTCGCGGCTTCCCGTGCCACGTCGGTGCCCGAGCGTCCCATCGCGATGCCGATGTCGGACCGGCGAAGGGCCGGTGCGTCGTTCACGCCGTCGCCGGTCATCGCGACAACATGGTCGGTGAACCGCAACGCATCGGTGATCCGCAGCTTGGCCTCGGGCGAGCTGCGGGCGAAGACCAATTCCTGATCCGTCGCCAGGAGCTGATCGAGCGCCGCCTCCGGCATGGCGTCGAGCTCGGTTCCGGTGATGACGCGAAGTCCGTCGCGTCCGATCCCGATGTCCTTGGCGATACGGGATGCGGTCAGACCGTGATCACCGGTGATGACGACGATCCTGATGCCCGCCGAGTGACATCGTGCGACCGCATCGGCGACCTCCGGCCGGGGCGGATCGACCATCGCCGCGATCCCGAGGAGGGTGAGGTCCCGTTCGACCGCGTCTCGCGTCAGCGTGGAACCGTCCGTGACGTCGAGCGTCCTGTCCGCGATCGCGAGCAGCCGAAGACCTTCACCAGACCATTCACGGATCAGATCGGCTATTCGGTCGCGCTCAGCGCCGCCCAACGTCAGATCATTGCCGTCCGGACCTGCCATGAATGCGCTTCGCGCCAGCACCTCCTCCGGAGCGCCCTTGGTGTAGACCTGCAAGGAGCCACCGAGATCGGCGACGATCGACATCCGTCGGAGCGACGGATCGAAGTAGAACCGCGCGGCAGGGGACCTGACCCCGACCGTGACATCGGGATCCACGACAAGCGCGGCGTGCAACAGCGCCGATTCCGTCGGATCGGCGTTCTCATCGAGGGTCCCATCGGTGCTCATCGCCACGGTGCAGCACCCCGCGAGCACCCGCGCCGCCCTGGCCGGCTGGGATCCCGCAGCGATGGTTGGAAGGGGTCCGGCGAAGTCGACGACCACGCCCGGGGTCCACATCTTGACGGTCCGCATCCTGTTCATCGTCAGCGTGCCGGTCTTGTCGGTACAGATGACGCTGGTGGATCCCAGTGTTTCGACGGCCGAGATCCGTTTGACCAGCGCGCCGCGCCTGGCCAGTTCGCTCACGCCGACGGCGAGCGCGAGCGTGATCGTGGGCAACAGCCCCTCCGGGACGTTGGCGACGAGCAATCCGATGGCAAAACTCGTCGAATCGTCCAGCGAGAGCCCCGCGAGCAGGGTTCCGAGCGGTATGAACGCGACTCCCATCGTGACCGCGACCGCGGCGATCAACCAGGCGACTCGTTTCACCTGATGCTCGAGCGGGCTCTCGGTTATCGACACCCGCTGCGAGAGCGCCGCGACCCGCCCGAGCTCGGTGTGCATCCCGGTCGCGAAGACCACGCCGTCGGCGTCGCCACCGACGACGGTTGTTCCGCTGAAGACGATGTCGGGTGCGGCGATGAGCGGTCCGACGGTGACATTCGCGTTCGCCATGATCAGGGTGGGCACCGATTCTCCGGTCATCGTCGACAGGTCGACCTCCACGCTGCCCGAGAGCAGGCGTGCGTCGGCGGACACCCGATCGCCTTCCCGAAGATGAATCACGTCGCCAGGCACGAGTTGCCGAGCTTCGATCGGTGTGGACCTGCCGTCTCGGATTGCGGCAGCATGCGCAGGCAGATAGGCGGCCAGCGCTTCCACTGCTCGCTCAGCGTGGCGCTCCTGAATAAAGGCGAACGCCGCGTTGATCACGATCACGAAAACGATGGCCAACGCGAGCTCCGGGGCGCCGTTGACTCCTGCCAGCGTCGCAGCCAGCCACAGGAGCAGGGCCAGCGGATGAGTGAACTGGCGCACGATCTGTCCCGGCCATTCTCGCCCGGCTCGCCTGACGAGTTCGTTCGGGCCGAATACCTGCATGCGGCGCGCCGCCTCACGTTCGGTTAGTCCGGCCGCGCCCGTGCGGAGATCACGAAAGAGCCTGTCGATCGACTCCTGCGGATTCACTGGCTGGTCCTGTACCGAAGCGGTCGGTGACACGGTCGCCTCCCTGGGTGCACTGTCGACCCGATATTCACATTGCCGAGTCGCACTGGATCAGGGGAAGGGACCTTGGACCCTGATCTGGTGGGGCGCGCGCGGTCCAGGCTTGGGGCATGCCCCGTCGCCCAGCGATCACCACCTCGGGCCTGTCCAAGTCCTACGGCCGGCAGCTGGCGCTGGTCGACGTGGATCTGAGCGTCGATGCGGGGGAGATCTTCGGGTATCTGGGGCCCAATGGCGCGGGGAAGTCGACGACGCTCCGAATCCTGATGGGCATGCTGCGCCCGACATCGGGATCGGCGACCGTGCTGGGGTTCGATTGCTGGTCGTCAGCACCTCGGGTGCACCGTCGGGTCGGTTACGTTCCGGGCGAGCTCGCGCTGTACGAGAAGATGACCGGTTCCGATCATGTCTCCTACTTCGGCCAGGTCGGGGCTCGCCGAGGAGGGTTTCGGGCGGCCGACATCGCCGAACGCCTGGATCTCGATCTGGGCAAACCCGTGCGGGTCATGTCGCGGGGAAACCGACAGAAGCTCGGGCTGGTGCTGGCACTGATGTCGTCTCCGGAGCTGCTCATACTCGATGAACCGACGACCGGTCTTGACCCGATCATGCAACGGGAGTTCGACGCGATACTGCGAGAGCACACCGCTGCCGGGGGAACGGTGCTGCTGTCATCACATCTACTCAGTGAGGTTCAGCAGGTCGCGGACCGAATCGGAATGCTCCGCGAAGGCCGGTTGATCGCAGTGGAAAAGCTCCACACGCTCCGCCAGAAGTCCCTGCACCACGTGGTTGTCGAGTTCGACCGTCCCGTGCGAGCGGACGCGTTCCGCGACGTCAAGGGTGTTCGCAACCTCGATGTGGACGGGGAAACCCTCAGGTGCGATGCACCGGAACAGGCGCTCAACGAATTGGTCCACCGTATCGCCCAGTTCACGGTGGTCGACCTCGAATGCGCCGAGGCCGACCTCGAGGAGACGTTCATGACCTACTACGGAACAGAGTCCAGCGATGTTTCGTAGCGTGATGACAAAGACGCTTCACGATCAACGCCGCGCGTTGCCCGCTTGGGCCATCGGCCTCGTACTGCTGGTCGGGATGTATGTGGCCATCTGGCCGAGTGTGCGCGGCGAACCGTCGATGAACGAGTTTCTCGACCAGATGCCGGAGACATTTCGTGCGCTCTTCGCGATGTCCGGCGCGGACATGTCCACACCGATCGGCTACGTGAAGATCGAGCTCCTGTCGTTCATGGTGCCACTACTGCTGTTGACGTATGCGATCGGAGCGGGCGCCGCGGCGATAGCGGGAGAGGAGGATCGAAGGACGCTTGATCTGCTGCTTTCCGCGCCCATCAGTCGGCGCCGCATCGTATTGGAGAAGGGCGCGGCCATGCTGATCGGCACGGCGCTCCTGGGAGCGGTCACCGGCGTTGCGTTGATGCTGCTAGGTTCGCTCGCGAACATGGACCTGCCCCAGAATGGGGTGGCCGCCGCGATGGTGCATGCGGTGCTCCTCGCGTTGGTCTTCGGCACACTGGCCTTGGCGTTGGGTGCGATCACCGGTCACCCAGCAGTCAGCAGGTCGGTGCCCGTTGCCGCAGCCGTCCTGGCGTACATCGTCAACGGTCTCGCGCCCATGGTGTCCTGGCTCGAGCCGTGGCAGCGCACCTCGCCCTTCTTCCAGTACGCCGGCCACGATCCGATCCAGCACGGGTTCTCCGCCGGATCCGCGGTCGTCGCGTCGGCGACGGTCGCGGTGTTGATCATCATCGCGATCGTCGGCTTCAATCGACGTGACGTTCGCGGATGACGAGTCCGGGACCCGTCGGGATCATTTCATCACAGTGACGCAATGACAAAGGGTAGGCCCCAAGGGAGCGAGAGGGGAGGCGCGGTCATGCCCGGCGCCGACTTCGCCGCGGGACCGATCAGTGTCAGTTCGGGGCGCCGGAACCATCGCCACCGCTGCGCGCACGGGGGCGAGCGACGAGCTCGGACTCGGCTTCCGATCCGGCCTGGAGCATCAATACACCGCCCATCAGCCAAGCCCATGCACCGAACATTGCGTCACAGTGACGCAATGGGCGACGTAGGACGGAAGCGGGAGCCCACGCGAGGAGGGAGTCGCAAGTGCCCGGAAGCAAGCCCGACGGGCGCGCGACGGACACCGGCATCACGGGCCACGCGGCTCGAGGGAACGCGCAAACCTGCAGCGGACCCGTCGCCGGAGTCTGCAGGCAATCGCCAACCGGCAAGGTGCGCTCTACATCCGAGCGCGCCGAGTAAGACGCCTGAAGGCGGCGGACGGAACAAACGAACAACCGGCCGCGCGTGCGGACGCGTTATCAACGCAGTTCAGCGCACAACCGATAATCGACATTATGTCATCTAAAGTGCATCCGGGCCGCCCCCACGAGCACGGATAGACCTCGGATCGACGCGAGCACATCGCACACACCGAACACCCATCGGACGGGATGGATCACCCGAAGACGGACCCCGGCACCGCCCCCGCGAGCACCTCCGCCGGAGCGACGGGTTCGTCGCACGCGTGCGGACGACGGCGTCCCGACGGACCGCCGTCCAGGCACCGACGCATCCGAATCGTCCGAACGGATCAATTCGCCGCCGCAGTCGGTCGCCCGGCGACCGAGACCTACCGCAGACCCCCACCGGCGGCACGGGCACACCGATCGTCGGTACCGCAACCGAGTTTCATGGATAATCACTGTTATCCATGAAACTCGGTGCAGTACAACAGAATACGTGATTTTCAAGTATCCCCGTCGGGATTTGCCAGAACCTGAACCCAGTCGACGCGGCGCCACCCGACCCGTCCCGGGTTCCCCGCCACTCAGACCGGGTGCCCCGAGGCCGACCTCGGGCCACGACTCCCCCCAGCGCACCACCCGGCCCACTCCTCCACCACCTCGTCGCCGCGGCCGAGCCGGCGGTCCTATTGACCGATCCCCCGCGACGGCGATCCGTCCGACACGCGCCAGTTGAACCACGCCGGTCGGGTGGGTGGACAGGAAATAGGTTGGACGGGATTCGTTTCAGGTTGATAGCGTCTACGAGACCGTGCATCACGCGAGGAGGTGAGACCCATGAACGCAGTAATCATGTGGGTGCTCCCACTCGTTTCACGGTTCGGCGATTGACGTAGGTGTCGCCGGGAGCGCCTCGACTACAAGGCAATCCCGAAAGGCAACACCATGCATTTCACCTCTGAGACACCGTCGAGCGGTGTCATCGAACGCAATTTCACTCTGAACGAGATCACCGGCGTGCTCTGGTCGCCCACATCCGGAACGGTTGGCGCACCGCTGCTGCTGTTGGGGCACTCCGGCGGCATGCACAAGAAGGCGCCGGGGCTGGTGGCCAGTGCACTCCACAGCGTGACCACCTATGGGTTCACCGTCGCCGCCATCGACGCGCCCGGGCACGGTGACCGGCCGCGAAACCCTCAGGATCAACGGTGGGTCGAGGCGATCCATCAGGCCAGGGCGGCGATCGAGCCGATCGCCCCTATCGTCATCGACTACAACATGTCGCTGGCGGAGCGTGCGGTGCCGGAATGGCAGACGACCCTGGACGCCCTGCAGGCTCTACCCGAAATCGGCGCCGAAGCGCCGATCGGCTACGGCGGGGTGAATCTGGGTGTCGTGACAGGGCTGATGTTGACCGCGGTCGAATCCCGGATCGCTGCCGTGAGCTTCGGCGGGGTTTACGTGCACGACGCTCTGATCGAGGCGGCGAGAAAGATCACCGTCCCGGTCGAGTACCGGATTCCGTGGGACGAGGACGAAATCGACCACACCTCCGCGGTGGCGTTGTTCGACGCCTTCGCCTCGAGCGAGAAGGCAATGCACGCCCACCCGGGCAGGCACAACCAGGTGCCCGAATACGAGCGCGACAGCTCGGCCCGGTTCTTCGCTCGCCACCTCGGCCGGGCCGCCGACACGGCTCCGGACTGACCTGACCGGTATCGGCGCCCGGCCCCGTGCCGGGCGCCGATACCGCTTATCGGACTACTTCTTGGCGGCGGGCGGCGCGTTCAGCAGCGTGATGAAGGGCTGGGCGTTGGCGGCGACGGCACCCAGTCCCCCGATCGCGGTACCCGCCAACGACGCGCCGGCTCCCACCAGCAGCGCGCCACCGATGCAGCCCGCGAGCGGGCCCGCACCGAACAGCATTGCCGCAGGCGCCGAGACCACGCCGGCTGCGACCGCGCCCAGGATGCAGCCGCCGACCAGACCGGTCGCGGCGCCGAGGAAGCCGCCGACGGCGCCCGTCATGGTGATGTTGTCCTTGACCCCCGCGACGGCGGCGGGCAGGTCGATGTCCTTGACCGGCAGGGCGACCGGGGTCGCCGCGGCCGGGCTGGTGTCCGCGGTCAGCGTCGCGGTGCGGCCGTCGATCGTCGCCGTGACCGGGTGCGCGATGCCGTCGACCGCGAGCGCCAGCGGCACCGACTCGACGATGGCGCCGCTCGAGTCCCGGACGATCAGGTGGTTGTTCTCCTTGGCCAGCGAACCCGCGGCCGTATCGAGGATCACCTGGTTGCCGCTGCGGGTGACGTTCCACCCCACGCCCGCCGTCGTGGCGGGCGTGGGATCCGCGTAGGCGGTACCGGCAATGATTCCCATCGACGCGATCGTCATGGCCGAGACGGCCGCAAGTTTGGTCATTTTCATGGTCGGTGAGATTCCTTCTCGTTCTGTCGCAGGGACCGATGGTCCCTGCGCTGCCGGACGAAGCCAGCCGATGGGTGACGCGTCGATCGACGCAGAGGGGCACGCTGAGCTGCTGCGACGGTGAAGACAGACAGCGGGTGGAGATGCGAATGACCCTAGAGACGGATTGTGTCCACCCCGTGGCGCACGGTGTCCACGCCCTTACGATTCGCGCACCTCGTCAGCTACTCGCGAGTCAGGAACGCGCAATCAGCACGTGACTCGGCCGAAACGCCGCGTGTACCGGGCCGTCGGGCACCGGACCTTCTTCGCGCGGCCGGAGGATCCTTCGACGACGACTCGGCCGACGGTCACGTCGACGAGAGGAACCCGCGGATGGCGGAGGTCAGCTCGCGCGGACTGTCCTCCGGGATCAGCGTGTAGCAGTCGGCGAGTTCGACCAGCTCCGCGCGGGGAAAGAGCTGGGCCAGGCGGCGGCCGTGCTCGACCGGCATCACCCGGTCCTCGGTCCCCCACACGACCAGCACCGGGCCCTGGTAGCCGGCGGACGCGGCGGCCCAGGTCCGGAGCGTGTCCCGGTCCGGCACGGAGGTCACGTACTTCCGAAGGTCGCGCCGCACCTGCGCGTTCTCCGTGGCCGGACGGAACCAGCCGTCCATCACCTCGGTCGGGACCGCGCGCTTGCTCATCCCTCCCCACGCTCTCGGCGATCGTCGCATCGCACGCAGGCGCATCGCCTGCATGGTCAGGAACAACCCGCCCGGGATCCGGGCGACTGCCGCGATGGGCCGGGCCGGCGGCGGCGGATAGTTCTCGAAGGCCTCGCTGGCGGTGATGATCATCCGGCCGATCCGCGAGGTGTCGCCGTTCGCGATCAGGACCTGAGCTCCGCCCCAGTCATTCTGCGCGAGCGTCACCTGCGTCAGCCCGAGCCGTTCGACGAACTCCCCGATCAGCACAGCGAGCGAGGAGAGCGACAGATCCGCATCCGGCTTCATCGGAATCCGGTGGCCGCCGAGCGGCCACGTCGGCAGGATGCACCGATAGTCGTCGCGCAGGTCGGCGACCACGTGCCGCCAGAGCGTCCCGTCCATGGTCAGCCCGTGCAGGAACACGATCACGGGCCCCGGCCCACCCGTGTCCTCGTACTCGATCGTCCCCACCGATAGTTCGACCGTCTCCACGACAACCCCCTGCCGGAACATTCGCACGGAACACTGCACCCGAGCCTAGGGCGTCGCGGCACGTCCGCGGCCGAGGCGCGGCCCTCCCCTTTTCTGTGCCAACGGACGGCAGCGTCGGTGGACGTGAGAAGACCGTGGGAGGTTCCCTCGGTTCGGCTCAGGAGCCGATAGGCCAGGCGTTATGTCATTATCACCAGGGATACCGCCGCGCGACGAATGACCGCAAGGCCCGATCGCCGATCGCCTCCCCTGGAATCGACACCCGGCTAACGCAGCCAACTCCCCCGCCGTACCACCTCGACGACTGATGCAAGAGCGGGCGCCGCAAAGAACGTCGACTCCCCCTCCACTGTCGACCGGGGGGATCGCGACCACGCCCTGGCGCCACCGCACTCCCCCGCGGCGAGGACGACTCACCGTCGCGGGCGGGCGGCCGCGGCAGGCCCTCCGCTCGACACGAGGAATCACGACCGCACACGCCCCGGACGCCGACGCAGGCCCCCCTTCTCCTTGCCGGCAGACGCGAGCGGGCACGAACAGGCGGCCGACTACGGCGAATGACCCCCGCTGCGGCACGAGTGCCGATATCCTCGGCGTTATGACATTATCAAGACCACCCGATCGCTCGGATCGACGCGCTCCCGTGTCGGCGGCGGCCGCTGCCGCCCAAAGGCCCCTGCCCCAACGTGTTTGACGGAAATCCCCGGACCCGCTCCCCTCGATGTCGGTGCCTGCCGCTAGCGTGCCCGCTCATGGTGACGGAGCGAGACCCCGATGACGAGAGCGTCCCGACGGGAGGTCGGGCACGGGATCGGCTGTCCCCCTGGTTCGAGGAGTTCCTGGTCCACCGCAGCACCGCCAAACCCTCACCGAACACCCTCAAGGCCTACCGTCAGGACTACACCCTCATCGCCGATGCCCTCTCGCGTGCCCGCGGGGTGACCGCCGCGGACCTCACCCTCGACGCGCTCGACAAGACGACAGTGCGGGCGGCCTTCGCCGACTACGCGCGGACCCACCAGGCGGCCTCGATCAGGCGATGCTGGTCCACCTGGAACATGCTGTGCGACTTCCTGTTCTCCGTCGACGCCATCGTCGCCAACCCGATGTCGGCGGTGCTGCGGCCGAAGGCACCCAAGACACTGCCGAAGGCGTTTCGTGCCGACTCGATCGAACGGCTCGTGGCAACGCTCCAATCGTCGGACGACAACGGCGCGCGCGCCTGGCCGGAACGCGACCTCGCGCTCATTCTCACGGGGCTGCTGACCGGGATGCGTTCCGCCGAACTCATCGCGGTCGATCTCGGAGACCTGCGCGACGCGATCGACGACGGGGACGGCCACGCCAAGGTGATCCACGTGCACGGTAAGGGGAACAAAGAGCGGGTCGTCACCGTCGAGCCGGCTGTGGTCGATGTACTCGGCGACTACCTCGTCAGCCGTTCCGAGCGATTCCCCGACACGGCGCGACGCAGGCCGCGGGCCGAGGTCTCCCCGTGGGAGCGGTTCACCGACGCCGACCCCATGTTCGTCGGTGGCGACGGCAGACGGATCACCAGGGGGACGCTGCAGTACCGCGTCGAACGCGCCTATCGCCGCGCGGGGATCAACGGTGACCGCGCCAAGGGCGCCCTCGTCCACCAGCTTCGGCATACCTTCGCCACCGCCATGGCGGACCAGAACGTCAGCATCTACACCTTGATGCGAATGCTCGGGCACGAGTCCATGAACACCACGCAGCGGTACACGGTGGGCGCGGGCGCCTCTGTCCGGGACGCCGCTGCCCTGAATCCGGCCTACCAACTCGTCTCGAGGGGCACGCCCCTCCCCCGCGCCGACGCGGCCGAAACGTACGGGAACGCCCTGCATACCGGGGTGATCGGTGCGGTGGACCGAGTATGAGCCGAGCGGCTGAACAAAATGAACGCAACGATATGGCCACCATCGGCCGGGCATAGCCTTCCAGGGATAGCGTCGATCACAGCACACCGCGAAACGAGATGACGTTCGATGACAACCTCTGTCAAGGAAAAGCCCGGAAACCTGCGGGTTGAATTGACCAGTTTCATCGGCAGGCGCCACGAGATAACCGAGGCACGGCGGCTGCAGTCCACCTCGCGGTTGGTCACGTTGACCGGCATCGGCGGGGTCGGCAAGACCAGATTGTCTTTGCGGGTAGCCGAGGATTCGCGGCGCGCGTTCGCCGACGGTGTGTGGTTCGTCGCGCTCGGCGACCTTCATGATCCTGCGTTGTTGCCCGAGACCATCGCCGCGGCGCTCGGGCTGCCGGATCGGCCCGGACGTTCGGTCTCTCGCCTGCTGATCGATCGCCTCTCCAGCAAACAGACGCTGTTGGTGCTGGACAACTGCGAACACGTGCTCTGCGCCGCTGCTGCGTTGGTACAGACACTGCTGCGAGCGTGTCCAGAGCTGCAGATCCTGGCGACGAGCCGCGAGGTCCTCGGGGTGGACGGCGAGCAGGTGATGCGGGTGCCGCCGTTGGCGGTGCCCAGCACCCATCAGGCCCCGCCGCTCGAGGCGATGGCCGATTGCGAGGCGGTGGCGTTGTTCGTCGCACGCGCCACGGCCTGCCTGCCGGACTTCGTGCTCACGGAGAGCAATTGCGCGGCGGTTGCGGGAATCTGCGGCAGGCTGGACGGGCTTCCGTTGGCGATCGAGCTGGCGGCCGTGCGGATCCGGGCGATGACCGCCGAACAGATCCTGCACCGCCTGACCGACCGGTACCAGTTGCTGACCGTCGGTTCCCGGGTCGCGCCGACCCGACAACAGACCCTACGGTCGTGCGTGGACTGGAGCTACGACCTGTGCACGGCGCGCGAGCAGCAGCTATGGGCCTGGCTGTCGGTTTTCGCCGGCGGTTTCGAGCTCGATGCGGCCGAGGGCGTCTGCCCCGAGGCGCTGGTTGCCAACGATTTCTTGGACGCGGTGTCGTCCCTGGTGGACAAGTCGATCCTGGCCCGTGAGCAGGTCGGTGAGGTCGTGCGCCTTGGCATGTCCGAGGCGATCCGCGACTACGGCCGCGAGAAGCTGCGCGAATCCGGCGACCTTCCGCTGGCGCAGCGGCGGCACCTCGCGTGGTACGAGCAGGTGGTGGAGCGCGCCGAGTCCGAGTGGATCGGCCCCCGCCAAACCGAATGGATCGCCAGACTCGATCGGGAACAGTCGAACCTGCGGGATGCTCTGGCGTTCGGTCTGACCGACGCGGTCGTCCGCATCGATCCAGATGTCACTGCACGCACCGCCAATGCCCTGTTCATGTTCTGGTCGTGCCGGGGCATGCTGGCGGAAGCAAGGCGATGGATGGGCCGCTGCCTCACCAGCTCCGACGCCATGAAGGCCGAGGAGCGCGTGGAGATGTTGTATTGCGACGGCGTGTTGGCAGGCATGCAGGGTCAACTCGGGGAGGCCTCGGCGCGGGCGGAACAGTGCTGCTCGCTTGCGGAGCAGCTGGGGAGCGCGGAGTCACTCGAGATCGGCAACTACGCGAGGGGATACCGGGCGCTGTTCAGCGGTGACCTCGCGGCGGCGGTAGAACCGCTCCAGACTGCAATCGCCAGCGCGGGCGCATCGTCCGCTACCGGGGCCGACCGAGGTCCGAGCGCGTCCCGGATCGGCCGACAACTGGGTGGCCTCCTCGGCCTGGCAATCGCGAGTGGACTGTCCGGGGATGAGGCGACAGCCAATGCGTGTCACGAGCAGGTGCTGGCGATCACCACCCCACGGGAGGAGTCCTTCTTCCGTGCGTACTCGTCATGGACCCTCGGACTGACGGCGCTCCGCACGGGAGACACCGGTCGCGCGTCAACCGTGACAGAGCTGGCGTTGCGGCTGATCCGGAAGGTCGATGACCCTGTCATGACGGGCTGGTGCCTGGAGTCACTGGCCTGGATCGCGACCCGCGAGGACGAGCCGACGCGTGCCGCGGTGCTGATGGGCGCCGCCGAGACGCTCTCGCGGACTGTCGGGAGCAGCTCAGCGACCCTCCCCTATCTCCTGGCCCACCATGAGGAGTGCGAACAGCTCGCCCGCGACGCGCTCGGTACCCGCGCTTACGGCGAGGCGTTTCGTACCGGTGCCGCCATGAGTCTCGACGAGGCTGTCGCGTATGCGCTCGGAGACCGCTGCGTCGCCCAGGCCCGGACGACGCCGGTCGCGCCCGTGCTGACCCCCCGCGAGACCGAGGTGGCGCACCTGGTCGCGGCGGGCCATTCGAACAAGGCGATCGCGTCCATGTTGGTGATCTCGCCCCGTACCGCCCAGGGCCACGTCGAACACGTGCTGTCCAAGCTCGGGTTCACCTCGCGCACACAGATCGCGGCCTGGATGGCCGAGAACCACCTCGATCGACAGGCTGATCCGAAGCCGGTGTAGTCACCGATCAGGACGGGGAGCGCACCCCTTCCGCCGACGTCATTCGACGACGAGTATCCCCTGCATCTCGGGGTGGTACGTGCAGTGGAACGGATAGGTGCCCGGGTTCATCGGTGCGTCGAAGGTCGCGGTGTTGTTCCCGTCGACGTCCTCGTCGAATTTCCCCGCCTCGTTCGAGGTCACCGAGTGCTCCACGTCATCCTGGTTCACCAGGGAGATCTCGGCCCCCGCCCGGACCGTCGTCGGGACCTCGAACTTGAAGTCCCTGATGGTGACGACCATGGATTCGGCCGGCGTGCCGGGTGCGGTCATCGTTCCTGTTCCGGGGCCATAAGAATTGGTCAACGGCGCTTCAGGAGTCGTGGGCGTGCCGTCGTCCGAGCCGCACGCCGGTACCGCGGCGATCGCGAAGCCGGCGAGTGCCACACCGATCCGCCGACCCCATCGGCTCGGTCTCTTTGCGTGCCGGCCGCTGGATGCATGTGTGAACATCTGTCCTCCCGAGGTCGCTTCTTGATTACCGCACCGGAGCGCCGCCGAAACGTTTGAGAACTCGATCCGTTTCGACCGCGTGCCTACCGGGCATCCCCTGACCGACAGGGCACTCGATCGGGAGGAGAGCATGGCCGAGGACGTCGGGAAGCGGGACGTCGAGAAGCGCTGGGGCGATCGCGACACGCTCCGCGGCGCCGCCGTGTACACGCTCGCCGTCGTCGGGTTTGCGCTGACCGTGATGGCCGTCTCCCTGGCCTGGGGCTTGTCGAACCGCGACGAGTGCGCGGAGGCCTCGACCGCGGTGTGTTCGAACCCGGAACGCTACATTCTGGCGCTCGGACCGACTGTCATCCTCCTGCTCGGCGGCCTGGGCGCCTTCGTGCGCACCTATCGCCTGTGGCGGGAGGGTGGGACATGGCCCGTCTGGCACGGCGCCGGCTGGGTCCTGTTCATTGCGATGCTCGTCTACCTCGGCATGTCCGCGAACGTTCTCGCCACGGGATAGATCGTCGGTCACACCGGCAGTCGCTGCCCACGGAACAGGAGGAACCATGAATTCCGTCAAGCTCGCCGGAAAGCGGGTGGCCGTACTCGCCACCGACGGCGTCGAAGAGGTCGAGCTGGTCGAGCCGCGACGCGCGCTCGAGGACGCAGGGGCGGAGGTGAGATTGCTGTCTCTCGACACCGGCGAGATCCAGGCGATGAAGGGCGACGTGCACGAGGCGGGGCGATACCCGGTCGACGAGCGCGTGGCGGCGGCAACGGTCGCCGAATACGACGGACTGGTCCTGCCCGGAGGGACCACCAATCCCGATCATCTGCGTCAGGATCGCGCGGCGGTCGACTTCGTTCGCGACTTCATCTCGGCAGGCAAGCCCGTCGGCGCGATCTGCCACGGCCCGTGGACCCTCGTCGAGGCGGACTCGGTGCGCGGCCGGACCCTGACCGCTTACCCCAGCATCCGGACCGACATCGCGAATGCGGGCGGCACCGTCGTCGATCGAGAGGTCGTGGTCGACCGCAACCTGGTCTCGAGCCGCAACCCGGGCGATCTTCCGGCCTTCTGCGAAGCCCTCGTCGATGTGATCGCGGCAGGCAGTGCGTGACCACGGGCGGGTCGATCATGGCCGCGCAGTGGCCGGTATCTCTAGCCTTGGCTCATACCGGGCGGCCTCCGGTATGCCGGATGGCGCACCTTCGCCCGCACGATCACCACGATCCCGCCACTCGCGAACAGCAATAACAGCAGTTCCAGTATGTTTGCGTTCATCTCGCCCGGTTCCTCACCGAGGGGCCCGTCGATCGCGTCGCGTGCTCGGTCGAGCATGGCCGCGAACAAATGGGCCACCATTGTCGAGGTCACGCCGGGCCCGAGGATGGACCACTTCCTCCTCCGCCGTCTCGTGGATCGCAAGCAATCGACGAAGCGCGAAGAACGCCTCACCGCGAGCCTTCCCAGACAGGGCGAGAACGTCGTTGAACAGCGCCTTGATCTGTTCGTGCTGACCGACCAAGAACTGGATCACGTCATCGGTCGATCGAATGGGTGTGGGGGTCTTCGGATCCCGCCTTCCGGGTTGCGTGTTCGGTTCACCGCCCCTTGCTACCCGTCCGCACGCGGCGTGAAACGCCACGCCTCTCCGTCCGGATGCCTCCGAAGAAGGTCCGCTTCTCGTTGATCGCCACTGCCCTGGAAATGGGTCCATACTCAGAGGGTGAGCGAAGTCGCGCCCGAGGCGCAGCCTGAGTTCAGCGCGACGACGCCCGTCGGCGGCGAGTCGGGCATGCTCGTCGGCAGTTTTCGCTTTCGGGTCGCGGACGACGCGTGGGAATGGTCGGACGCAGTTGCCAGAATGCACGGGTACGCGCCCGGGTCGGTCGTGCCGACCACCGAGCTACTGCTCTCGCACAAGCACCCCGACGACAAGGCACATGTCGCCGCGATCCTCGACAACGTCCGGGCCCACGGCGCGCCCTTCAGCAGCAGGCACCGGATCATCGACACGGAGGGCGAGACCCATCGCGTGGTGGTCGTCGGCGACCGACTGCTCGACAACGATGACAACGTGATCGGGACGTTCGGCTTCTACATCGACGTCACCGACGCGTTCGAATCCGACATCCAGGAATCGATCGATGACGCGGTCGCGGAGATCGCCTCGTCACGAGCCGCGATCGAGCAGGCGAAGGGCGCGTTGATGCTCGCATACGGGATCTCCGCTGACCGCGCCTTCGAGGTTCTGACCTGGCGTTCGCAAGAGTCGAACGTCAAACTGCGCGACGTGGCCCGTCAGTTGCTCCGCGACATCTCCAGCCTGATCGCGACACCGCAGGGATTCCGCGAGGATTTCAACCACATCCTGTTGACGATGTCGATCCGAGCCGACGGGCAACGTCCGGGCGGATAAGGCCTCGTTCTGCGTTTGATCGCGGTATGCACGGGCACTCAAGGGACAGGGCCTGTGGCCGCCCGGGTAGTCGCAGGAACCGAGGGATCGGCGGTTCAGAATCCCGAGCCGCCGATTCCGCCCGTTCGACGGCGGTGATGCCGGCTCCGAACAGCTCATGGCGGAAGCGATTGGCGCCGAACACGCATCGGAGTTCAGCCACCCAACTGACGCAGCGGGCCCGACAGCTCGTCGGCGAAGAAGTCGAAGAAGCCGTCCGGATCGGGTCCCGCGTTGATCAGCACCAGCCGATCGAAGCCGGCATCGACGTACTTCCGCGCCACCGCCAGATGGTCGTCAACCCTTGGACCGCAACCGAACACGGCGCGCATGTCGTCGTCGGTCACATACGCCGAGGCGGCCTCGAAACCCGCGGGGTTGGGCAACTCAGCCTGCACCTTCCAGCCCAGCACTCCGAACCGGAACTTCTCGCGGGCCGACTCGGCGGCCGCGGAGTCGTCGGCCGCCCATGACAGCGGTACCTCGGCATAGGTGGGCCCCTTGCCGCCTGCCCCCCGGTAGCGCTCGACGATCTCGGGCCGCGGCTCGGTGGCGAACAACGCGTCCCCCAGCTCGGCCGCCACCGTCGCGGCGGAACGTCCGCCTGCGGCGACCGCGATCGGCGGCAGCTCTCGGGGCAGATCGAACACCCTCGCGTCCTCGAGCGTCAGGTGCTTGCCCTCGTACGACCGATAGCCGCCCGACCACAGCAACCGAATGATCTCGAGCGACTCGCGGAGCATCTCGTGCCGCCGCGTGACCGCAGGCCACCCCCTACCGACGACGTGTTCGTTCAGACGCTCCCCTGAACCGACACCGAGGGTGAACCGGCCTTCGCTCAGGAGGGCGGTGGTGGCCGCGGCCTGCGCGATCAGCGCGGGGTGATATCGGAGGAACGGACAGGTGACACCGGTCGCGAGGCCCACCGTCTTGGTTCGCGCGGCGACGGCAGCCAAGACGGACCAGACGAAGCCGGAGTGGCCGTGATTGTCCAGCCACGGATGGAAATGGTCGCTTGCCTCGACGAAGTCGAAGCCCACCGCCTCGGCGTGGACGGCTTGGCGGACAAGCTCCGTCGGCGAGTACCCCTCCGCGAAGAGTTTGTATCCGATCTGCACTGCACGCCTCCGATTCACTCATCGGGTCCGGTTTCCGGCACCCACTCGGCGGGTATCACCGGGGCATGACCAGAATCAGCGGCGCTTCGGATCCGGGCGAGCCGGAACCGGGTGACCCCGTTCCACAGCCACCGATCCCGACTCCGCCCGTCCCCACCCCGCCCCTCCCAGGGCCGGCACCCGACCCCGCGCCGCCGGGGCCACAGCCGCCGCAACCGGGACCGGTGCCGGGACCATCCCCCGAGCCCGTGCCGCCCGCACCACCGCCGCCGGCGCCGCGATGACCACGGGCCCGAGGGGCTGCGATCAGCCGACCGCCTGCCAAGCCCCGAGGGAAGCGGTATCGACAGGACGCGATCGACCATCATGCTGCAGCGCGAGCGCGCTCTCGACCGAAGCGAAGCAGCGGAATCGGTTGTCCAGCTCGGCAACCCGGAGGGTGTGGTCGACCGCGCGCGACCCGGTGATCACTGAGAATTCCACCCCGTCGGCCCGGGCTCGCCACTGTGCGTCGGCCAGCACCTCCGCACCCCTGATGCTCAGGAACGTGACCTGCGACAGGTCCACCACGAGCCTGTCAGCTGCCTCGTCGATCCCGGCATTGATCTGTTCCCGCACGGCTGGCAGCGTGGCTGCATCGACATCTCCACTGATCGGGACGACAACCGTCGATGTTCTTCTCGGCGGAGATTCCACCGGGCGCGACACTCGATCCGTTCCCTTGAACTGGTGACGTTGAAGCACGACACCCTCCTCATCATCGCAATTGACAGTGCGGAGTGAAGCGGTGGTGTTGCGATCGTTCATCAGGCATTCGAGTGGATTTTCGGGAGCTGCGACGATTGCTCGACCTACCGCCGGCTGTTGGCTCAACCTGTCTCTTTCTTACCAGATCGATCTGAGCGAGGCCATACCTTCGTTTCGGCGATGAGGAAGGTGGGTAGTCTGCGTTCAGCGAACGCAACATCCCACGTGGGGGAACGAGGCCGTATGTCACGGGCGCACGCCGAAGAGTTCGGAGAGCAGACCGGATCGGAATTGGAGCTCCGGTTGCCGGCCGACGCCGACCAACTTTTCCTGGTTCGCGCGATGGTCACGGCCATCGCGACACAAAATGACTTCGATCTCGACACCATCGCCGATCTGAGACTCGCCGTCGACGAGGCCGCCACCCGATTGGTGCGGGCGGCGCTACCGGAGGCACTGCTCCGGTGTCGGGTTCAGGTCCACGACCGAGAATTCGTGTTCTCCGGATCGACATCGGCCGGCTCCGACGAAGCGGTGGGTGGATTGGACCAGGGGTTCGGGTGGCATGTGCTGCGAACCCTCACCGACGAGGTCTCCGCACACCACGCACCCGACCCCGAAGATGGATCCCGGTTGATCCTCACGATCGACTTCACTCGCCGTGCGGAGGGCACGCCCGGGTGAGCCGGCACTCAGGCCCTGATTCTGACGAGTACTCGGATGTCAATGTCCGGTTCGAGGTACTCGCGGCGATGACGCCCGACGATCCGGCACGAGCAACCGTTCGAGCCGAGATCGTGGAGCGCTGCCTGCCGTTGGCAGAGCACATAGCCCGCCGGTTCACGGGCCGCGGCGAACCGCACGAGGATCTCGTCCAGGTCGCCCGAGTGGGTTTGGTCAACGCCGTCAACAGATTCGACCCCGAACGTGGCACGGAGTTCGTGTCCTTCGCCGTTCCGACCGTCATGGGCGAGGTGCGTCGCCATTTCCGCGACGCGGGCTGGGCGCTGCGTGTTCCGCGCCGCACCAAGGAACTCCATGTGGCCATCGGAAAGGTGACCGGGGTTCTCAGTCAACAATTGGGCCGGTCCCCGACGCCGACAGAGATCGCGTCGGAGCTCGGCGTGAGTCGCGCCGACGTCAACGAGGCACTGCTGGCGGGCAATGCGTACCAGACGACGTCGGTGGACGCCCCCGGTACGGAGCGCCCCGGCGCGCCGCCACTTGCCGAGTCCGTCGGAAACCTCGACTCCGCCTTCGACACGATCGACAATCGTGAAGCTCTCCGGCCGCTGGTCGCAGCGCTGCCCGAGCGTGAACGCACGGTTCTGATGCTGCGGTTCTTCGGCAACCTCACCCAGACGCAGATTGCCGAGCAGGTCGGGGTCTCCCAGATGCACGTGTCGCGGATACTGGCGCGGACTCTTGCCTCGCTCCGGGCGGCGATGGACGAATCGGGCTGACGTCTCGGTTTCGGCGGGCCTCGGGCTGGGTACCAGTGTGGGGCAGAGCCCGGGCAGATCATTGCTCGCCGGCCCGGCTCCCACAGGCGGGACCAGGAAGGAGAAGTCGATGCCGCGAAAGGGATCAGACCCCCACCTCAAGGATCAAGACCTGTACGAGAAACTCCGCAAGGAGGGCGATTCGAAGGAAAAGGCGGCACGGATCTCGAATGCCGCCGCGACCGAAGGTCGTTCATCCGTAGGGAAGACCGGGGGCGAGGCCGAGTCGTACAAAGACCGCACGGTGCCCGAACTGAAAGAACGGGCGAAAGAACTCGGACTCAGCGGCTACTCGAAGTTGAACAAGAAGGAACTCATCAACTCTCTGCGCAATCACTGAGCCAAGACCACAAGGAGGCACCCCATGGGAGCGACCGACAAGGCCAAGAACAAGGCTGAAGAGCTCGCAGGCAAGGCGAAGGAGAAGGTCGGCCAGGCGACCGGCGATCGTGAAACCGAGGCCCGCGGTCAGAAGGATCAGACCAAGGGCAACCTCAAGCAGGCCGGCGAAAAGGTCAAGGACGCCTTCAAGGACTGATCGGCCGAAGTCGACGCCTCCCGGATGGCACCGCCGCTGTACAGACGGACAACCCGGGAGGCGTCGACGTAGGTTTCGCTGCTTCACGGCGGGGTATTGCTCTGACAGGTCGCAACCGCGCGAAGTCGGAGGTCCGTGATGCGCTTGATCACTCTCGTCGTGCTGATCTGGCTCGTGGTCGGGGCCATCGCGGCAGGCCAGCGCGGCTACTACACGAATACCCCGGAGAACTGCGCCGGCGTCGGCACCATCGCGGTCACGGTACTGGCCGGGCCGCTGAACTACGCCGGCGTGAATCCGAAGGTCACCGATTGCAATGTGCCCCAGCCGAGTCCGTAGGCAACGTCGGTAGCGTCAATACCAGTACTTCCGACCCCCGACGGCCCGGCCGGTCGCACCGAGCAGGGCCAAAATCAATCCGACGACCACCAGGACGATGCCGATCGTCCACAAGATGGAGATGCCGGTCAGGAAGCCGATGAGAAGCAAGATCAATCCGAGCACGATCATGGCATGAACCCCGCTTCGTAGTGGTGGTCGAGAATGACGAAGGCGGCATACCCACTGTCGGTCACTCCGAAACAGCGCGTGCCGACGCAGTCGCACCGATCACACCGGAGCTCCGCGATCCAATCTGCGCAGCCCGGAACCCCGGCGTCGCCCCTCCGGCCTGGCCGACACGAACATCGCGCCGAGGCGGGCCTTGATCTCCTCAGTGGTCATGGAACCGCCGGCTCCGGTTGCCCCGGTCGCGGTCGACGCCGGTGTGTTCATCGCGTTCATGCCGAGCTCTCTGTGGTCGATTCGGATGAATCCGAGTTCCGGATTCGCTACTCCTCAATGCTGGGCCGCGCGGCACCGACGCCGCCATCACCCCAGGGCGAGGAATTGCCCACCCTGGGGTGATGGCGGCGTCAGGGGGGCGGCTGACGCCGTTCGCCGAGGTCTGCTGACCGGGAATGACGGCTTGACAATAAGGTAAGGCGTACCTAATACTCACGGCCGGGCACAGTGCCTACACGTGAGGAGTCAGCGTCATGATCGACCGTCTCATCGAAGAGGCATACGCGCGCGGTGTGGTCCGCGCGGTGACGCCGACCCCGGCGGGCGACGACGAGTACCTTCTCGACCGTGCGAGCGATCCAATGCGCCGGGAGGCGGCCGTCGCGGTGCGGGTCCGGGCGGACGGGCGGTTCGCCCTTGCGACCGACAATGGCGGAGCACTGACCATCGGACAGGTGGCGGCGCTGTGCGGGCTCACCGGCCGCCCGGCCGACCGGACTCAGCCGTCCCCGTCCAGGCAGGCCAGGTAACCGCCCGCCTCGAAGTCGGCGCGCGCGCAGTAGGTCGCCCGCGGGTAGTACTCCCCCATGGTCGTCGCAGGGTCGGAGTTCGCCGCCTGGGACGCCTGCACCGACTGGGGGTAGAAGGCCGGGCTGGGCAGCATGTGCCGCAGGAACAGCACCTTCTTCGGAACCTCGGTGGAACCCCAGGGCAGAACCGTCACCGTGGGGTCTGACGCGGCGGCCGCGGGCACGTCCTCCGGCACCGCCACCACATAGGTGTAGTAGCCGCGCGCATCGAGGTTGGTCTGGAAGTCGGCCGCGCAGGCGACCACGGGATACGGCGACACCTGGTCGTTCTGACACATGGACCAGTACCGCACCTGCTGCCCCGGCTCGGTCACCGGCACGCCCTCCCGGGTGTCCGGGAAGGTCGGCGCCCGTCCCCGCACGACGACGATCCGGCCCGGCTGATAGGTCAGTCCGGCGCCGATGTACTTGTTGTCGCCGTTGGGGAACAGCCCGGAGGTGCTGGCCGGGTTCACGAAGGTCGCCTCGGGCACGTTCCCGGGGAACGCGCCCGATGCCGCGCCCGCGATCAGTCGGTCGAAGGTCGCCTCCATCGCCTGCCCCATCGGTCCGTTGGTGGCGTCCGCCGGGTCGAATGCCGCCGGGCAGGTCGAGATCGGGATCGTGGTGGCGCCGTTGTTCAGCACCAGGGCGACCGCGGGCAGCGGCACCCCTCCCGGCGGCGAGGCCACGTCGTCGGGGACGTACACCCGGATGATCAGGAAGCCCATCGGCACGGTCTGGCTCGCGGCTCCGGCGGGCAGCGCCCGGATCTGGTTGAGCGCGTGGTCCGCCTCGCCGGGCACCACGGTGGCGTGCCAACGCCCCGCCGACTCCGGCGACCCGGCCGGCGAGGGATCCACGAACGGGTTCCCGCTGCCTCGATCCGGGACGATCTGGTCGTCGCGCAGGGTGTCGACCGTGTTCAGGTCGGTGCCGTAGGTGTTGAGCGAGAAGTAGCGCGCAGCGGGATAGTCCCCGCTCAGCTCGATCCGGTCGTCGCCCCCCAACGCGTACGGCAGCACCCAGTAGGTCGCGTTGGCGTCCGGGAACGCGACATTGAGAACGGTCTCGTTCGACATGAAGCGCCACGCGCACGCGGGCGACTCCGGGCCGGCAGGGGCGGCGCGGGCGGCCATCGCGGGCGCTCCGAATGCCGCGGCCAGCACCGCACACGCCAGCACGAGCAGGACCCGCATCGCGGGTGTCGAATGACGCGCCGAATCGGGCATACCGACTCCGTTTCGTTCCGTCTGCTCACGCTACCGCCCGATCCCGCCTCGGGCGGGTGTTCCGGCGCAGGTCAGAACGTCACAGGCGTGTGTACTGCTCGGTGTCCTGGTCGAACTCGGCCAGCAACTCGGCACTGAGGGTCGGCCGCGTGTCGGCGATGGCCGCGAGATAGTCGTCGGTGTTCGCCGGCTCGCCGCGGCGGTGGAGAATCTCCCGCTCGAAGGCGGTCTGCGCGCCCTTCCGCGCCGCGAACTCGATGTCGGCGGGCGTGAACAGCTCGCTGGAATTCACGATCAGGTTCACGTCGACCGCACCGTGTGCGGCACCGAGGTACCGCTCCCACACCGCACGACGGGCGGGCGCATCCGGCGGGCCGACCGGGATCACGTAGTCGAATCGACCGGGCCGCAGGAACGCAGAGTCCAGCGAGTGCACCGAGTTCGTCGCACAGACCATCAGTCGCCGGTCGCGTTCCCGAAACAACGGGATCAGCTTGAGCAGTTCATTGGTGACCCCATGCGCGGCATTGGCCGCCGACCCGGTGCGGGCGGCCGCGATCTCCTCGACCTCGTCGATGAACAGCACCACCTCCTCGAGCTCGGCCAGTTCGGAGAAGACATCCCGTAACGAGGCGGCCAACCCACCGTCCACCGCCGCGGCCAGGCGAGAGGGGAACAGTTCGACGAACGGCCAGCCCAGTCTCGATGCCACCGCCTTCGCGAAGCTGGTCTTGCCGGTACCGGGCGGGCCGAACAGGATCACCGCCTTGGGGGGCTGGACGCCATACCGTTCGGCGACGTCCGGCTCCGCCAGCGGCAAGACGACCCGGCGCTCGATGGCTTCCTTCACCCGCTCCATTCCGGCCATCGCCTGCCACAACCCAGTGGGCAGTATGCGACCACCCAACTCGGCGAGCAACGCCCGATCCGGGCCGAGCGGCTCGAGCATTTCGTAGTAGACGAGACCGTCCCGACGGGTGTAGCCGGAGTTCTCGAACGCCGCCGAACCGGTGGCACCCTCGGTCAACACCGCACAGATCCGCTGAACCCCGGAGGAACGCAGGCGTTGTTCCAGATTCGCCAGCAGCGCGCTACCGATTCCGCGTCCTCGCCATCTCGATCCCAGTGCCACCAGGAGCACCCAGGCCCGCTCGCCCTGTGTCTGTGCCACCGCCATCCCGACCAGTTCGTCCCCGACCGCGGCCACCACGGCGGGCTGACCAGCCCGGGCCGCAGCCATCACCTCGGCGACCGCGAACACCGGCTCCTCCGACCCCGGCGCACGGCTCTGATCCAGGATCTGGATGGCTTGATCGAGATCCCCGTCATGGAAGTCACGCAGCCGCCACACCGGCATGCTCACACACCGCCGCCCGCCGAGCCGGGCCCGAGGCTCATGCGATCAAGTACACACCCGTAGACCGCTCCGCGTCTGCACCTGGGTCCTCCGGATGCTGCGGATACTGCGCCGATGCCCCTTGCGGGTCCGGAGCGCGAGGAGAAAGATCCGATGAAGGCCGGTCGTCACCCAGCACCCCGGACCCGGGGTGAACCGTCTGCGATGTGGAGTCGGGTATGACAACCCACTTACAGCCAGCACACCGGGCGGAAGGCCGTATCGAACGGCGTCGGATCGTGGTTCGCGGAATCGTCCAGGGGGTGGGGTTTCGGCCCTTCGTCGCCAGGCTGGCGGCGGACCTGGCGATCGGCGGCCACTGCGGCAACGACGATGCCAGTGTGTTCATCGAGGCGGAGGGCCCCGCCGCCGCCCTCGCGGAGTTCGAGCGCCGGATACGGGCCGAGGCGCCACCGATCGCCGTGATCGTCGACCTCGCCGCGGAAGCCCTTGCCCCGCAGGGCGAGAGATCCTTCCGCATCGCCGAGAGCAGGCACGTGCCCGGCGCGCGGACGCTGATCTCCCCGGACGTCGCGACCTGCGAGGACTGCCTACGCGAGTTGCGGGACCCCGCCGACCGCCGCTACCGGCATCCCTTCATCAACTGCACCAACTGCGGGCCGCGCCTGACCGTGATCACCGACCTGCCCTACGACCGTCCTGCGACGACGCTGGCCCCGTTCGCGATGTGCCCACGCTGCCTGCGCGAGTACGGGACCGTGGAGGATCGGCGCTACCACGCCCAGCCGATCAGCTGCCACGCCTGCGGCCCGCGGATCTTCCTGGAGCGCGACGGCATCCGGACCGTCGGGGACGACGAGGTGCTCGGTGGCGTCCAGCGGGCGCTGAACGACGGCCTGATCGTCGCGATCAAGGGGCTCGGCGGCTTCCACCTGGTGTGCGACGCGACCCAGCCGGGCGCGGTGCGGCGTCTGCGGATCCGAAAGCGCCGCCCCGCCAAGCCGTTCGCGGTGATGGCCGCGGACACGGCGACGGCCGAGCGGATCGTCGAGGTGTCCGACGCCGAGCAGCGCCTGCTGGGCCACCCCGCGCGGCCGATCGTGCTGCTGCGAACCCGGGGAACCGGCCCCGTCGCGGACGAAGTGGCGCCCGGCCTGGACGAACTCGGAGTGATGCTGCCCTACACCCCGCTGCACCACCTGCTCTTCTCGCCGGCTCCCGGGTCGCCACCGGATGAGCACCCCCGTGTCCTGGTGATGACCTCCGGGAACACCAGCGGCGAGCCGCTCTGCTTCGACAACGACGACGCCCGCGCGCGGCTCGCCGGGATCGCCGACCTCTTCCTGATGCACGATCGCGACATCGCCGTGCCCTGCGAGGATTCGGTCCTGGCGGTATCCGAGGACCGGGAGGTCCCGATCCGCCGGTCGCGAGGGTATGCGCCGCTCCCGATCCTGCTGCCCTCCCCGGGTCCGGTGGTGCTGGCGGTGGGGGCCGAGGTGAAGAACACCTTCTGCCTGACCCGCCAGGATCTCGCATTCTGCTCGGCACATCTCGGCGACATGGGCACACTCGAAAGCCGGCGCGCGTTCGAGACCTCGGTGCGCCAGCTCACCACCATGCACCGGGCCGCGCCCGCGCTGATCGTCGCGGACGATCACCCGGGCTACTCGACCAGGCAGTGGGCGGCGCGGTACGCCGGCGCGAACGAGATCGAACTGCGCACGGTGCAGCACCACCACGCGCACGTCGCCTCCCTGCTCGCCGAGCACGGCCGCCTCGACTCGAGGGTCCTCGGCGTCGCCTTCGACGGCACCGGATACGGGTGCGACGCGACCGTGTGGGGCGGCGAGCTCCTGTTGGTCGGCCCGGACATCCTGACCACCGAGCGGTCGGGCCACCTGCAGTCGTTCTGGCTGCCCGGCGGCGATGCCGCGGTCCGCAACCCCGCCCGCGTCGCGCTGTCGCTGCTGCACGAGGCCGGGATCCGCGAGATCGACGACCTGCCCTGCACCCGAGCGCTCGCGGCCGCGGAACGCCTCCTCGTCGCCTCTCAACTGGCCTCCGGGGCGGGCGCCGTCCGCACGACCAGCGTCGGGCGCCTGTTCGACGGCGTCTCCTCGCTGCTGGGCGTCTGCCACCGGGTGAGCTACGAGGCGCAGGCCGCCATCGAACTGGAGGCCCTCGCGCGACAGGCCGACAGACCGGCACCGCTGACGATGGCGATCGACGGCGGGCAGCTGCGACTCGATGCGCTGTTGACCGGTCTCGTCGCGGGCCTGCGGCGGGGCGAGTCCGCGGCCTCGCTGGCGCTGGGATTCCACCACGCGCTCGCGACCGCGACCGCGGCGCTGGCCCTGCGGATCGCCGACCGGACCGGCACCGGAACCGTCGGGCTCACGGGAGGCGTCTTCCAGAACCGGCTCCTGCTGAGCCTGCTGCGAACGCGATTGCAGGGCAACGGTGTCGAGGTCCTCACCCACCAGCGGGTGCCCGCGAACGACGGCGGGCTCTCGCTCGGCCAGGCGGTCCTCGGCCTGGCGTTCCTCGAGCGCGCCGCCCACCGGCGCGGTACCAGAACCGACCAATCGGAGATCGGAGCACGGCGATGACCACGACGGCGCATTCGGACGCCCCCCTGATCGACGACGATCTCTCCGCGGATCTCGCGTCCGCGGCGCTGTCGCTCGCCAGGAGGTTCAACGCGGGCGCCACGCTGTGGGTCATCTCGCCGCAGTGGGAGCCGCACGCCCATCACGTCGCGGTCGAGTTCGTGCACCCGGTGATCATGGGCAAGCGGGCACTGCCGTCCGTCGCGCTGGTCGAACCGGACCCGGTCGCGCAGTGCCGCGTCGCC
This sequence comes from Rhodococcus sp. OK611, assembly GCF_003050885.1. Lineage (NCBI taxonomy): Bacteria > Bacillati > Actinomycetota > Actinomycetes > Mycobacteriales > Nocardiaceae > Rhodococcus > Rhodococcus sp. OK611. The sequence continues at coordinate 43,850 of NZ_QAOZ01000017.1, forward strand.
ACCCGGCCCGGCGACGTGATCATCGCGGTGGCCTCCGCCGACCAGCCCCAGGTGCGCGACGCGATGCGGCGCGCACCCGCGTGGGGCGCCGACACTATCTGGATCGGCTCCGGCCCGCGCCCGCCGGCGGGCAGCGCCGATCACACGCTGTGGGTGGCCTCCGACGATCCGATGATCCCGGCGACCGGCAGGTTCGTGCTGATGTACCACCTGCTGTGGGAGCTGACCCACGTCTGTTTCGAACATCCCGGCCTGCTGACCCCGGACGAGGACGCGTGCGCCGACGACGGGTGCGTCACCTGCAGCGACGAGGGCAGGCTCGCCGAGGTGGTGTTGCCTCCGGCCACCGCGCTGGACACCGCGCTGGTCCGCACCGGCTCCGGCGAGGAGTCCGTCGACGTCACCGTGCTCGGCGAGGTCGAGGCGAACGACCTGATCCTCGTGCACGGCGGCGCGGCGATCACCCGCATCGACAACGCCGAGGTGTCGCGATGAGCGAGCAGGAGAGCACCAACTTCCTCTATCCCTTCATCGACGCGGAGGAGAACGACGCCGACGCGTTGCTGACCGACCTGGCCGCGTCGGCGCGCAGCAAGGCCGCCGAGAGCGCACGGCTGCAGCGGGTCTCGCTCGAGGAATGGGGCGACGGGATCACCTCGGCGGGCGCCCGGATGGCCGAGCGCTTCCGCGCGGGCGCGCGGCTGTACACCTTCGGGAACGGCGGCAGTTCCACCGACGCGGCCACCCTGGCCTCGCTGTTCAGCCGGCCCGCCCGCGGTCGGCCGGTCGCGGCCTGGTCGCTGGCGGCCGACCAGGCGGTGGTCACGGCGCTGGGAAACGACGTGGGCTTCGAGCTGATCTTCTCGCGCCAGATCATCGCCCACGCCAAGCCGGTCGACATCGCCATCGCGCTGTCCACCTCCGGCAACTCCGACGATCTGATGACGGCGTTGGCCGAGGCCCGCACGCGCGGGCTGCTGACCGTCGGGTTCGCCGGCCACGACGGCGGCCGGATGTCGACCAGCGACGACCTGGACTTCTGCTTCACCATCCGGTCCCAGAGCATCCATCGCATCCAGGAGAGCCACGCGCTGATCGGATACCAGCTCTGGTCTGCGGTGCAGGACAACCTCGCGAAACCCGCACCGGGGCCGCGAGAGACGACAGGCGGTCCCAGATGAGCAGCTCACAGGTCGGCGACCGACCCTCGACCGCGGCCGAACGCGAGGGCCGGGTACTCGACCGCATCGACGAGTTCCGCAAACGCCGTCCGCGCCTGCTCGAATCGGTGGTGACGCTCGCCCACGGTGCGGGCGGCAAATCCTCGGCGGCCCTTGTCGATTCCGTCTTCGTCGAGGCGTTCCGCAACCCGGAGCTCGAGCAGCTCGGCGACGCCGCGGTGCTGCCGCTCCCGTCGGGCGAGCGGCTCGCGTTCTCGACCGATTCGTATGTGGTGCAACCGCTGCGGTTCCCCGGCGGGTCCATCGGGAACCTGGCCGTGCACGGCACCGTCAACGACCTCGCGGTCTCGGGTGCCCGCCCGCAATGGCTCTCGGCCGCATTCGTCATCGAGGAGGGCTTCGAAATCTCCGCGCTGCGTGAGATCGTCGCCGACATGCGCGATTCCGGCCAGGCGGCCGGTATCGAGATCGTCACCGGGGACACCAAGGTGGTCGGCAAGGGCGCGGCGGATGGGATGTACATCTGCACGGCGGGCGTCGGCGTCATCCCCGCGGGCCGGGTGCTGTCCGCGGACCGGGTGCAGCCCGGTGACCGCGTCCTGGTGTCGGGCACCATCGGCGAGCACGGCATGGCGGTGATGCTCGCCCGCGGCGAGCTCGCCATCGAGGCCGACATCGACTCGGACACAGCGCCGGTGAACTCGCTCGTCGAGGCGCTGCTCGAGGCCGCACCGTCGACCCGGTGGATGCGCGACGCCACCCGCGGCGGGGTCGGCACGGTCTGCAACGAGCTCGCGCAGGTCTCCGGTCTCGCGGTGATCATCGACGAGCAGTCGCTCCCCGTCCAGCCGCAGGTGCTCGGCGCGTGCGACATGTTGGGGATCGACCCGCTCTACGTGGCCAACGAGGGCAAGTTCATCGCGATCGTGCCGCGCGCCGAGTCGGACGCCGCGGTCGACGCGCTGCGTGCGCAGCCCGGCGGCGCGCAGGCGGCCGTCATCGGTGAGGTGATGGCCGAGCCGCAGGGCATCGTGGCGCTGCGGACCGCGTTCGGGGGCAGCCGGATCGTCGACATGCTCGTCGGCGACCCGCTGCCGCGAATCTGTTGAGCAACAGGAACTCCTGAAAGGAGGACGGCTATGTGCTTGGGCATACCGGGGCAGGTGGTTGACATCGTCGACGCCCAGCAGCACCTGGCCAAGGTCGACGTCAACGGGATCCGTCGGGTCATCAGCGTCCGCCTACTCGCCGATGAGGGCCTGGTCGTGGGCGACTGGGTCCTGGTGCACGTCGGGTTCGCGATGTCGAAGATCGACGAGGCCGAGGCGCAGGTGACGCTGGACCAGGTCCAGAAGATGGGCGCCGACTACACCAACGAGATCGACGCGTACAACTCGTCCGAAATCGCCTGATCTCGGGCATCTTCCGTCAGCGAGGAACACACGATGAAATTCGTAGACGAATTCCGTGATCCGGCCGCAGCCCGCGCGCTCGTGAGGTCCATCACCGACCTCGCGGGCACCGACGAGTTCAAATTCATGGAGGTGTGCGGCGGCCACACCCACACTATCTACCGCCACGGCATCGAACACCTGCTGCCGCCGACCGTGGAACTGGTGCACGGCCCCGGTTGTCCGGTGTGCGTCATCCCGATGGGCCGGGTCGACGACGCCATGTCGCTCGCGGAGCAGCCAGGCGTCATCTTCACGACCTTCGGCGACATGATGCGGGTGCCCGGTTCGCGGGGCAACCTGATCGAGGCGAAGGCCAGGGGCGCCGACGTCCGATTCGTGTACTCGCCGCTCGACGCGCTCAAGATCGCCGTGGACAACCCCGATCGGGAGGTGGTGTTCTTCGCGGTGGGCTTCGAGACCACCGCACCGTCCACCGCGGTGACGCTGGTGCGTGCCCGACAACTCGGGGTCAAGAACTTCACCGTGTTCTGCAACCACGTCACGATCGTCCCGCCGATCAAGGCGATCCTCGAATCCCCCGACCTGCGGCTCGACGGCTTCCTCGGCCCCGGTCACGTGTCGACCGTCGTCGGCACCAGGCCGTACCGCTTCGTGCCGGAGGTGTACGGCAAACCGATGGTGGTGGCCGGGTTCGAACCGCTGGACATCCTGGCCTCCGTGCACATGCTGTTGCAGCAGCACCGGGACGGCCGGTGCGAGGTGGAGAACCAGTACACCCGCGTGGTCAAGACCGAGGGCAACACCCAGGCGCTGAAGCTGATGGCCGAGACCTTCGAGCTGCGACCGCATTTCGAATGGCGCGGACTCGGTTTCATCTCGCAGAGCGCACTGAAGGTGCACCACGACTACTCCGAGTTCGATGCCGAGGAGAAATTCTCGATGCCGGGGGTGCGGGTCGCCGATCCGAAGGCGTGCCAGTGCGGCGAGGTGCTCAAGGGCGTCATCAAGCCGTGGGAGTGCAAGGTGTTCGGGACCGCGTGCACGCCGGAGACGCCGATCGGGACCTGCATGGTCTCACCCGAGGGCGCCTGCGCGGCGTACTACAACTTCGGCCGACTGCACCGCGAGACTGCGATGCTGGTCGGCAAGAACACCACGGAGGCTTGAGTGCCGAGCCCGCCCGGTCACCGACTGTTCGCGCAGTATGCCTACGCCCCCAACACGCTCGGCTACTGCGGCCCAGCGGACGCGCGCGCCCTCGAGGCCGTCGCGTGCGGTGACGGGATGGGCACCGACGGGCCCATCGCGGACGTGCCGTCGCTGGCCGCCAGGTTCAGCGGTGCCTGGCCGTACCAACAGGTCATCGCCGAGATGACCGGGCGCACCGACCCGTTGGACGCGTCGGTGGTGCGCGCCTATTGGACCGGCAACGAGCTGACCGACGAGATCGACCGCGAAGGCTTCGGCCGGGAGCTGCTTTCCCGGCTGGCGCCCCAGGCCGGGCACTACTGGAAGCACCTCACAGAGGACCTGCTCGCCGAGGCGGCGCCGACCCACGGCTTCCACGTCTTCGGCGTCTATCCGTGGTCCCGGTTGCTCGGCTCCGGTGTGCCGCAGCCCCTCCAGGTGCTCGACTCCTGCCGGATCACCTGCGGGACGGTGATCGAGGTGCGCGCCGAGTACGTGGTGGTGCGTGCGCGACCGCTCACCTACGACGGCGCGCTCCACCTCGGCGACGAACAGGATCGGCCGGTGCGCCATCGGGCGGCCGGCGGCTCGTTCGTCCCCGATCTCCGCAGGGGCGACACGGTGGCCGTGCACTGGGACTTCGTGTGCGACAGGCTGACCCCGGAGGACACCGACCGCCTGCAGCACTGGACCGGGTGGCAGCTCGCACAGACCAATCGCCGTCTCGAACGGACCGAGGCCGCGGGCTGAGCGATCAGAACCTACCGACCGATCTCGCCAACGTCAGTTCCACAGGTGGGATAGGTCGACAACTCGTGTAGGAGATCAACGCCGACCCCGACTCAGAGGTGGTGCCAACGGGCGGGCTGTCCAGTTCGCGGGCCACGGTGCAGCCGTGAACGCCGTCCGTGCGTGGCGATTCTGGGTCCCGCTGCCCTTGACTCTGAACGATGTGCGCAGCCAGTAGTAGTTGTCGCCAACGTCAACGTCGAGAGAACCGTCGACGACAGAGAGCACCAACATGTCCAGGTACTTGAGCAGGCCGGCGGACCCGCTGTCGCACCCATCGCATGCACAGTCGGGAAGCGTGTCCAACCGCACCGCGGGGTCGCCCGCGGCGATCGTGATGTTGAAGGGATGATCGCTGTCCATGGGTGTGTGCGTCGTCAACACCAGCGGAACCGCGCCGGCGGCGGCCGGCTCGAGGACGGTGTCGGCCCCGCCGGGCTCCATGGGAGGAAGCGCCCAGTCCACATGCGATGCTTCGCGCGCCCAGCCGCGGTCGAGGAGAACCTGAGTCCATGCCTGTGCTCTGGCCACCACGATCCGGTACTTCTCGGGGTTGCTGGAACGCTCGTACGCCTCTTCTCCCGGGCTGGGGCCGTCCTTATAGGGGTTCGGCCACCCGGGTGTCTGCGCGCCGGTGACCGCGAAGGCTGCGTCGACGTCGTCGAGCAGCTCGCGCATCTCTCGCGAGAGCAACGGCTCTTCCCCGCCCCAGCCGGTTTCGCGCGCGCGGAGAATGTTGTCGTCGTACTCTTCCCACCACGACTGCGCCGCGTCTGTCACCACCACAGGGACGTTACCTATCGCTCGGCGGGCGGGCTGGATCAGGCTTCGCGAGCGAGCGTGGAGCAGAAGCCGAGCATGACGACGCCTGCGGCGGCGTCGATCGTCCGTCGAACCGTGCGGCGTTCGAACTGCTGGCGTAGTGAACCCACGAACGCGACGACGAGCAAGCACCAGAGGGTTCCGATGAGTGGCAGGGTCCAGGCGTGCAACAGCCAGACCCACCAGGGCGCGTCCGGCTGCACGAACTGTGGCAGCAGCGACAGATAGAAGACGAAGATCTTCGGGTTGGTGGCGTTGCAGAGGAATCCCTGCCGGTATCCGGTCCATGGGGCAGGTCCGGTTTCGCCCGCGGTGGCGGCGTCATGCCCTCGGACCGCGCTGAGCAGCATCGAGCACCCGATCCAGGCGAGGTAGGCGATTCCGAGCCACTTGATCGCGAGGAAGATCGGGTGCACACCGATGATCACGCTCGCGATGCCGAACGAGACGAGCAGGCCTTGGACAGCCGCGGCGGAGCTGACCCCGAAGGTGGTGGCCATCCCAAACCTGCGCCCGCCGGACGCGCTGTTGCGGACGATCAGCGCAAAGTCCGCGCCCGGCGTCAGCACCAGCACGACGGCGACCGTGAGGAACACCCACGAATAGGTCACGCTGGCACCCTAGCCAACGCCCACACATGGAACCCGGGGTTCAGCCTGCATCTCGACACTCTGCGATCAGCGCAGCGTGGCGTTGTAGACCGCGAGGTGCGAGCGCACCAGTTCCAGGCCCGAAGCGTCGTCGAGCGGAATCGGGTCCCGCACCACGCACATCAGATCGGCCAGCGCGACGGGCGGGTCCGTGTCCGCGCGGATGGTCATGACCACCGAGAACCGGTCCTCGTCGTTGCGGGCGCGGTACTTGATGCCGTGCACCTGCGAACCGTTCAGCACCGCCGCGGCCCACTGCTGGGTCCGCGGATAGTCGACGGGATCGCATTTCGTCAGCCACAGGTCCTGGCCGATGGCGGCCAGGTGGCGGCCGTGCAGGAGCGCGACCGGGAACTCGGTGGTCACCTGCACCTGCGACAGCACCCGCCCGTCAAGCTTCTTCCTGCGCAGGATCCTGGGCACGTTGTCGTCGAGCGGGAGTGAGCGGCAGTAGGTCTCGGCGATGCAGACGGAGATGTCGTCGCCGAAGTAGCTGTAGTGGAACGAGCCGTCCGGGGAGTCGAACCTGCCGCCGTGGACGGGATGGGCCGGGGTCTGGTTCAGGGACAGCACGTGTCGATCCGGGGCGCCGGAATGGATGCGCCACAGCTTCGTTCCGGCAGGGATCGACGCCACCTCTGCGGTCACCGCGGGTGGGGGTACCCGGTTAGGCAATGTCGTCCTCTACCTCGGCCCGGACCAGGGCGGCGACCTGCTCGAGGTCTCCCGCTTCGAGCAGGTCCACGGGCGAGGTGCGGCCTGTGGCGGCGGGATTGGGCGAGAGCCACCAGGACGCCACGCCCCACGGGTCGTTCTCGGCGCCAAGCGCGACGTTGCTCCGGCGGATCAGCTCGATCGCGTCCTCGGGCAGCGAGAACTGGAACTCCGGGTAGCGGTATCGCCTGCCCTGCTTGAGGCCGATGATCTGTCCGGCCCGCTTGCGCAGTGCGTCGCTCGGGTTGGCCCAGGTCTTGCGATATTTGACGGCAACCTCTCCCGCGGAGAGGTGCGGGAACGACAGGATGTACTCGACGGCGTCGCGCATCACCGTCTTCTCGTCGAGGATGTTGCCCGGATCGATGAGGTCGAGGATCGGATCGTCGCCGTCGACCTGGCCGGCCAGCAGCAGGTGGGAGACCCGACCCGCGACCAGGCTCAGGGTGGGACGGCTGGCCAGTTCGGATCGGATGAGCTCGATGAGGTCGTGGTCGCTGACCGAATCGCCGACTGCGGTCAGGCGGCGTGGGTGGTCGCGGTGACGCTCCGGGACGCCGCGGGCGCGTGCTGCACTGTTCGACATGTCTGCCTCCGGGGACGCCTGGCGGATCTATCTAGATAGCTAGTATAGATCCTCCTGGGTCCGCCCGCGACCCTCACATCGACTGTTCGTCCGGTTCCCGAGGCCGCCCCATCAACTCGAGACCGGCGAGGGCACTCTGCGCACCCGCCGCATCCGTCTTCTCGACGGCGAACCCCATGTGGATGATGATCCAGTCCCCTGGCTCGAACACGTCGTCCGGCAGCATCCCCACGTTGATCTTTCGGTGCTCGCCCGCGACGTCGACCAGCGCCAACTGGTCGCCGTAGCCGTCGAGCATGCGCACCACCTGCCCCGGGATCCCCAAGCACATCCGCTCAGCCCTCCTCTCCCGCATCCGCGGCGGCCGCGGGCACCCACCTCGGCGGATCCTCGACCAGTTCGAGCACTGCCGCGACCGCGTCGTCCACGACCGCGGCCACCTCCGGCGACAACCCGATGCCGTCCGCGACGCACCGCGCCTCGCAGCCCACCACGACCGTCCGGGGCGCGGTGCCGCCGAGCGCGTCCAGGCTCGCGAAGACCGACGCCGGGTCCATGCCGTGGGCATCGAGCCCACCGCCCCCGCCGCCGCGCTCCGGATCGACCTCGAAGACCCGGATGGCGCCCGGCGCGCCACGATCCGGCAGCGCGTCCACCAGGACGAGGGCATCCCAGCCGTCCAGCAGGTCGTAGGCCAGGTGAACGCCCCGAATGCCGTAGTCCACCAGCCGGACCCCGTCCGGGATCGGCCGCGGCTCACTCGCGTGCCCGCGCTCGGCCAGCCGTCTCAGCACCTCGGGGCCGAACCCGTCATCACCGAGAAAGATGTTCCCGATACCGGCGACCAGCACCCGCCGTTGGTCGTTCACCGATCTCTCCGCGCGCCGCCGTCGTCACATGTGACGCATGCGTAGGTAGCGCCTGATGTCGGGAACCGAACGCACGCCGACGATCACACCGGCTGCGACCAGCGCCACCACGAGCACCGTCGCGATCTGCCCCACTGTTTCCATCGCTAGTTCTCCTCTCTGCCCGGTTCATCGCCACCGAGCGGTTCCAGCTCGTCCGGGGCGAAGTAGAGATAACGCCCGTACCAGTCGTGCAGGTCCGCGGCGGGATCGTCGTCGATGACCACGCCGACGTGGGTGTTGCCGTCGACATCGGCGTGCACCGACGCGACCCTTGCCGTCCTGCCGTCGAAGAAGAGGTCCTGCGCGTCGGCACGGCGAGACGGGTGCAGCCGCACCGCGCTGCCCTTGGCCACACGGACACCGTTCACCGACACCGCGTCCACATCCGGCCGCACACTCGCGTCGGCCTCGGGATCCCACCAGGGAACCCCCTCGGGCACTTCGGGTATCAGTCCCGGATCGAGCCGCGGGTCGCGGAAAGTGCCGTGCAGCCGCTGCATCGCCTCGGGCGTCATCGCATCGCAGCGGTCGACGATCTGCGCGGCCAGCGGATCGGTGGCGCGCGCCTGCGCCTTCTCCTCGTCGGTCATCGCCATCACCCTCAAAGTGAGGATCTCGTCGATCTCGGTGGAGTCGAAGAGCGCGCCGTCGCTCTGCGCGGCGACCTCCGGGTAGTCGTACAGGATGATCGGCGAGATCAACACCATGTCCGTCTCTCCGCGCGTGCCCGCCAGCACCGGGAAGCACCGGTGGTGGACGGCCCGGGCCACGGGGCCGGCCGCCGCATCCGGCGGTTCGAGCAGGGAGACGAACGACCCATCGCGGACGGTCACGATCGCGTGCGCACCGATCAACGACCTCGCGACGGCGAGATCCTTGTCGATCGTCTCCGGCCCGGTGTTTCGCACCTCGACCAACAGCCGGGTGAAGCCGTCGTCCTCCGCGGCGCCGAGAGTCACCGTTGCGGCGATCGGCAACCGGGACCGGACGATCCGTCCCGCGGTGGATCCGTCCGGCGCGAGCAGCTCCTCGGTGTCCGTGCCGCCCGCCACGTCGATCGGAAAGCCCCTGGCCACCGCGAGTTCCGACAACGCCACCGCCGGGAGTTCGATCTCCCGCTCGACGGCCTCGTCCCAACTGAGCCACGACCGCGCCCCCACCACCAGTTCGTCCACCGCGCGGTATCCGCCCGCGCCCGACGCCTCCTGCACGCTGCGGGCCTGCAGCTGCAGGAAGCGAAGCGTCACCGTGACCTGTGCCGCGCGTTCCCCCTCCGGCGCGCCGCGCGCCAGCACGCACTGCGCGGACAGCGACGGCTCCTCGCCGACGCCTGCCGACGATGCCCCTGGTGGACCGAGCACACCGAACTGCCAGCGCGACTGGTTCTTTCGCGAGCTCGCCCGGTACGGATAGAGCAGGTAGCCCTCGTAGAGCACCGCGTCGGCGACGGCGCGGACTCGGGTTCCGACATCGGTGGTGGTCACCGGGCCTGCTCCCGCGTCTGCGCGAGCAGTTCCGTGACGGCCTCGTCGAGGCCGACCAGGCCCCGCGTGGACTTGTATTCGGCCAGCGCCTCGAGGGTCTCCCGGCCGAGCCGCACCCAGCCGGTGTTCGGGAAGTGCATCCGGATCAGGTCCCGCCACACCGAGACCGGGAGGTCGTAGCGATCCTCACGATCCCACGGGATCTGCTGGACCCCGAACCCCCCTGCACCCTTGGTGAACACCGTGCCGCTGAACAGGAACACCAGCGGGACGGTCCCCTCCTCCAGGGCGTGCAGGTACTTCGACGCCGCCACCTCGAAGTCGTAGGTGCACGGCATCGGCAGGGTCGCCTCGCAGGTCTCGGCGAAACCCTGCACCAGCGCGGCGCACTGCAGCCACACGAATGAGTGTTGCGTCGATGACCACCGCTCCCGACCGCCGAAGAGGTCAACCAGCCCCGCGGCCTCGGCGTCGGTGTACCGCCGTCGGTGCGGCTCGATGCGCACCTGGCAGCGCAGCGCGATGGCGTGTACGGGCGCGGCGGCGCTCACCGCCACTCGAGCGGAGAGGATCGGGGCCGCCGCATAGGGCTCCGGGGCGACGTCGAGGACGGCGAACGACACCTCACTCACGGCGCCTCACCGCCGCCGAACTCCCGGCCGGCACCGCCGGCGTGAGACCGACCGGCCCGGGCCGCGATCCCCGCGAAGAAGTCGTCGATGTACCCGCGCGCCTCCTGGCCGCCGTCGAAGCCGCGCCACAGCGTGCGCAGCCGACCAACGAACTCGTAGCACGCGTCGATCGGCACCAGGAAGCACTCCGCCTCGCCGCGCCCCTCCTCCGGCATCCGGATCAACACCGCCTCGACGTCGTCGGCCGCCGTGTCCAGCTCCGGATTCGCCGCGCGCACGACGTTCCACGCGTCGAGCGGCAGTTCCGACTCGGTGGCCCCCGCGGGACCGGGATAGAACGCGACCATCCGGCCGAGGACCGAGTTCCGGAAGAAGAAGGCCAATCCCACCGGGATCTCGAGTTCGTCCCATCGGCCCTGGCCGAGCTCGAACCCGGGGAACGAGAGATAGCGATCCGGGACGGCGCGGTACCGCAGCTCGGCGCCCTGGTCGGTGAACAGCAGGTAGCAGCCGCGGCAGACGCACATCAACGCCCGCCCCTCCACGTTGACCACATGCTGATGGCGATCGCCGATCGCCTCCGCGCACATCTCACAGCGCTCGCCCGGCTGCGGAGCCGGGCGGGTCGCCGTGATGCGTTTGAGCACCGAGAAGGGAGTGCTCATCCGCTCACCCCCACCGGTACCGCGACCGAGCGCACGCCGTCCCGGACCAGCACCGGCAGCGGCTCGAGGTGCACGTCGCCGTCGTCGAGCCCGGCACCCGCGTGCACCACGTCGAAATGGGCGCGGCAGGTCGGACACCGCAGGACGGCGTCGCCCGCCGCGTGGCCGGCGCGACGCGCCAGGACGGCGCCCGCCAGCGAGTGCGTACACGACGGGCAGCGGTCTCGGTAGGCCAGCAGGTCGTCGCCGATGCGGCAGACCAGGATGGGCAGACCCCCGACCACGAACCCGCCCACCTCGCCGGGCGCGAGCTGCTCCAGTTCCGGCGCGGGGCACCACGTTCCGGCGGGACCCGGCGGGGCGTGCACGTGCGAGAACAGCGACTCGGCGGCGATCAGCCCTGGCTCGGAGCCGGGCTGAGCGGCGACCACCTCGATCGAGGCGATCTCCGGCGCCGCAGCGAGCACCGCGCCCTCCACGGCCAGTTCCAGCGTCACCGACGAGGACGGGCAGCTCCTGCAGCTGCCGGTCAACTCCAGGCGCACCACCCCGCCACCATCGGCGGGCCCGCCTTCACCCGGGAACTCGATGCCCATCAGCTCCACGTCCCCGCCGTGCGAGCCGAGATAGGGCCGCACGCTGTCGAGCGCCGCACACACCCGGGTCGGCACGTCGTGCGGGTGCAGACCGTGCACCAGCAGCAGGCTCGCCACCAGGTCGTCGTCGGCGAGCCACTCGGCCCCGTCCTCCACGTGCTCGCCGAGGATCCGCACGACCCGCGCCAATCCCTCGCCGTAGAGGTCGACCACCTCGCGCACCAGCTGTTCGGCGCGCTCGCGCGCCACGGTGCCGCCCGCCGAACTGGCCTCGAGAAGCGTCTCTATCCGATCACCCGCCGCGCGCCACCGTGCTTCCTCGTCCCCTGCCGCCTCGCCGTTCACCGTCACTCTCCGGTCGAGTACTGCGTCGGCGAGTGCAGCTTCTCCAGCGTCTTGCCATTGCCGAGGTACATGTGCACGCCGCAGGGCAGGCAGGGGTCAAAGCTGCGGACCGTCCGCATGATGTCGATCCCCTTGAAGTGATCCCGATCGTTCTCCTCGAAGATCGGCTGCCCCTGCACCGCATCCTCGTACGGCCCCGGTGTGCCGAGGCTGTCGCGGGGGCTGGCGTTCCACGGGGTCGGCGGATAGGGGTGGTAGTTCGCGATCTTCCCGTCCCGGATCACCATGTGGTGGGAGAGCACGCCGCGAACCGCCTCGGTGAACCCGCAGCCGATGCCCTCGTCGGGAACGTCGAACTTCTCCCAGGTCTTGGTGCGCCCGGCCCGGATCTCCTCGAGGGCCTTCTCCGCGAAGTGCAGCGCGCAGGCCGCCGCGTAGGCCTGGAAGTAGGTCCGGGCGCGGTTGCGTTCGATGGTGTTGCTGCCGTGCTCCGGGATCTTCCACTCGAGCGAAACCGGGCCCTTGAGCGCGGTTTTCGGGAGGTTGATCTGCACGCTGCGGCCGGTCGACTTCACGTACCCGATGTCGACGAGCCCTGCCAGCGCCGTCGACCACAGTCGGGCCAGCGGCCCTCCGCCGGTGTCCAGCGCGAGGTGGTCGGTGCCGTCGAACCACCTGGGCGACATCACCCAGCTGTACTTGTCCTCGAGGTCGCGTTTCTGCGGCTGCGGGTTGGTGTGCTGGTTCCACGGGTGCCGCCGGTCGACCGGATTGCCCAGCGGGTCCTGCTTGACGAAGGTCTCCTGGTCGGACCAGTCGTCGTAGTACGACGAGCCCAGCAGGATCCGGATGCCCAGGTTGATGTCGACGAGATCGGTGGTGACCAGCTTGCCGTCGACGACGACCCCGGGGGTGACGAACATCTTCCGGCCCCAGTTGGTCATGTCCTTGTACTCGAAGTTGCAGTGCTCGGGGTCCTGGAACGAGCCCCAGCAACCGAGCAGCGTCCGGCGCAGGCCCACCTTCTCGTACCCAGGAATCGCCTCGTAGAAGAAGTCGAACAGGTCGTCGTGCATGGGCACGACCTTCTTCATGAACTCCACGTACCGCATCAACCGGGTCATGTAGTCCGTCATCAGCTGGATGGTGGCCACCGTCCCGACCCCGCCCGGGTACAGGGTGGACGGGTGCACGTGCCGACCCTCCATGAGGCAGAACATCTCTCGGGTCGCCCGGCTGACCTGGAGCGCCTCGCGATAGAACTCGCCGGTGAACGGGTTGAGCGAACGCATGATGTCCGCGATCGTGCGGTAGCCGTGTTCGCCCGCCCGCGGCGCCTGGGTGTTCTCGGCCTTGGCGAGCACGCCTGGGTTGGTCTCCGACACCATCTTCTCGCAGTAGTCCACGCCAACCAGGTTCTCCTGAAAGATGTTGTGATCGAACATGTACTCGGCGGCCTCACCGAGATTGACGATCCATTCCCCGAGGTGCGGCGGCTTCACCCCATAGGCCATGTTCTGCGTGTAGCAGGAACACGTCGCGTGGTTGTCGCCGCAGATGCCGCAGATGCGGCTCGTGATGAAGTGCGCGTCGCGGGGATCCTTGCCCTTCATGAACAACGAGTAGCCGCGGAAGATGGACGAGGTGCTGTGGCATTCCACCACCTCTCGGTTGTCGAAATCGATCTTGGTGTAGATGCCGAGACTGCCCACGATGCGGGTGATCGGATCCCAGGCCATCTCCACGAGGCCGCCGGGGTCCGTCTGCTTGTGCGACGGCTCGGGGATGATCTGTGTCATCGAATTGCCTCTCGACAGGTCGAGCTACCAGGTACGTACTGCTCCCGTTTCGAGCGTGGAACCCGGATTGCGCCAACGCGGTTCCTTCTCCACCGTTCGTGCGGTCACGTGACGCAGGCGCCGGATGACGGAGCCGTAGAGCCCCGACGCCGTGCTCGAGACCAGGCCGCCGGGCGGTTCGTCCATGAACGGCATGAACTTGTCGGGGAAGCCGGGCATGGTGCACCCGATGCAGATGCCGCCGACGTTCGGGCATCCGCCGAGGCCGTTCATCCAGCCGCGCTTGGGGACGTTGCACTTGACCACCGGACCCCAGCAGCCCAGCTTCACCAGGCAGGTCGGCGACCCGTATTCGGTGGCGAACTCACCCTGCTCGTAATAGCCACCGCGGTCGCAACCCTCGTGCACCGTGGCACCGAACAGCCACTGCGGGCGCAACGCCTCGTCGAGCGGGATCATCGGCGCCTGATCGGTCGCCATGTACAGCAGATACGTCAGCGTCTCGGACAGGTTGTCCGGCTGGATCGGGCAACCGGGCACGCAGACGATCGGGATCCCGGCCTTGGACTTCCATTCCCAGCCGAGGTAGTCGGGCACGCCCATCGCGCCGGTGGGATTTCCCGCCATCGCGTGGATTCCGCCGTACGTCGCGCAGGTTCCGGCCGCCACGATCGCGGTCGCCTTCGGCGCGAGACGATCGAGCCACTCGCTCGTCGTCACGGGTTGTCCGGTGGCCGGGTCACTCCCGAAGCCGCACCAGTACCCCTCGTCGTGCAGCTTCTCGTTGGGGATCGATCCCTCGACCACCAGCACGAACGGTTCGAGTTCGCCGCGATCGGCCTTCCAGAACCACTCGAGGAAGTCGTCGGCACCGCCGGCCGACCCGCACTCGAAATCGATCAGGGGCCAGTGGACGGCGATCTTTGGCAGGCCCGGAAGGGCACCGAGGGCGATCTCCTCGATGCTGGGCTGGGTGGCAGCAGTCAGTGCCACCGAATCACCATCACAACTGAGACCCGCGTTGATCCACAGCACGTGGATCAACGTTTCTTCGGCTTTGACTGCCGCCTCCGTTGGCATCAGTGCCGCTCTCCGGGGCAGGGCTGTGCCCCTACGTCATCGGAGTCGACCCTCGGCCCACTTGTATGACGCTCATCACGGTCTACACCCGCCGGAAGAACCTTGTCAATGGTCGCAGGATCGTCACGGCGCCCCGACTGCGCGTCAATCCATGTGTACCAATCGATTACGCCCTCACCCGACACCGCCGATACCGGCACGATCTGAACGTCCGGGTTCACCGACCGCGCGTGTCGCGAGCACGCCTCGAGATCGAAGTCGACATACGGCAAGAGATCGGTCTTGTTGATGATCACCAACCCGGCGGCCGCGAACATGTGCGGGTACTTGAGCGGCTTGTCCGACCCCTCGGTCACCGAGATCACGACCACCTTGCTGCGCTCGCCGAGATCGAACAGGGCCGGGCAGACGAGGTTGCCGACGTTCTCCACGAACAGCAACGACCCGCTGGGCGGGTCGAGCGTGTCGAGGGCGCGCCGCATCATCTCGGCGTCGAGGTGACAGCCGGCGCCGGTGTTGACCTGCACCACCGAACATCCCGTGGCCTTGATCCGTTCGGCGTCGAGCAACGTCTCCTGATCGCCCTCGATGACAGAGATCGGGCGCGCGCCGCCGAGTTCACGGATCGTTCGCTCGAGCAACGTGGTCTTGCCCGCGCCCGGCGAGCTCGTCATGTTGAAGGCGAGGATGTCGCGGGCGGCCAACCATTCCCGGATCTCCTGTGCGAGCAGGTCGTTCTTCGCGAGCACCTTCTGCTCGAGCGAGATCGTCTCGGTCGGCGGCAGGTGTTCGTGCGGATGATCGTCGTGGTCGTGCTGGTGCGCGTGATCGTGTGAGTGGGCAGGGTCGTGTGGATGAGCGTGATCGTGATCGTGATCGGCATGGTCGTGGGGCACCGTGATCACCGCACCCGCGTGGTCGCCGCATCCGCATGTTGCACACATAGCTCAGCTCACTTCCATCGACATGATCCGTAGTTCGCGGCCCGAGAGGATCTCCACGTCCGCGCTACCGCAGCGGCACAGCACCACCAGATCGGTCAGCTCGAAATCCGCCCCGCAGCCGCGACAGTGCGCCCTGCCCGGCGGCTGATCGATCTCCAGGCTGGCACCCTCCATCACGGTGCCCTCGGTCGCCAGCTCGAAACAGAACTGCATCGAATCGGGAACCACGGCGCAGAGCGTGCCCACCTCGATCGTGACCCGCCGCACCCGCCTGCCCGCCGCACGCTCGCACACCGCGTCGACGACGCTCTGGGTGATCGACATCTCGTGCATCACGGCCTCGCTCCGGCCTCGGTGGAATTCACCCTAGGACGCGACCACCACGGGCACAACGGTTCGTCACTCGGGTGACGCCGCCTTCTCGGGTGACGGCGACGTCGCCAGACCGGACTCCCAGCGCGCCTGCACGCCGCCGTACTGCCACACCAGCACGGCGGTCAGCCAGGTGCCGATGAACAGCCCGACGATGATGAACCCCATCGCCCCGAGATCGAGCGCGCCGATCCACCCGAGCAGCCCATCGGTGACGTCGAACTTCGCGGTCAGGAGCGAGATGATCTCCTGCGCACCGATGAGCATCGCGACCACCACCGACAGCCCCGTGACCACGAGGTTGTAGTAGATCTTGCGGAGCGGCCGGGCGAGCGCCCAGCCGTAGGCGAAGTTCATGAACGAGCCGTCGATCGAATCGAACAACGACATGCCCGCGCAGAACAGGATCGGCAACACCAGGATCGAGTACCAGGGCAGCCCGGTCGCGGCCGCGCCACCCGCGATGACGAGCAGCCCCACCTCGGTGACCGTGTCGAAGCCCATCCCGAAGAGCAGCCCGACCGGATACATGTGCCACGGCGCGCGGACCGCGGCGACCACCGGCTTCAGCACCCGGTTGAGGGCTCCCCGATTGTCGAGTTCCCGCTCCAGCCGCGCCTCGTCGTAGGCGCCCCTCTTCATCTCGCGGAACACCCGGTGGATCGCGATGAACGACATCAGGTTGAACAGGCCGATGAGCAGCAGAAAGGTCCCCGAGACCAGGGTGCCGAACACTCCCGTCCATCGCGTGAGATCGGAGTTGTCGTCGGACAGGCTCGCGGCGAGCTCACGCACCCCGAATGCCAGCAGCGCCACGAGCACGAACACGATCGTGGAATGCCCGAGGGAGAACCAGAATCCGACCGACATCGGCTTCTTGTTCTCCGCGACGAGCTTCCTCGTGGTGTTGTCGATGGCCGCGATGTGGTCGGCGTCGAAGGCGTGCCGCATGCCGAGCGTGTACGCCGTGACGCCGAGCCCGACGCCGAAAGCGGACCCGTGGACCGTGTAGTGCCCGGGAACGACGACGACGAACAGCACACCCCAGCCGATGACGTTGAGGGCGAGCACCGTGACCGCCATGCCGAGGAGGCTGCGTCGCTCACCGCGGTCGAGGTCTCGCCATGCGCGGATCAGCCCGGTGCGGGTGATGCGGGATGTCACGGTCATGACGTTCCTCGATGGGCGCGAGAACCGAGCCGATGCCGTCACTCAGCCTATACCTGCACAGTTGTTCACTTGAAGCCCTGGACCGCCGGTATTTGGCCGTGTCCACCGCCAGGTCAGCGAAACCCAATTGGCTGATTTGTGCCAGGTTCTCGGGCCGCGGGACGGCGGGCGAGCGTGACGCACGTGATCGCCGTGACTGCCATTGCTGCGATCCCGATCCATGCCGCGGTCGTGTAGGCGTCGTCGGTCGGGAAGAGATGCCCGCTCGGAGTGCCGGCGGCCAACACCAGGCCACCGATTGCACTTCCGAGCGAGAAGCCGACGCTGCGCACGACCTGGTTGAAGCTCATGGCGCTCGTCGTCTCATCCGTCGGGGTGACGGCCAGGATGACGGAGGGCATCGCCGCCGAGAATCCGCCGACGCCGAAGCCGAGTACCGCCATCGATGCCAGCAACTCGGCGAGGTTCGAGCGGGCGGCAACAAACAGGGCAAAAGCAAACAGCACGATGATGGCGCTACCGGCCAGAAGTGGCGGCGCGCCGATTCGCTCGCGCAGGCGAGGCGTGAGCTTGCCTGCGACGAATCCCAGCAGCGAGAACGGAACCAGCACGAGCCCGGCAACGAAGGTGGTGAGCCCGAAGCCGTAACCGGCGCTCTCGGGTGTCTGGGCGTAGCGCGTGATGAGGGTCAGCAGCAGGTACATGCCAACGCCGCCGACGAGCATCGCGGCGTTCGCTCCGGCGACGGCCGGGTGTCGCATCAGCCGGATATCGACAAGCGGCGCCGAGCTACGGCGTTCGTAGGCCGCCCAGATGCCGAGCAGGAGTGCGGCAATCGCCGCCAGAGCCACCGCCAGGCCGAGGTGTCGGATCCACAGGCCCGTCTCGCTCGCCAGGAGAAGAACGAGGAACAGGCCGCCTGCCAGGAGTAGCGCGCCAGGTATGTCGACCCGAGCCGAGCGCCCCTCGGGTGGTACGGGCATGCTGCGCAGGGCCGCCAGGAACGCGACGGCGGTGACGAACACCCCGAGTCCGTATGCGACGCGTACACCGCCGAGTTCGGTGAGCAACCCTGCCAGCGGGTAGCCGATGCCGACACCGACGGTGGAGGCGACCGACACCAGGGCGATCGTGGCGGCCGCGCGACCTTCGGGAAGATGATCACGGGCGACGCCCATCATCAGCGCGGTCAACCCCAAGCCGACGCCCTGAGCCGCCCGGCCGACGAGCAGCCAGGCGAAGGGCAGTGGAAGCACCGTGAGCACGCTTCCCGCCACCACGACCCCGAGGGTGGCGAGGATGGTGCCGCGGCGATGAGGACCGGCCCCCAAGCGGCCGAGAACAGGCGTGGCGATGGCACCGGTCAGCAGGGTGATGGTGAGAGTCCACTGCGCGCTGGCCAGTGACACATCGAATGTGGTCGCCACGCTGGTGATCAGCGGCGCCCCGAGGCTGCCGACCGCCGCGACGACCAGGGCGATGAACACCAGCAACGGGACCAGCATCCGCGGTTCGGGCCGCCTCGACGATGGCTTCACACGCCGCAGACTACTGATCATCGACTTGACACATCCAGTGGAAGACCTGCTTGTGGCGAGCTCCACAGGCCCCGAAGCGGTCCTCCCCGGACCGGACGACCCGCCACGTATCCGCCTCCTACGAGGCAGTCGCTGTGGCCGTCCGGCCAGGAGGCACGCCTCAGGCGGAGGGCACCTTGTCGAGGAAGCCGAGCACGTGGATCAGCCGGCCGTCGGCGTCGCGCTCGATCACGTCGAACCCCTCGATCAGGTCCTCCGCACCCGCGGGCCCGAGCTGCCAGCCGAACCTCGCCTGGTCGTGGTGACCGTCGACCGGGCCGTTGAGCCGGAAGCTCATCCCGGCGAACTGCTGCTGCACGGCGCCGACGGTGGCGTCGATCTCGGCCCGGCCGGTGGCCGCGGCCATCGGGTCCACGTACCGGCCGTCGGCCGCCCACAGCGCGTCGATCGCGGCGCGACGCCGGTCCGCATCGGTCTCGTTCCACACCGCGATGTACTGGGCCGCAAGGTTTTCGAAGGTCATGTCGTCACTCCTGTCGGATGTCGCGGTGGCCGCCTCGGCCC
Organism: Rhodococcus sp. OK611; assembly: GCF_003050885.1. NCBI lineage: Bacteria > Bacillati > Actinomycetota > Actinomycetes > Mycobacteriales > Nocardiaceae > Rhodococcus > Rhodococcus sp. OK611. The sequence continues at coordinate 63,295 of NZ_QAOZ01000017.1, forward strand.
CCGTCGGAACACAACTCTGACCGTCGCGGTGCGCCGCGTCGATTACCTCCGAGGTAATGGCGGCGCTTCCCGGCCCGCCCTAGGGTTGCCTCATGACCACCCTCATCGAGGCCCAGCAGCCGGTCGGCACGTTGCTCCGGCGGTGGCGTGAGCGACGCAGGCTCAGTCAACTGGACCTCGCGTCCCGGGCCGAGGTCTCGGCCCGGCACGTGAGCTTCCTCGAGACCGGCAGGTCCAAGCCGACCAAGGCGATGCTGCTCAAGCTCAGCGAACAGCTCGAGATCCCTCTGCGGGAGCGGAACTCGCTGCTGCTGGCAGGCGGCTATGCCCCGGCCTACCCGGAGCACCAGCTCTCCGACGTGCCGATGGCCGCGGTGGCCGACGCGATCGCGGCGATCCTCGGTGCGCACCTGCCCGCCCCTGCCGTGGTCGTCGACCGGCACTGGAACATGATCGACGGCAACGCGGCGGTCGCGATGTTCACCGAGGGATGCGCGCTCCACCTGCTCGAACCGCCCGTCAACGTGCTGCGGTTGAGCCTGCATCCGGAGGGCATGGCACCGCGGATCGTCAATCTCGGTCAGTGGCGCAGTCACCTGCTGCACCGGCTCGACCACCAGATCGCCACCACCGGGGATCCGTTCCTCGCCGCGTTGGCCGACGAACTGTCGGCCTACCCCGGCGAGGCGCCGACGGACCACGACCCGGATGCCCTGGTGGTGCCGCTCCGATTCGCCACGCCGGGAGGCGAACTGGCGTTTCTCAGCACCACCACGGTGTTCGGCACGCCGATGGACGTCACGGTCGCCGAGCTGGCGATCGAGACCTTCTACCCAGCCGACGCGCCGACAGCCGCGGCGCTCGCCGAGGGCGTCAGATGACGCCCATCGCGAGCATCGCATCCGCCACCTTGACGAAGCCGCCGATGTTCGCACCGAGGACGTAGTCGCCCGGCTTGCCGTACTCCTCCGCGGTCGCGACACAGCGGCAGTGGATGTCCGACATGATCTTCGAGAGCCGCTCGTCGGTGTAGTCGAAGTGCCAGGAGTCGCGCGAGGCGTTCTGCTGCATCTCCAGCGCCGAGGTCGCCACGCCGCCCGCGTTCGCGGCCTTGCCGGGGGCGAACGCGACGCCCGCCGAGCGCAGCACGCGCAACGCCTCGGGGGTGGTCGGCATGTTGGCACCCTCCGCGACCACGCGGACCCCGTTCTCGACCAGGGTCAGTGCGCCCTTCTCGTCGAGCTCGTTCTGGGTGGCGGACGGGATCGCGACCTCGCAGGGCACGTCCCAGATCGAGCCGCCCGCAACATACTTGGCGGACGGAACGGTGTCGACGTAATCGCAGATCCGGCCGCGCCGGACCTCCTTGATCTCCTTGAGCAGCTCCAGGTCGATGCCGCGCTCGTCCACGATGTAGCCGGCCGAATCCGAGCAGGCCACCACAGTGCCACCGAGCTGGTGCACCTTCTCGATCGCGTAGATCGCCACGTTGCCGGAACCGGAGACCACGACCCGCTTGCCGTCCATGCTGGTGCCGGCCGTCTTGAGCATCTCGGCGACGAAGTAGGCGGCGCCGTAGCCGGTCGCCTCCTTGCGCACCTGGGAGCCACCCCAGGTCAGGCCCTTGCCGGTGAGCACGCCCGACTCGTAGGAGTTCGTCAGCCGCTTGTACTGGCCGAACAGGTAGCCGATCTCGCGGCCACCGACGCCGATGTCGCCCGCGGGCACGTCGGTGTACTCACCGATGTGCCGGTGCAGCTCGGTCATGAACGACTGGCAGAACCGCATGATCTCCGCGTCGGAGCGGCCCTTGGGGTCGAAGTCGGAGCCACCCTTGCCGCCGCCGATGGGCAGTCCGGTCAGCGCGTTCTTGAAGATCTGCTCGAAGCCGAGGAACTTCACGATGCCCAGGTTGACGCTCGGGTGGAAGCGCAGGCCGCCCTTGTAGGGGCCGAGCACGCTGTTGTACTGCACCCGGAATCCGCGGTTTACGTGCACGTTGCCGTTGTCGTCGGTCCACGGCACCCGGAAGATGATCTGGCGCTCCGGCTCGCAGAGCCGCTCGATCAGCGCGCCGTCGGCGTAGTTCGGGTGCCGCTCCAGCACCACCGTGAGCGATTCGAAAACCTCGGCGACGGCCTGGTGGAACTCCGGCTCACCGGCGTTGCGACGGACAACTTCCTCGAAGTACTTGTCGACGCGCTCACGGACATGCCCACTCACAGCGGCCGCCCTCCTCATTGCTCTGCAGGGATGGAAAGTAAAGACAATCACAAGACTTCCTCACGGCAACATGCGGGTATCCGTGATGCCCGTCGTCGCGGTGACCGATCCCACACCCTGCCGCGGGCGCGACACGGGTGGGCGCGGCCCTGACTTGCCGGGACGGGAGGTGAGCCTGGGACTACCGTGAGATTCGTCATTCCAGATCTGCGGAGGAGCGTCAATGAGCATCCAGACGGTGGAGTCGCGCCGCCATCGCGTCGTGGTCATCGGTTCCGGTTTCGGCGGACTGTTCGGTGCGCAGGCACTCAAACGCGCCGACGTCGACGTCACCCTCATCGCTCGCACCACCCACCACCTGTTCCAGCCGCTGCTCTACCAGGTGGCGACCGGCATCCTCTCGGTAGGCGACATCGCCCCCGCGACCCGCCTGGTCCTGCGCAAGCAGAAGAACACCCAGGTGCTGCTCGGCGACGTACTCGAGGTCGACCTCGAGGCCAAGACGGTCACGTCGCGGCTGCTCGAGCGAGAGACGGTCACCGAGTTCGACAGCCTGATCGTCGCCGCGGGCGCCGGTCAGTCCTACTTCGGCAACGACCAGTTCGCCGAGTTCGCGCCCGGCATGAAGACCATCGACGACGCCCTCGAACTGCGCGGCCGCATCCTCGGCGCCTTCGAGCAGGCCGAGCTCTCCCACGACCCGGAGGAGCGCGCCCGGCTGCTCACCTTCGTCGTGGTCGGCGCGGGCCCCACCGGCGTCGAACTGGCAGGCCAGATCGCGGAATTGGCCCATCGCACCCTCACCGGCGCCTTCAGGAACATCGACTCCCGCGAGTCCCGGGTGATCCTCCTCGACGGCGCCCCGGCGGTGCTCCCTGTCTACGGCGGCAAGCTCAGCGAGAAGGCGGCCGGCCGGCTCGAGAAGCTGGGCGTCGAGATCCAGCTCAACGCGATGGTCACCGACGTCGACGTGGACGGCCTGGTCGTCAAGGAGAAGGACGGCACCGAGCGCCGCATCGACTCGCAGTGCAAGGTGTGGTCCGCGGGCGTGCAGGCCAGCCCGCTCGGCAAGCAGCTCGCGGCGCAGTCTGGCGCCGAGATCGACCGCGCGGGCCGCGTGCACGTCAACCCCGACCTGTCGCTGCCCGGGTACCCCAACGTCTACGTCATCGGCGACATGATGTCGCTCGACAACCTGCCCGGACTGGCGCAGGTCGCGATGCAGGGCGGCAAGTACGCCGCCAAGCAGATCAAGGCGACCGTCGCGGGTGAGTCCCCCGAGACGCGGCACCCCTTCAAGTACTTCGACAAGGGCTCGATGGCGACCATCTCCCGTTTCAGCGCGGTCGCGAAGGTCGGCAAGCTGGAGATCAGCGGATTCATCGGCTGGGTGGCGTGGCTGGTGATCCACCTGATGTACCTGGTCGGCTTCCGCAGCAAGTTCTCCACGATCCTGTCCTGGACCGTCAGCTTCCTCGGCCGCGGACGCGCGCAGATGGCATCGACGGAACAGCAGGTGTTCGCGCGCAACGCGATCGACCTGTTGCAGGACTACGAACGAGCCAAGGACGCCGGTCTCATCGGCGATCCGCTGGCGGTCTCGACCGGCGAGGAGCGGGAGAAGGCCGGCTAGCTAGCCGTTGTGTGCGTGGGTGGCGCCGAGGTCGTGCAGCATCCGGTGCACGACCTCGTCGTCGAGCGAGTAGCTCATCTTCTTGCCGTCCCGCCGCACCGCGACCCAGCCCTGGTTGCGCAGCAGCCGAAGCGCGTGCGAGACGGCCGTGGTGCTCATGTCCAGCGCCGCCGCGAGATCCGAGACGTAGATGCCGGGGGCCCGGTGCAGACCGAGCAGGATCCGGAGCCGGGTGGGGTCGCCGAGCAGTTCGAACCGGCGCACCCATTCCGGTAGGTCCGGCACCGCCTCGACGGCGGCGCGGGCCTGCGCGACCTGTTCCGGGTCGAACGCGGGCGGGGTACCGGTCATGAGTTCACCGTAGTCAACGCGCGGCCCAGCCGGGTCCCGAGGCTGCCGCCCGCCGCAAGGGGCATCCGCACCCACGACCCACCCGCGGGGTACCTCTCGACCACCGCGGACCGCTCGTCGGGGAACACCAGCTCGCTCTGGACCGCCATCGGCGCGTCCAGCAGGTCGTGCCCCACCGTCCCCGCGCCCAGCTCCAGCCGATGTCGCAGCAACGGCATCCCGTCCAGGTCCGCGTGCAGCGCGCCCGACCATCGCCCGCCGCGCTCCCCGGTGCGCCCGATCTGAGCCCGCTCGCGCACCGTCACCCGCGACGAGGACGTCAGCTCGAGCCGGGTGTGGGTCCGGTGGTCCGCGTCCGCCGCGACGACCATGGGCTCGGGGTCGAGCAGCAACTCCGCGTCCCGGTCCACCCGGATGTCCCAGCGCGCGGTCGAGACCAGTTCCTCGGCCCCTGGCAACGCGAGCGCCGCCGCGACGGTGCGCACCGTCAGGCTCGCGCCAGGCCCGACGCGCAGCGCGATCTCGAGGTGGTCGCCGCCGAGCGGCGTCGCCGCCGCGGAGATGAGGTGCACGGTGTCGGGCCCGGTGATCCGGGCGGCCAGTCCCCCGCTCGCCCGGATCCGCGGGGAACGGCCCCGCTCGGCGACGATGGTCAGCGCGGTGTGCACCCGATCAGACCGCCGCGGCCAACTGCTCGCGCACCCAGGCCAGGACCGGTGTCGCCGCCGGGTCCGCGGTCAGCGAGATCAACGCCGTCGGCCTGCCCTCGCGGACCCGGGCCGCGTCGGTCTCCATCACGGTCAGGTCCGCGCCGACCAGTGGGGCGAGATCGGTCTTGTTGACCACCAGCAGATCCGAGAACGTCACGCCCGGTCCGCCCTTGCGCGGCACCTTGTCGCCGCCCGCCACGTCGACCACGAAGATCTGCACGTCGATCAGCCCCGAGGAGAAGGTGGCGGTGAGGTTGTCGCCGCCGGACTCGACCAGGATCAGGTCCAGGGGCGGGTTCGCCTCGATCAGGTCGTCGATCGCGTCGAGATTCGCGGTGATGTCGTCGCGGATCGCGGTATGCGGGCAGCCACCCGTCTGCACCGCGGTGATCCGCTCGTCGGGCAGCACCGCGTGCCTGCGCAGGAAGTCCGCGTCCTCGGTGGTGTAGATGTCGTTGGTGAGCACCGCGAGCGAGAGTTCGTCGCGCAGCTCACGACAGAGCGCGGCCACCAGCGCGGTCTTGCCGGATCCGACCGGGCCGCCGATACCCACTCGCAGCGGCTCTCCCGGCACCCGCACCCGCTTGGGTCGGTCGTGCGTGTGCTGATGCGGTTCGCCGTCGATCAGGTGCGGGGGCATGTCGATCTCCTTCGGGTGGTGCGGTTCTCGGGCATTCGGGGTGTCGGGGAGTTCACGAGGCGAACAGGGGGCGTTCGCGGTCCAGGTGCGCCTGCGCGACCACGTCGAGCAACGGGTCGGACAGGTCGGCGATTCCGGTGGCCGCGAGATCCGCCGTCCGGTCACACAGCTCGGAGAGCGCGAAGGTGCAGGCCGCCACGTCCGCAGGGTCGAGGGCGAGCAGGCGCTGCGCGGCGATCGCGGACCCCGTCATCGTGGTGTAGACGAGGACCATCGCGGCCTCGGCATCACTCATCCCGCAGACCCGCGCGGCCTCGCCGGAGGCCACCGCCAGGTGCGGGCGGGAGCCGAGAACCGACCAGTCGTGCTCGGGCCACACGCGTTTGGACAGCCGCAGCAGCCCCCGGCCCTGGGCCCGGGACGCCGCACGCCCCGCAGGGGACGGGGTCCGCGCGTCGGTCTCCGCATCGGCCACGCCCGGGGCGAGCGCACCGCCACACACCGCCGCGGCGATCGACCCGGCGACCAGCCCGGTGCTGCGGATACGCCTGCGCAGGTAGGCGTCGAGCGTCGCGAGATCCCGCACCAGCCCGCAGGCGATGGCCTCCTCCACTCCACCGGAGTGCACGTGCCCTCCGGTGGGCAGCCGGGAGTCGGCCAGCGCAAGCAGGTTCGCCAGTCTCGAGGTCATCGCGTACGCACCGCCATCAGAACAGGAAGTACCGCTGGGCCATCGGCAGTTCGGTGGCGGGCTGCTCGCGCCACACCTGCCCGTCGATCCGCACGGTGAACGTGTCGGGGTCCACCTCGATGTGGGGTCGCGCGTCGTTGAGCGGCATGTCCTCCTTGCCCCGTGCGCGCACATCGAGCACCGGCACCAGCCTGCGGTCCACGTTCAGCCGGTCGGCCAGCCCGTCCTCGATCGCCTGGGGCGCCACGAAGTGCACCGAGGTCGCGGCGGCCACCTTCGGGGCGGCCCCGAACATCGGCCTCGGCAGCACCGGCTGCGGGGTCGGGATCGAGGCGTTGGCATCGCCCATCGCGGCCCAGGCGATGGCGCCGCCCTTGATCACCGCGTGCGGACGGACCCCGAAGAACGCGGGCTCCCAGAGCACCAGGTCAGCGAGCTTGCCCACCTCCACCGACCCGATCTCGGCGTCCAGTCCGTGCGCAACCGCCGGGCAGATCGTGTACTTGGCCACGTAGCGCCTGGCCCGGTTGTTGTCCGCGGCGCCGTCACCGGGCAGGGCCCCGATCCGGCGCTTCATCACGTGCGCCGACTGCCACGTGCGCAGCACCACCTCCCCGATCCGGCCCATCGCCTGCGCGTCGCTGCCGATCATCGAGATGGCGCCCATGTCGTGCAGCAGGTCCTCCGCCGCGATGGTCGACGGCCGGATCCGGCTCTCCGCGAACGCCAGGTCCTCGGGGATGGACGGGTCGAGGTGGTGGCACACCATGAGCATGTCCAGGTGCTCGTCGAGGGTGTTCACCGTGTGCGGGCGGGTCGGGTTCGTCGAGCTGGGCAGCACGTGCCCCTGCGCGGCAACGGTGATGATGTCCGGCGCGTGCCCGCCGCCCGCCCCCTCGGTGTGGTACGCGTGGATCCCGCGGCCCGCGATGGCCGCGAGCGTGTCCTCGACGAAGCCGGCCTCGTTCAGCGTGTCCGAGTGGAGCGCGACCTGGACGGCCGCCGCATCGGCGACGGACAGGCAGGCATCGATCGCCGCCGGGGTCGAGCCCCAGTCCTCGTGCAGCTTGAATCCGGAAGCGCCGCCGCGCAACTGCTCCCACATCGATTCCGCGCTGACGGTGTTGCCCTTACCGAGCAGCGCGATGTTCATCGGCCACCCGTCGAGCGCCTCCAGCATCCGCGACAGGTGCCAGGCGCCCGGCGTCACGGTGGTGGCCTTCGACCCCTCGGCCGGGCCGGTGCCGCCGCCGATCAGGGTGGTGATCCCGCCACCGAGTGCTTCCTCCATGATCTGCGGGCAGATGAAGTGCACGTGGCAGTCGATCGCGCCCGCGGTCAGGATCCGTCCGTTACCCGCGATGATCTCGGTGGACGGTCCGACCACCAGGTCGGGATGCACCCCCGTCATGGTGTCAGGGTTGCCTGCCTTGCCGAGCGCGACGATCCGGCCGTCCCGGATCCCGACGTCCGCCTTGATGATTCCCCAGTGATCGAGGACCACCACCCCGGTGATGACGGTGTCGGGTGCACCTTCGGCGCGGGTCGCACGGCCCTGCCCCATGGATTCGCGGAGCACCTTGCCACCGCCGAAGACGGCTTCCTCGCCCGCCAGCCCCGGGCCGCCGGAGCGGTCCTCGGTGATCTCGATGAACAGGTCGGTGTCGGCCAACCGGATCCGATCGCCGGTGGTGGGTCCGAACAGGGCGGCATAGCGGGGCCTGTTCAACGAGGTCATCAGCGGTCCAGCTTTCCTGGCGCGGTCAGATTCAGGCCGTGCACTTCACGGGTGCCACCGATCGGGACCAGGCTCACACGCTGGCTCAGCCCTGGCTCGAAGCGAACGGCGGTACCCGCGGGGATGTCGAGACGGAGCCCGTGCGCGGTCGCGCGGTCGAACCGCAGCGCCGCGTTCGCTTGCGGGAAGTGCACGTGGCTGCCGACCTGGATCGGCCGGTCGCCGACGTTGAGCACCTCGAGCTCGGTCCGCGGCGCACCGGGATTCAGCTCGATCTCGCCGTCGGCGCAGAGGATTTCACCGGGGATCATCTTCTGCTCCTACACGATCGGATGGTGGACGGTCACGAGCTTGGTGCCGTCCGGGAAGGTGGCCTCGACCTGGACGTCGGCGAGCATCTCGGGCACGCCCTCCATCACGTCCTCGCGGCCGAGAACCTCGCGACCAGACGCCATCAGCTCGGCGACGGTGCGGCCGTCCCGCGCGCCCTCGAGCAGGTGGTCGGTGATGATGGCCACCGCCTCGGGATGGTTGAGGAGCAGACCCCTGCCCCTGCGACGCCTGGCGAGCTCGGCGGCGTAGCTGAGCAGCAGCCGTTCCTGCTCATGGGGTGACAGGCGCATCCGTCCTCCTTGTCATGTGCCGGGCTGGTACCCGGAGGGGCAATGGTGCCACGCGGACCGGGAGCGATCTCATCCTCCCCGGCCGGTTGATACGGCTGTAAGAAGACCGAAACATGCAGGCAACACGCCTCTCTCGACGCAGCGACGGCCCATGGGAGCGGATCGCCAGTAGCATCGAGCCTGTGACCGAGGCGACGGAACGCACCAGCCCGCCAGTCGTGTTGCGCGTGCTCGTGTACAGCGACAACGCGAACACCCGCGCCCAGGTCATCGGTGCGATCGGGACTCGGCCCGACCCGGATCTACCGGAACTGGAGTACGTCGAGGTGGCGACCGGACCCGTCGTGATCGGGCACCTGGACGCGGGCGGCATCGACCTGGCCGTCCTGGACGGAGAGGCGACCCCCGTCGGCGGGATGGGCATCGCCAAGCAACTGAAGGACGAGATCCGCGACTGCCCGCCCATCCTGGTGCTGACCGGCAGGCCCGACGACGCCTGGCTGGCAAACTGGTCGCGGGCCGAGGCCTCGGTGCCGCGGCCGATCGACCCGATCCGCCTCGCCGAGGCCGTCGTCACCCTGCTGCGCGCCGCCGCGTAGCTCCGCGGTTCGCCGCCGGACACGCCCGCGAACCACCGAGCGCGAACTCCCCAGACCGGTAGGGTGAGATGTAGCTCACATCGACCCGAGTCGGGATAGTGCGGCTCGTTCGGCCGGAGTGATCGCGCGGGAAGTGCTTCGGATCTTGGGAGCGTGGTATGGGGCGAGCCTGGCAATTCGGACCGACGAGTCGGTCCGAGATCGACTGCCGCATCGATCCCGCGCGCGTGCTGGAACGACCGTCCGGAACCGGGCGGCCAGGCTCGCACAGAGGGGAGCTCACCCGGCATGAACGTCTACGTGCCGATCCTCGTACTCGGAGCGATCGCAACGGGATTCGCGATCTTCTCGGTGATGGTGGCCTCGATCGTCGGCCCGAAGCGGTACAACCGGGCCAAGCTCGAGGCGTACGAGTGTGGCATCGACCCGATTCAGCAGCCGGCGGGCGGCCAGGCTCCGGGCCAGCGCATCCCGGTGAAGTACTACCTGACGGCGATGCTCTTCATCATCTTCGACATCGAGATCGTCTTCCTCTATCCCTGGGCCGTGCATTTCGACGCACTGGGCATCTTCGGTCTCGGCGCGATGGCCCTGTTCATCTTCAACGTGGCCGTTGCCTACGTGTACGAGTGGCGCAGGGGCGGCCTGAGCTGGGATTGAGCGCCCGTTCGTGTAGTGCCGGAATCGATCTCACACGAAATCCGAACCGAGAAGAGTAGCGAGATGGGTCTCGAGGAGAAACTGCCGAGCGGCTTCCTGCTGAGCACGCTCGAGGGGCTGGCGGGGTTCGCCCGAAAGGGCTCCCTCTGGCCGGCGAGCTTCGGCCTCGCCTGCTGCGCGATCGAGATGATGGCCACCACATCGGGGCGCTACGACCTCGCCCGCTTCGGGATGGAGGCGTTCCGCGCCTCGCCGCGGCAGGCGGATCTGATGATCGTCGCAGGCCGGGTCAGCCAGAAGATGGCCCCGGTCCTCCGCCAGATCTACGACCAGATGGTCGAACCCAAGTGGGTGCTGGCGATGGGGGTGTGCGCGTCCTCGGGCGGCATGTTCAACAACTACGCGATCGTGCAGGGCGTCGATCACGTCGTCCCCGTGGACATCTACCTGCCCGGGTGCCCGCCGCGGCCGGAGATGCTGCTCAACGCGATCATCACGCTGCACGAGAAGATCCAGCAGATGCCGTTGGGCGCCAACCGCGAGGAGGCGGTGCGGGCCGCCGAGCAGGCCGCGCTGGCCTCCACCCCGACGTTCGATCTCGGCACCCCCGGAGGTCTGCTCCGGTGACCAACAAGGAAAACGACCGCGACGAGGAAGCCCGGCGGATCGACGCGGAGGCGACCGTGGGCCCGGAGGGTGCCGTGCCATCGGCGCACCCCGAGGACGAGGAGTTGATCGGCGTGCGCCGGGGCATGTTCGGGGTGCGCGGCACCGGCGACACCTCCGGCTACGGCCGGCTGATCCGCCCGGTCACCGTGCCCGACAGCGCCCCTCGCCCGTACGGCGGCTACTTCGACGAGGTCGCGGACGCCCTCCAGGCGGCGCTCACCGAGGCGGGGACGCCGTTCGAGGAGGCGATCGAGAAGGTCGTCGTCTTCCGGGACGAGCTGACCTTCCACGTCCGGCGGCAGCACCTACCTCTGGTCGCGCGGACCCTGCGCGACGAACCCGATCTCCGATTCGAGCTGTGCCTCGGCGTGAACGGGGCGCACTATCCGCAGGACACCGGCCGGGAACTGCACGCGGTCTACCCACTCCGGTCGATCACCCTCGGCCGCCTCATCCGGCTCGAAGTGTCGGTACCCGACGGCGATCCGCACGTTCCGTCGCTGTACGGGGTGTACCCGACGAACGACTGGCACGAGCGGGAGACCTACGACTTCTTCGGCATCGTGTTCGACGGCCACCCGTCGCTGACCCGGATCGAGATGCCCGACGACTGGCAAGGGCACCCGCAGCGCAAGGACTACCCGCTCGGCGGCATCCCCGTCGAGTACAAGGGCGCGCAGGTGCCACCGCCGGACGAGCGGAGGGCATACAACTGATGAACGAGACCGAACAGAACCTCACTGTCACGGGACAGGACTGGGACGAGGTCGTCTCCTCCACTGCAGGAACATCGACCACTGGTCGCTCCGCAAGCTCCGCTCCTGCCGGCGCCGAGCGCATCGTCGTCAACATGGGCCCGCAGCACCCGTCCACGCACGGGGTCCTCCGCCTCATCCTCGAGATCGAGGGCGAGACGGTCACCGAGGCGCGCTGCGGAATCGGCTACCTGCACACCGGGATCGAGAAGAACCTCGAGTACCGCAACTGGATGCAGGGCGTCACCTTCGTCACGCGGATGGACTACCTGTCACCGTTCTTCAACGAGACCGCGTACTGCCTCGGGGTGGAGAAGCTCCTCGACATCACCGACCAGATCCCGGAGCGGGCCGACGTCATCCGGGTGATGCTCATGGAGCTCAACCGGGTCTCCTCCCATCTGGTGGCGCTGGCCACCGGCGGGATGGAGCTGGGCGCGATCACCCCGATGCTCTTCGGGTTCCGCGAGCGCGAGTTGATCCTCGATGTCTTCGAGGTGATCACCGGCCTGCGGATGAACCACGCATACATCCGTCCCGGCGGCCTCGTCCGGGACCTACCTCCGGGTGCGGACCGGAAGGTTCGCGAACTGCTCGCGATCATGCCGAAACGACTGCGGGACATCGAGTTGCTGCTCAGCGACAACGCGATCTGGAAGGCCCGCACCAAGGGGATCGGCTATCTCGATCTGACCGGCTGCATGGCGCTCGGCATCACCGGTCCGGTGTTGCGGGCCACCGGCCTGCCCCACGACCTGCGCAGGAGCGCGCCCTACTGCGGCTACGAGGACTACGAATTCGACGTCATCACCGACACCGGCAGCGACTGCTACGGGCGCTACCGGATCCGGGTCGACGAGATGGCTGAGTCACTGAAGATCGTCGAACAGTGTCTCGACCGACTGCGGCCCGGCCCCGTCATGGTCGAGGACGAGAAGATCGCCTGGCCTGCCGATCTCGCCCTCGGCAGCGACGGACTCGGGAACTCCCCCGAGCACATCGGCAAGATCATGGGGACCTCCATGGAATCGCTGATCCACCACTTCAAGCTCGTCACCGAGGGGCTCCGGGTACCGCCGGGACAGGTCTACACCGCGGTCGAGTCGCCCCGAGGCGAGCTGGGCGTGCACATGGTCAGCGACGGCGGCACCCGCCCGTTCCGGGTCCACTACCGGGACCCCTCGTTCACCAATCTCCAAGCAGTGGCAGCCATGTGCGAGGGCGGGATGGTGTCCGACGTAATCGCCTCGGTTGCCAGCATCGATCCGGTCATGGGCGGAGCTGATCGCTGATGTTGCAGGGACGAGGCGACGAGCGCGCGACCAACGTGTCCGTGAGCGGGCCACCCGGTGCCACCGGACCGATCTTCCTCGAGCTCGGGCCGCGTCCGGACGAGAAGGGTCAGCTGGTCCGCCCCGGTGCCCGCGCGGACTACCCGCCCGATGTCCACGCCCGGTTGGCGGCGGATGCGGCGGAGATCATCGCGCGCTACGGCGAGACGAGCGCGGTCCCGGAGGCACGCTCGGCGCTGTTGCCACTGCTGCACCTCGTCCAGGCCGAGGACGGCTACCTCACCCCGGCCGGAATCGAGTTCTGCGCAACGCGACTCGGCCTCACCGGGGCCGAGGTCACCGCGGTGGCGACCTTCTACTCGATGTACCGCCGCAATCCGACCGGCGACTTCCACGTCGGGGTCTGCACCAACACGCTCTGCGCGGTGATGGGTGGCGATGCGATCGCCGCCGCGCTGGAGGAGCATCTCGGCGTCGGCAACGGCGACACCACCGCCGACGGCAAGATCACGCTCGAACGCATCGAGTGCAACGCGGCGTGTGACTTTGCCCCTGTCGTGATGGTCAACTGGGAGTTCTTCGACAACCAGACCCCTGACTCGGCCAAGGAGTTGGTCGACGGCCTCGCGGCAGGCGACGAGGTCACCCCGACCAGGGGCGCCCCGCTGTGCACCTTCCGGGAGACCGCCCGGATCCTCGCCGGGTTCCCGGACACCCGGCCAGGCGCGCTCGAGGCGGGCGGCGGCGCGGGTGATCCCACCGTGGTCGGCCTACGAATCGCCCGCGAACTGGGGATGGAGGCGCCCGACGCCGCTCCCCCGCCCGAGCCCGCCGCCTCCCCCGACGAGACGGACCAGCCGCTGGCCGACGCGGCGCCGGAGCCGTCCGCCTCGCCCACCTCGTTGTCCCCTGTCCTCAGCCGGTACTGGGACGACCCCCGATCCTGGACGCTGGAGACCTACCGCAGGCACGACGGCTACCTGGCGCTGGACAAGGCCCTGCGCATGGATCCCGATCAGGTGATCGGGACCGTGAAGGACTCGGGTCTGCGCGGACGCGGGGGTGCCGGATTCCCCACCGGCACCAAATGGGGGTTCATCCCACAGGAGCGGAGCCCGCAGAGCGACCCGAATGCACAAACGAAAGATGCAGACGGCCCCGCAGCCAAGCCGCACTTCCTGGTCGTGAACGCGGACGAGTCCGAGCCCGGCACCTGCAAGGACATGCCGCTCATCCTGGCAACACCGCACGCACTGGTCGAGGGCGTGATCATCGCGGCATACGCCATCCGCTCGAGCCGCGCCTTCATCTACCTGCGGGGTGAGGTCGTGCCGGTGCTGCGCCGTCTGCAGGCCGCGGTTGCCGAGGCCTACGAGGCGGGGTATCTCGGCCGGGACATCCTCGGCTCCGGCTACGACCTGGAGTTGGTGGTGCACGCGGGCGCGGGGGCCTACATCTGCGGCGAGGAGACCGCGCTGCTGGACTCGCTCGAGGGCCGCCGCGGACAACCCCGGCTGCGCCCGCCGTTCCCGGCGGTGGCCGGCCTGTACGCGAGCCCGACCGTGGTCAACAACGTCGAATCGATCGCCAGCGTCCCGCCGATCATCCTGCGCGGGCCGCAGTGGTTCCGCTCCATGGGCAGCATGGAATCGCCCGGCTTCACCCTGTACTCCCTCTCCGGCCATGTTGCCCGACCCGGGCAGTACGAGGCACCGCTGGGCATCACCCTGCGCGAGCTGCTCGAGTACTCGGGCGGCGTGCGGGCCGGTCATTCGCTCAAGTTCTGGACCCCGGGCGGATCGTCGACCCCCCTCTTCACCGCTGATCACCTGGACGTCCCGCTGGACTACGAACACGTCGCCGCGGCCGGCTCGATGCTCGGCACCAAGGCACTGCAGATCTTCGACGAGACCACCTGCGTGGTCCGAGCGGTGCTGCGCTGGACCGAGTTCTACGAGCACGAGTCCTGCGGCAAGTGCACCCCCTGCCGCGAGGGCACCTACTGGCTGGTCCAGATCCTCGAACGACTGGAGGCGGGCGACGGCACCGAAGCGGACCTGGAGAAGCTGCTCGACATCTCCGACAGCATCCTCGGGAAGTCGTTCTGCGCCCTCGGCGACGGCGCGACCAGCCCGATCATCTCCTCCATCAAGCACTTTCGTGACGAGTACCTGGCGCATTTCGAGCTCGGCCGGTGCCCGTTCGATCCGGACCGGTCCACTCTCTATCCGAGAGGACACATCTGATGACGGTGAACACGAACAGCGACGCGGCGGAACTGCCCGTCCCCGAGGAGCTCGTGTCGGCCACCATCGACGGCGTCCCGATCGCAGTTCCCAAGGGAACGCTGGTGATCCGCGCCGCGGAGATGATCGGCATCCAGATCCCCCGGTTCTGCGACCATCCGCTGCTCGACCCGGTCGGCGCCTGCCGCCAGTGCCTGGTCGACGTCGAGGGTCAGCGCAAGCCGCTCGCATCGTGCACCACGACGGTCACGGACGGCATGACGGTCCACACCCAGCTCACCTCGCCCGTCGCGGACAAGGCGCAGCGGGGCGTGATGGAACTGCTGCTGATCAACCATCCGCTGGACTGCCCGGTCTGCGACAAGGGCGGCGAGTGCCCGCTGCAGAACCAGGCGATGTCCAACGGCCGGACCGAATCGCGGTTCGGCGGGGTCAAACGCACCTTCCCCAAACCGATTCCGCTGTCCTCCGAGGTCCTGCTCGACCGGGAGCGGTGCGTGCTGTGCGCCCGGTGCACCCGCTTCTCCCAGCAGATCGCGGGCGACCCGTTCATCGAGTTGTTGGAGCGCGGGGCGCTGCAGCAGGTCGGCATCTACGCCAAGGAACCGTTCGAGTCCTACTTCTCGGGCAACACCGTGCAGATCTGCCCGGTCGGCGCGCTGACCGGTGCCGCCTACCGGTTCCGCGCCCGGCCATTCGACCTGGTGTCCAGCCCGAGCGCCTGTGAACACTGCGCCAGCGGTTGCGACCTCCGCACCGATCACCGCCGCGGCACCGTGTTGCGCCGGATGGCGGGCGACGACCCGGAGGTCAACGAGGAATGGAACTGCGACAAGGGCAGGTGGGCGTTCACCTACGCCACCGCCCCCGACCGCATCACCACACCGATGGTCCGCGCCGACGACGGCACGCTGGTGCCCGCCTCCTGGCCCGAGGCACTGGCAACGGCGGCGCGCGGTTTGAGCTCCGCGGTAAGGGGCAGTGCCGTTTCGAGCGACCTGCAAGCAGTCGCAAGCGGTGCCGGAGTCCTGGTCGGCGGGCGCTCCACCCTGGAGGATGCCTACGCCTACGCGAAGTTCGCGCGGGTGGTGCTCGGCACCAACGACATCGACTTCCGCATCCGGCCGCACTCCGCTGAAGAGGCCGACTTCCTGGCCGCCCGTCATCGGGTCACGGCTACGTACCGCGACCTGGAGAACGCGCCGACCGTACTGCTCGTCGGTTTCGAGCCCGAGGAGGAGTCACCGATCGTCTACCTGCGACTGCGGAAGGCCGCGAGACAGGGCGCGCTCCTAGTGCTGTCGATCGCGCCCTACGCCAGCCGCGGTCTGGCGAAGATGTCGGGCCGGCTGTTGCAGACGGCGCCTGGCGGCGAGGCGGCGGCGCTCGACTCACTGAGGGAGTCGGAGCCGCTGCGGGCGGCGGGCGCCGTGATCATGGTCGGCGAGCGCCTGGCGGCCATCCCTGGTGCGCTGTCCGCCGCGATCCGGCTCGCCGATCGGACAGGGGCCCGCCTGGTGTGGGTACCCCGCCGGGCAGGCGACCGGGGTGCGCTGGAGGCGGGTGCCCTCCCGCAGCTGCTGCCCGGCGGCAGGCCGGTCGCCGATGACGCCGCGCGCAGGCAGGTGGCACAGGCGTGGGGCCTCACGGATCTGCCCGCGCTGCCGGGCCGGGACTCCGCGGACATCCTCGCCGCCGCGCGCGACGGCCGGATCGGGGCGCTGGTGGTCGGCGGGGTCGAGCCGGGCGACATGGCCGACCCGCGGGCCGCCCTGGCCGCCATCGAGGCGGCCGGTTTCGTGGTCAGCCTGGAGTTGCGCCGCAGCGAGGTCACCGAACGCGCCGATGTGGTGTTCCCCGTCGCCCCGGTGACGGAGAAGCCGGGCACCTTCCTCAATTGGGAGGGTCGCCCTCGTGTCTTCGGCGCCGCGCTTCCCGGCGGCGGCGCCATGCCCGACCAGCGGGTGCTGGACGCCATCGCCGACCGGATGGGCACGCCGCTCGGCCTTCCCGACGCCGCGGCCGCGCGCGCCGAACTCGCGCGGCTCGGCCCCTGGGACGGTGTGCCGCCCGCCGCGCCGGACGTTGCACCCGCCGAGCCGACGCGGCCGGGCCCGGGCGAGGCGGTCCTGGCCGGTTGGCGAATGCTGCTGGACTCCGGCCGCATGCAGGACGGGGAGCCGCACCTCGCGGGGACCGCGCGCACACCGGTGCTGCGTCTGTCCGCCGCCACCGCCACCGAGATCGGCTCCGCAGAGGGGGCCCCGGTGACCGTCAGCACCGAGCGGGGATCGATCACCCTGCCGTTGGCCATCACGGACCTGCCGGACCGGGTGGTGTGGCTGCCGCTGAACTCCCCCGGGTCCGCGATGTTCCGTGAGCTCGCCACGCTTCCCGGCGGCCTCGTCCGTATCCATTCCGCCACAACGGGAACGGAGCGGTGATGGCTACGGCGAGTGAGTACACAGATCTGTCGGCATTCGGCCACGATCCGTGGTGGCTCGTCCTCGGCAAGGCCCTGGCGGTCTTCGTCTTCCTCGTCCTGACCCCGCTGCTGGCGATCCTCGTCGAACGCAAGGTGCTGGCCTGGATGCAGATGCGGGTGGGGCCCAACCGGGTCGGTCCGAAGGGGACACTGCAGAGCCTGGCCGACGGCATCAAGCTGGCACTCAAGGAGGGCATCGTCCCGAGCGGTGTGGACAGGCCGGTCTACCTGCTGGCACCGATCATCGCGGTGGTGCCTGCCTTCATGGCGTTCGCCGTGATCCCGTTCGGTCCCGAGGTGTCGATCCTCGGCCACCAGACCCCGCTGCAACTGACCGATCTGCCGGTCGCCGTCCTGTACATCCTCGCGGTCACCTCGGTCGGCGTGTACGGCATCGTGCTCGCCGGGTGGGCGTCGGGCTCGACCTACCCGCTGCTGGGCGGATTGCGCTCGACGGCACAGGTCATCTCGTACGAGGTCGCGATGGGGTTGGCGTTCGCCGCGGTATTCCTGTGGGCGGGCACCATGGCCACCTCGGGCATCGTCGCCGCGCAGGAAGGCACCTGGTACGTCTTCCTGCTCCTGCCCTCGTTCCTCATCTACGCCACCTCGATGGTCGGCGAGACCAACCGCGCGCCGTTCGACCTCCCGGAGGCCGAGGGCGAGCTGGTCGGCGGCTTCCACACCGAGTACTCCTCGCTCCGCTTCGCGATGTTCATGCTCGCCGAGTACATCAACATGGCGACCGTCTCGGCACTCGCCACCACGCTGTTCCTCGGTGGCTGGCACGCCCCGTGGCCACTGAACATGTGGGAGGGCGCGAATTCCGGATGGCTTCCCCTGCTGTGGTTCACGGCCAAGGTCTGGGGCTTCCTGTTCGTCTTCATCTGGTTGCGCGGGACGCTCCCCCGGCTGCGTTACGACCAGTTCATGAACCTCGGCTGGAAGATCCTGATCCCCGCCGCACTGGTCTGGATCCTGGTGGTCGCCGCGATGCGGACCCTGCGGAACGAGGGGTACGGCTCCCTGCAGGTCTTCCTCTTCGGTGCGGGGACGGTCGTCGCATTGGTAGCCCTCGGACTGGTGTGGCGACGGCTCCGGTCCGCACCGAAGCCCGCGGCAGCGCCCGTGCCGCAGGTCACCGGGGGCCCGATCGCCCCCCCGGTCGACGAGCCGTTCGACCCCATGGCGGGCGGTTTCCCTGTTCCGCCGCTACCCGGCCAGATCTTGCCCGCGTTCAGCCGCACCCCGGTATCCACGGGCGCCACCACCAAGGAGGGCGACGATGGTTGAGTTCCTAGGTCCCCTATCGGGATTCGGCGTGACCTTCCGAACGATGTTCGCGAAGCCCAACACCGAGTTCTATCCGGAGGAGAAAACGCCGACCGCCCCCGGCTTCCACGGCAGGCATCAGCTCAACCGCTACCCGGACGGGCTGGAGAAGTGCATCGGGTGTGAGCTGTGCGCCTGGGCCTGCCCCGCCGACGCCATCTATGTCGAGGGCGCCGACAACACCGAGGCCGAACGCTATTCGCCCGGTGAGCGATACGGCCGCGTGTACCAGATCAACTACCTGCGGTGCATCGGATGCGGACTGTGCATCGAGGCGTGCCCGACCCGGGCGCTGACCATGACCGACGACTACGAGATGGTCGACGACAACCGGGCCGGATTGATCTACGAGAAGGATCGCCTCCTGGCGCCGCTCGAGCCGGGCATGACAGAGCCGCCACACCCGATGCAGCCCGGGAGCACGGACAAGGACTACTACCTCGGCACCGTGCGGCCGGACTCGGAGGACCCCACCCAGGAAGAGCCCGCACCGGAAGATGGGTCGCAAGCGTGACCGCGGTCGCCGCCGCGGCGCTACTCGCCGCCGAGCCCCTGGAACGCACGTCCACGGGCGAGGCGGTCCAGTTCTGGGTCCTCGCCGTGGTGGCCGTGATCGGCGCCCTCGGCGTCGTATGCGCCACCAAGGCCGTCTATTCGGCCATCTTCCTCGCGCTGACCATGATCATTCTCGCGGTGTTCTACATCGCCCAGGCCGCGCTCTTCCTCGGCGTCGTGCAGGTCGTCGTCTACACCGGCGCGGTGATGATGCTGTTCCTGTTCGTCCTCATGCTCATCGGCGTCGACTCCTCCGACTCGCTGGTGGAAACGCTTCGCGGCCAGCGGATCGCCGCGATCGTGGCGGGGCTCGGATTCGGGGTGCTGCTGATCGCGGCCATCGGCACCGCGTCCGTCTACGTGGGCGGCGGCGTCGCCGAGCCGGGCGAGCTGCCTGCGGGCAACGTCGAGGCCCTCGCGGAACTCATCTTCATCCGCTACGTGTGGGCGTTCGAGCTGACCGGCGCGCTGCTGATCACCGCGACCATAGGCGCCATGGTGCTCGCACACCGCGAGCGGTTGTGGCCGCGCGCGGACCAGCGGGAGCTCTCGCGCGACCGGGTTCGCCGATGGAGCGAGGGGGCCACGGGCGGCGATCGGGTGACCCCGTTGCCGAGTCCCGGCGTCTACGCCCGCAGCAACGC
This sequence comes from Rhodococcus sp. OK611, assembly GCF_003050885.1. Lineage (NCBI taxonomy): Bacteria > Bacillati > Actinomycetota > Actinomycetes > Mycobacteriales > Nocardiaceae > Rhodococcus > Rhodococcus sp. OK611. Next base: position 83,141 of record NZ_QAOZ01000017.1, read on the forward strand.
GGTCGACATGCCCGCACTGCTGCCGGACGGGTCGTACGCCCCGTCGTCGGTCAGCCGCATTCTCCAGCAGCGAGACATCTCGGCATCCGAGTCGGAGACACCAGGAGAGGAGGGCACGCGGTGAACCCCGAGAACTACCTGTACCTGTCCGCCCTGCTGTTCACCATCGGTGCGGCGGGCGTCCTCGTCCGCCGCAACGCCATCGTCGTGTTCATGTGCATCGAGCTGATGCTGAACGCGAGCAATCTGGCGTTCGTGACGTTCGCCCGGATGCACCAGAACCTCGACGGCCAGGTCTTCGCGTTCTTCACCATGGTGGTCGCCGCCGCCGAAGTCGTTGTCGGCCTGGCGATCATCATGACCATCTTCCGCACCCGACGTTCGGCCTCGGTCGACGGCGCGAACCTCCTGAGGTACTGACGTGACCGGGGGGATCTGGCTGCTGCCCGCCCTGCCGCTGCTGGGCGCCTCGGTGCTGCTGCTCGGCGGCAGGCGAACCGACCGGTGGGGCCATCTGTTCGCCTGTGCGATGGCGTTGGCGTCGTTCGCGGTCGGTGTCGTGTTCTTCGCCCAGATGCTGGGCCGCGACACCGCCGATCGTGCCCTGTCCGAGGACCTCTTCAGCTGGCTACCTGCCGCGGGCCTGCAGGTGGACTTCGGGCTCCTGCTGGACCAGCTGTCGATCTGCTTCGTGCTGCTCATCACCGGGGTGGGCTCGCTGATCCACATCTATTCGGTCGGCTACATGAAAGACGATGTGGCCAAGCGTCGTTTCTTCGCCTACCTCAACCTGTTCCTGGCCGCGATGCTGCTCCTGGTGCTCGCCGACAACTACCTCGGTCTCTATGTCGGATGGGAGGGCGTCGGCCTCGCCTCCTACCTGCTGATCGGCTTCTGGCAGTTCAAGCCGTCGGCGGCGACCGCGGCGAAGAAGGCCTTCGTGGTCAACCGCGTCGGCGACATGGGCCTGGTCGTCGCGATCATGATGATGTTCGCGACGTTCGGTTCGATCAACTTCAGCGGCGTCTTCGCCGCGGCGGACGGGGCGAGCGAGTCCGCGGTCACGGCAATCGGATTGGCGCTGCTGCTCGCGGCGTGCGGCAAGTCGGCCCAGGTGCCGCTGCAGTCCTGGCTCGGCGACGCGATGGAGGGCCCGACCCCGGTGTCGGCGCTGATCCACGCCGCCACGATGGTCACCGCGGGCGTCTATCTCATTGTCCGGTCCAACGTGATCTTCGACCTGGCGCCGGGCGCGCAGCTCGCGGTCGTAGCGGTCGGCGCGGTCACCCTGCTGTTCGGCGCAATCATCGGCTGCGCCAAGGACGACATCAAGAAGGCGCTTGCGGCGTCGACGATGAGCCAGATCGGCTACATGGTGCTCGCCGCGGGCCTCGGCCCCGCGGGGTACGCGTTCGCGATCATGCACCTGCTCACCCACGGCTTCTTCAAGGCGGGACTGTTCCTCGGCGCCGGGTCGGTGATGCACGGCATGAACGACGAGACTGACATGCGCCGCTACGGCGGATTGCGGGCGTTCATGCCGATCACCTTCGTCACGTTCGGGCTCGGCTATCTCGCGATCCTCGGCATTCCCCCCTTCTCCGGGTACTTCTCGAAGGACAAGATCATCGAGGCGGCGTTCGGCGCGGGCGGCACCGAGGGCATCGTCCTCGGTACGGCCGCCCTGCTCGGGGCGGGCATCACCGCGTTCTACATGACCCGGGTGATGCTGCTGACGTTCTTCGGCACGCCCCGATGGCGAGGGGAGCATGCGGAGCGACCAGAAGGCACAGGCGCGGAGCCTGCGGAGCGACCAGACGGCACAGTCGCCCACCCGCACGAGTCGCCGGGCGTGATGACGTGGCCGATGATCCTCATCGCGATCGGTTCGGTGACCTCCGGCGCGATCCTGGCCTTCGGTGGGGCGCTCCAGCATTGGCTCGAACCGGTGGTCGGCGCCCAACATCCCGATCTCGCCGTCCCCGTATGGGTGATCACCGTGACCACCCTGGTCGTCGTGCTCGCCGGTGTCGCTGTGGCCTATCGGCAGTACGCGGGGCAGAAGATCCCCGAGGTCGCGCCCGCCGCGGTCTCCCCACTCACCGTCGCGGCCCGCAAGGACCTGTACGGCGACGCAGTCAACGAGGCGGTGTTCATGCGTCCTGGCCAACATCTGACGCGGTGGCTCGGCTACTTCGACGGCAGGGGCATCGACGGCGCGGTGAGCGGGTTGACCGCGGCGATCGCCGGCTCGTCGGCGCGGATCCGACGGCTGCAGACCGGCTTCGTCCGGACCTACGCCCTGTACATGTTCGCGGGCGCGGGCGCGGTGGCCGCGACGATGGTGCTGGTGGGTCTCCGATGAGCCTGCCCTGGTTGACCGCGATCTGGGTGGCACCGCTCGTCGGCGCCGCCGCTGTCCTGACGCTGCCCGCCGACAAGCACCGGCTCGCCCGGTCCGTCGCGCTCGGCACCGCGCTCGTGGTGCTCGCGCTGGCGGTGTCCGTGGCGGTCGGTTTCGATCCGGCGGGCGCGCAGTACCAGTACGTCGAGTCACACGCCTGGATCCCGGCTTTCGGCACCCGGTACACCCTCGGGGTGGACGGCATCGCGCTGGTGATGGTGCTGCTGACAACCGTGCTGGTGCCGCTGCTACTGCTCGCAGGATGGAACGACGTCCCCGAGCCGGAGCCGATCGGCAGGCGCAGGATCCACTTCTACGTGGCGTTGATCCTGGTGGTCGAATCGATGGTGCTGGTGTCGTTCACCGCCCTCGACATCCTGCTGTTCTACGTGTTCTTCGAGGCGATGCTGCTCCCGATGTATTTCCTCATCGGCGGATTCGGCGGGACCGATGCCACCGCGGTGACCCGGAGGGCCAGCGTGCACCGGTCTCGCGCGGCGGTGAAGTTCCTGCTGTACAACCTCTTCGGCGGCCTGATCATGCTGGCCGCGGTGATCGGACTGTACGTGGTGACGGTGCGCGAGGGCAGCCCGCTTCCGGGTGGGACCTTCGACTTCCGCGAGATCGTCGCGGCCGCCTCCTCGGGCGGGCTCGGCGTCGATCCCGGCGTCCTCAATGCGCTGTTCCTCGGCTTCATGTTCGCCTTCGCAGTGAAGGCGCCGTTGTGGCCCTTCCACACCTGGCTGCCGGGCGCGGCCACTGCCGCCACCCCGGCCACCGCGGTGCTCATGATGGCCGTCGTCGACAAGGTCGGCACCTTCGCGATGCTCCGCTACTGCCTGCAGCTCTTCCCCGAGTCGTCCGCGTACTTCGCGCCGCTGATCGTCACGCTGTCGGTGATCGGCATCGTCTACGGCGCGTTGCTGGCGATCGGTCAGACCGACGTGATGCGGCTGATCGCCTACACGTCGATCTCGCACTTCGGGTTCATCATTCTCGGCATCTTCGCGATGACCAGTCAGGGGCAGGCCGGCTCGACGCTGTACATGGTCAACCACGGCATCTCGACCGCTGCCCTGTTCCTGGTGGCCGGATTCCTTGTCTCCCGCCGCGGCACAAGGGCCATCGCCGCGTACGGCGGCGTGCAAAAGGTCGCCCCTGTGATGGCAGGCACCTTCCTCGTCGCGGGCCTCGCGACCCTGTCCCTGCCCGGGCTGGCCCCGTTCGTGAGCGAGTTCCTGGTCCTGGTGGGCACTTTCACCCGCTACCCGGCCGCCGCGCTGATCGCGACCAGCGCGCTGGTTCTCGCGGCGATCTACGTGCTCTGGCTGTATCAACGCCTGATGACCGGTCCGGTGACCGAGGACAACAAGCGCATCCGCGACCTGGTGCCCCGCGAACTCGCGGTCGTGGCCCCGCTGATCGCGCTGCTCCTCGTCCTCGGCTTCTACCCGAAACCGGTCCTCGACATCGTCAACCCCGCGGTCAGTCAGATCATGACCACGATCGGTCAGCACGATCCCGCACCGACCGGCCCGACCCTCACCGGCCTCGTCGCCGATCAGGACAACCACGGAGGTGCGCCCCGATGAGGTCCCATGAAGCCCTCGCCCAGGCTGCGCTGCCCGCACCGGACATCGAGTACGGCAGGCTCGCGCCGATGTTGATCGTGTTCGGGGTGGCGGTCGTGGCGGTGATCGTCGAGGCGTTCGCGCCCACCCGCGGCCGCCTCACCAGCCACCTGGTGCTCAGTCTCGGCGGCCTGGGCGCGGCGTTCGTCGCGGTCGTGCTGCTGAGGGGAGATCACGGCACCGCCGTCATGGGCGCTGTCGTCGTCGACGGCCCCACCCTGTTCCTGCAGGGCACGATCCTGCTGGTCTCGATCCTCGCGGTGTTGCTGATCGCCGAACGCAGCGGACCGCGGGCCGCGGGCGGGGCGCGGCGGGCGGCGGTCGTCTCGGTCCCGAGTCCAGCGGCCGGGGTCGGCGGCATCGACGCCTTCGCCCCCCAGGCGGCCGCGGTGCCCGGCAGCGTCGACGAACTGGAGGCGACCAGGGCGGGAGTGATGCAGACAGAGGTGTTCCCGCTGACGCTCTTCGCGGTCGGCGGGATGCTGCTGTTCCCGGCGGCGGGTGACCTACTCACCATGTTCGTCGCGCTCGAGGTGCTGTCGCTGCCGCTGTACCTGCTCTGCGGACTGGCCAGGCGCAGGCGCCTGCTCTCCCAGGAGGCAGCGCTGAAGTACTTCCTGCTCGGCGCGTTCTCCTCGGCGTTCTTTCTCTACGGCGTGGCGTTGCTGTACGGCTACGCGGGCACGGTGCGGCTCGCGGGCATAGCCGACGCGATCGCCGACGGCGGCGAGCAGCGGCCGGTGCTGGCGTTGCTCGGTGCCGGGCTGCTGAGCGTGGGCCTGCTGTTCAAAGTCGGTGCGGTGCCGTTCCATTCGTGGGTGCCCGACGTGTACCAGGGCGCCCCCACCCCGGTCACCGCCTTCATGGCGGCGGCCGTCAAGGTCGCCGCGTTCGGCGCCATGCTGCGCATCTTCTACGTCGCCCTGCCGGAGTTGCGGGCGGACTGGCGTCCGATGCTGTGGGCCGTCGCCATCGCGACCATGCTGATCGGTGCCGTGCTGGCGATCACCCAGACCGACGTCAAACGCATGCTCGCGTATTCGGCGATCGCCCACACCGGATTCATCCTCACCGGCCTGATCGCCGGGAACGACGCGGGACTCTCGGCGACGATGTTCTATCTGCTCGCCTACGGCTTCAGCACGCTCGGCGCCTTCGCCTGCGTGATGTTGGTGCGGGACGGGCACCAGGAAACCACCGACATGGCCGGCTGGGCCGGCCTCGGCCGACGCTCACCGCTGTTGGCCGCGGTCTTCGCCCTGTTCCTGCTCTCGTTCGCCGGAATCCCGTTGACCAGTGGGTTCGTCGGAAAGTTCGCGGTGTTCCGGGCCGCCGCTGAGGGCGGGGCGGTACCCCTCGTCATCGTCGGCGTGATCAGCAGCGCGATCGCCGCGTTTTTCTACGTGCGGGTCATCGTGCTGATGTACTTCTCCGACCCGACGCCGGAATCCGAGGCGACGACGGTGGTCGTGCCCAGCACCGCGACCGCGGCCGCGATCTGCCTGTGCGCCGTCGTCACGCTGATGCTCGGGATCCTGCCGCAGCCCGTGCTCGACCTGGCGGACAGGGCGGCGCAGTTCCTCACCTGATGCGAAGCCGGTGGGCAGCGGAGGGTTCCTGTGTGCCCGTCAGAACGAACTGCGTTTCAGGGCTGCCTGGCGAGATGCGGGCCGGCAAGGGAAGTACCGGTCCGCTCCTCGCTGGACAGCCGCCGTTGATGCCCTGGCCAGAACCGACACTTGAGAGAATCTAGGGATGATCCTCGGGTTGCCCGCGGGACATCCACTTCTCATCCGATTCTCTGCGCCCTGGTCTATCCAGCCGTTCGATGAGCGCCGTTCCGCCGGCAAGGAGTACGAGAAAGCCAGCAACGAGCGCGATGGCGACTACCAATTTGTCCCCCTGTGGACTACCTGCAGCGGAGTGCAGGTCTACTACGCGGACCACCCCGGCCGCATTCCCCGGTCCGGAGGCTACCAACTAGTTCGCCGCCGCAACGACGCCTTTGGGGTATTCATCCGGCCTAGGACCACCCACTACGCGGTGAGCGGCACCGTCTGATCGCATCTCGGCGTGACATCCGAGGAAGTAGGAACTTTTCTCCCAGCATGACAAGCACGACACCAATTCCGACCCCGATGACCCGTCCCGACCACGAGGCATCTAGGACGCTGGATGCAACGGCAAGCGCGATGCATCGACCTGCCGGTGATCGACTGGATTCATCGGTTCAGTCACTGCATCGCCTTCCTTTCCCGATAGCGCCAGACGCGACACTACGAACAACTCTCCGATCAACGGCACGAAGACTCCGTTGGACGCGGCCCTCGGTGTGCCCGGCCACGCCCCGATCAGCCGACTGCTACCAACGTGATGGCCGGCCGGGCGCCCTGGCCGTTGCGGGATGCGACGCCTGGCCCGCAACCAGCCCGAGGCCGCCACCTATTTACAAATATTGTTAGGTTGTCAGATTTCTGTCTTTACTGCATTCCCGTGCTGGTTGACGCGCATTTTTGGAATGCTAACAAGATAACCCGCATATGGATTTCGAAAATGCATCCGCTATTCCGGGTTGGCCATTGACGCAAAAATCCGGATGAAGCATCCTTGGCTCGGGCGGAGATAAGTCCGCCAACCCGCCAAGCAGGGAGATCCATGAAGGTTCGTTCTCGTGTCGTGTTGACCACTATTGCAATGGCCGCAATTCTGCCGCTTGGCGGAGTTGCAAATGCTGCGCCGTCCACTCCTGGTGAGGAGATTCAGGGGACCGGAACAGATGGTTCACAAATCAGCTGGCAAATCCCCCACGACACTCTTGGCGAACGGGGCGACGCTTCACCATCGTTCGACACCATCCCTGGCGCTTCAACGTCGTTCGACACCAAGACTGGCCCGAACGGCGAGGTCTCGACCACCATCACCATCCCCGACGCGGCGGCGCCGAGCCGCTACGAATTCCCCCTCAACCTGCCGGCCGGCTTCACCACCGATCCTCAGGAAGATGGGTCGATCACAGTGAACAACGCCGCCGGCCTCCCGGTCGGCAGCTTCAAGAAGCCATGGGCGACCGATGCGAACGGTGGCGCGATTTCCACTTCGCTGAAAGTAGAGGGAAACAGCCTCGTTCAGCATGTCGACTTCACCGAGGAAACAGCCTTCCCCGTGACCGCCGATCCCTCCTGGAACTGGGGATGGGTGTCCGGCCACGTCTATCTCAACAAAATGGAGACTGCCAAGATGGGGGCAGGGGGAGGCGTGGCCGCCTGGCTTCCGAATCCGGGTGTGATGTGGGCTGGGCGGACACTTGCCAGCCTTGCCGCTTTCGCTGCAGCATCCGGCCAGTGCGTTCAGTTCAAGGTAGGCTTCGGCCTCGGCGGACTCCCGTTGCTGCCCGGCTCCCCGCTTCCGTTCGGCGCCGGCATTCTGGGTGTCGACTACTACTCGGGTGGATACTGCAGCTGATGTGGATCATGATCACCATGGCTGTCGTGGCCGTGATCGTCTACACGATCACGGCCACGACAGCCCGTTGGTTGGAGCGGCCGACTACTGCGCCCGTTGCCCGGTTCGGCGGCTGGGCTGTGCTCGTCGCGACGCTCGCCTTCCTCGTGTCGATGGCGTCGCATCTAAGTACAGATGCCCTGTTGGGGCTGATCCTCGGCGCTCTTTTAGCGCCCATTCTTGTCGGGAAGATCTGGGCTCGCCTGAAATCGCGCGAGGGCGATAAGTAGCCCAGAGTTCATGCCCACAGCTCTAGAAAAGGAGTGCGACCGCACGACTAACAACCTGAGGTTGTGGATTTCGGTTGCAATTCCGTAAATCAGCGGCGCCGTTGGTATGACCAGCCAGCCTCCATCATGCGTGCATACATGCGAGATTTGGCGTGCGATCTCACCGCTAGATACTCGCAGGTAACTTTCGAAGACAATGCCCCCGAAATGCACTAGGATTGCATGCTCTAAGTATCTAAATATACAAATCAGACACGGAGTACAAGTGGGGATCAGCGGGGGGTCACATCTACCAAATGCGGACAAGAGAACATCTAGCCACCTCTTTGGATCCCATCGAGGCGAACTACAGCCATATACGGCACTACCAACCGTCCAAGGGGCACCGCAACGGTCACTTCAACCGGAGGATCGATCGCTGAAGGGCGCGACGCTCGCACCCTTCGGGACTCGGCTTCCTGTCGAGGTACAGCGCCAACTGAAAATGACTTGCGCAGCCAAGGGCCTCCGCATGCAGGACGCAGTGCTCGACGCTGTTCGAGACTGGTTGATGCGTCAGGAGTCACGGTAGCCACATGAGGATCAACGAGCGGCAGGCATTGACCGCAGGACTCCTCATGTCCGAAATCCTTGGCGTCGTTTTCGGTGCCTCGGCTGGTAGTTGGACCAAAGGAACCGTGACCCTGTTGGTTTGCACGGTTGCCACCGGGCTGGCGTTCCTGGTCCTCCGGGCCGTCTACAAGAACCGGCCGCAGGTTTGACGCCTACGAGATGAGGGATCGCGCGTCTTCTTGGCAAGGCGCATCTTTGCTGGGCTAAGCGCGGCGGCAGTCCACAAATGGACCGCTTCGTTGCCGGATCCCGCCCCTCCGGAGCGGGGCAGTGCTGCCGACAAATGCGTTGCGCAATCAGTGACTGCGATCAATGGCGACAGTCGGGGGTGACGAACCGATCTCTCGTTCGTTCGCTAGCCCCCGAGCCGGTCCGTGTCTGTGACGTTCGCGAGCCGCACCTGCCCCTTGGCCACCAGGCGGTCCCGCTCGTCCACCACGGCGACCTGCCACAGCTGTTGCGTGCGGCCGCGGTGCACCGGCGTCGCCTCCGCGAAGAGGACGCCGTCGCGGGTGGCCCGCAGGAAGTCGGTGTTGTTGTTGACGCCGACCACATGCCCCCGGTCACCCAGCCAGATGCTGCCCGCGATGCTGGCGAGCGTCTCGACGACCGCGCAGTGCACGCCGCCGTTCATGATGCCCGCCGGCTGGTACAGCTCGGGACGGACCGTCCACTGGGCCCGGACCCGGTCGCCGCTGAGTTCGGTGTACTCGAGCCCAAGCACCTCACCGAATCCCTTGTTGAGGAACGGGGTTGCGGCCGCGGGGTCCATCCCGGACAGATCGCTCATCGAGGACACGTTGCTCATCTTCACACTCCATCGTTGCCGGTCGAGTGAATGTACCTTTCGCCCGAAATGCCGACGGGCCCCGCACCCGAAGGTGTGGGGCCCGTCGCGGGGAAGGACCGGGAGTCTCTGCAGCCCTCAGGACTCCGGCGCGGTCCGATCATTCACGTTCCGAGAATGACAATAGGCAAGCCTGGCCTAACATGCAAGCGCAGCGACGCCGCGGCGAAAAGCTGCCCGGTCGGCACGCGCCCGGACCGGCACCCCGGCACCCTCAAAGGCGTCGAGCAGGCCCTGCCCCCGGCGCATCGCGGCGGACTCGCCCACGCCGCCGAGAATGGGAACAAGCGTGGCGGCACCGAGGATCGCCTCACCGACCATGGCCCACAAGCGCGATCGATCGAGCGGCACGATCAGGTCCAGCGCATCGAAGAACGCGACCAGCGCGGTGTGGCAGCGGTGCACGGTCCACACCAGCAGAGCGCCCTCGCACGGCAACGTCACCGCGGCACGCGTCCCGGCCCAGCGATCACCGGGCAGCACCCGCAGCACCGGATCGCTTACCCCGGCCCAGTCGATGCAGCCGTCGCTGTCCATGTGCAACCAAAGGTTCTCGAGACCCGGATCCCAGGCGCGCCCCTCCAACACCACCAGCGACGCCACCCGGCCGATCACCGCGTGGATGAGCGCGGTCGCGACCGAGGCGGCCGCCGCCTCCGGATCGCAGAGGTCGGCCAGCGCCCGCTCGACCATCCGCTCGAGGCGATCGCCGTGAATCCCCTCGACGGCAGACCACCAGCGACGCTTGCCCTGGTCGGCCATCAGAGCGACGGCATACACCCGCGGGTACTCCGGATAGATGCCCCGGAGTCGGAGACAGGAGTCGTCGAGCGCGGCGGCCGGGTCGTTCCGCACCGGTTTCACCGAAACGGCGGTCGATGACACTGCGAACGGGGGCGCTGCGATGGATGACACTGCTCACTCCTGGGTCGGCGACATTCGGACATCTCGTCGAGATCAACTGCAGGGCGACCGCTTGCGGGTCGACCGCGAATGTAGGTTAGCCTAACCATTACTTGCGGGCGAGCGGGAGCCGAGCCCCCGGCCGGGGATAGGGTTCCGTAACCTAATCTCGCAAGCTTGCGCCTCGCCGATCAGGAGCCCCCGACCGTGACGTCCACCCCCACACCCGGTTCGGTCGCCGCTCGCCCCGGGCCGACCGAGACCCGGGGGACCCACCCGACCGAGATCTACGGTTCGCTGGAGGTCCCGACCGGTCCGGCACCGCTGCAACGCCGGCTGCTCGCCGCCCTCGCGGACCTCGGCGTGGTCGCCCTCCCCCTGGTCATCGGCTGGTTCATCGTCGACTCCCTGCGCGACGACAACGGCGGCGGCCAGATGGATCGCGCGGTCTTCGGCGGCGTCGCGCTGATCACCGCCGCCGCCCTGCTCGTCTGGAACCGCGGCAGCAGGGAGGGCGCCACGGGCCAGAGCGTCGGCAAGGGCTGGCTGGGCCTGGTCACCAGGGACGCCGAGTCCGGCAGGCCGCTCGGCACCCGCCGGGCCCTGCTCCCCCGCAGCGGCTCCGAGGTCGTCCGGCTCAAGACCGCGGTCGCGGAGGGTTTCACCCCGATCCGCCGCGACACCTCGATGGCCGCGATCCGCAAGCGCCGACTGCTCGGGCTCGCCCTCCTCGTGCTGCTGCTCGCGGCGGCCGCCCTCGCCAGCGTTGCCGTCGGCGCCCGGCCGATGACCTTCGCCGAGATCTTCCACGCGCTGTTCACCCCGACCGGCCTCGACACCGACCTGGTGGTGCGCACCCTGCGGGTGCCGCGCACCGCCCTCGGGATCGCGGTCGGCATCGCGCTCGGCATCGCGGGCGCGCTCATCCAGGGCCACACCCGTAACCCGCTCGCCGACGCGGGCCTGCTCGGCCTCAACGGCGGCGCCGCGTTCTTCGTGGTGCTCTCGATCTACCTGTTCGGGCTGGCCGGACCGAACGAGTACCTGTGGTTCGCCTTCGCCGGGTCCCTCGCCGCGAGCATCGTCGTGTTCGGCATCTCGTCGATCGGCAACGGCAGATCGAGCCCACTGAGCCTCGCGCTCGCCGGTGCCGCGGTGGCGATGTTCCTCAGCGCCATGACGAACACCGTCATCCTGCTCGACCAGACCAGCCTCGACGGCTACCGGTTCTGGGTCGTCGGCTCCATCGCCGGGCGCGGACCCGAGGTGCTCTGGCAGGTGCTGCCGTTCCTGGTGATCGGCACGCTGATCGCGATGGCGAGCACCCCGAGCCTGAACGTGCTCAGCCTCGGCGACGACGTCGCCCGCGGCCTCGGCACCAACATCGTGTTGAGCCGGACGATCGGCATCATCGCGATCACCCTGCTCACCGGCGCCGCCACCGCCGCCTGTGGCCCGATCGCCTTCGTCGGACTGGTGGTGCCCCATGTCGCCCGGTCGATCACCGGACCGGACTACCGCTGGCTGGTGCCCTATGCAGGCATCATCGGCGCGATCATGGTCCTGCTCGCGGACGTGATCGGCCGCGTCGTGGTCCGCCCCGGCGAACTCCAGGTGGGCATCGTGTTGGCGCTCTTCGGTGCACCGTTCTTCGTCGCGCTCGTCCGGCGCAGAAAGCTGGTGTCGCTGTGAGCCTGATCGACGACAAAGTCGAACTCCCCACCACCGTGCCGTCGCGCCCGGGGTTCCGGGTCGGGCCGGTCTCCCTGGTCCGCCGCACCACCATGGTCGCGATCACCGCAGGCCTGCTGCTCGCCGCGTTCCTGCTGCTGTGCATCAACATCGGCCGCGGCGACTTCGCGATCTCGGTGCCGACCGTCGCCGAGATCCTCTTCGGCGGCGGCACCAAGGTCGAGCGGTTCATCGTGATGGACCTGCGCCTGCCTCGCGCCCTCACCGCGCTGCTCACCGGCCTCGCGCTGGGCATCTCGGGCGCGATCACCCAGTCCATCCTGCGCAATCCCCTGGCCAGCCCGGACCTGTTGGGCATCACCGCCGGGGCCAGCGCGGCCGCCGTGGCCCTCATCGTGCTGGCGGGCGGCGGCAGCTTCGTGGGACTGCTCGCGGTGCTCGGCATCCCGATCGCGGCGCTGATCGGCGGCATCGCGACCGCCGTCATCATCTACGCGCTCGCGTGGCGCGGCGGAGTCCAGGGCTACCGGGTGGTGCTGATCGGCATCGGGTTCAACGCCATGCTGATCGCCGCGATCCAGTGGATGCTGATCTCCGCCGACATCAACGACGTCGCCCGTGCGCAGGTCTGGCTCAACGGCTCCCTCAACGGCAGCGACTGGGCGCAGGTGTGGCCCGTCGCGATCGGCGTCGCGGTGGTCGGCACGATCGCGCTGATCTCCTCGTTCACCCTGGGCGCGCTGCGTCTCGGCGACGACAACGCACGCTCGCTCGGCGTCCGGTTGCAGGCCGGACAGGCCACCCTGCTGCTGGCCGCGGTGGCGCTCGCCTCCATCGCGACGGCCGCCGTCGGCCCGATCGGATTCGTCGCGCTGTGCGCTCCGCAGCTCGCACTCCGGCTGCTGCGTACCCCGGGACCGCCGATCCTGGCCTCCGGCCTGGTGGGGGCCGTTCTGGTGGTCGGCAGCGACGTCATCGCGCGCACCATCCTCCCCGTCGAGCTCCCCGTCGGCATCGTGACCTCGGCCCTCGGCGGACCGTTCCTGCTGTACCTGCTCGTCCGAAACAATCGAAAGGTGTCGGTCTGATGAGCGAGCTCACCACCGAGCACACCGCGCCCCGGCTCGCGGCCGAGGCCCTCACCGTCGGCTACGGCGACCGCATCATCGTCGACGGGCTCGACCTCGAGATCCCCACCGGCGTGGTGACGACGGTGATCGGGCCGAACGGCTGCGGCAAGTCCACCCTGCTCCGCTCGCTCGGCCGACTGCTCAAGCCGAAGTCCGGCCAGGTGCTGCTCGACGGCAAGGCCATCTCCACCCTCAAGACCAAGGACGTCGCGCGCACCCTCGGGGTGCTCCCGCAGGCCCCCGTCGCGCCCGAGGGACTGACCGTGGCCGACCTGGTCGCCCGCGGACGGCACCCGCACCAGTCCTGGATCCGGCAGTGGTCGGCCGACGACGAGGGCGAGGTGGCCAGGGCGCTGGCCCTGACCGGGGTGTCCGAGCTCGCGGACCGACCCGTCGACCAGCTCTCCGGCGGACAGCGCCAGCGCGCCTGGATCTCGATGGCGCTCGCCCAGGGCACCGACATCCTGCTGCTCGACGAGCCGACCACGTACCTGGACCTGGCGCATTCGGTCGAGGTCCTCGACCTGGTGGACCGGATGCACGAGGAACTCGGACGCACGGTGGTGATGGTGCTGCACGACCTGAACCTCGCCATCCGGTACAGCGACCGCCTGATCGTCATGTCCGAGGGCGCGGTCGTCGCGTCCGGCACCCCGAGCGAGGTCATCTCGGAGGAGCTGCTGTTGAAGGTGTTCGGGCTCGAGGCCCGGGTCATCGAGGACCCCGTCTCCGACCGGCCGCTGATCGTGCCGATCGGGACCCGGCACGTGTACGGGTCGATCGGCGGGCCAGTGGCGGCGGCCGACGCGGTGGGCGTCGGCTCGGCCTGAGGTCAGGTCCGGTTGCCACCGATCATGGTGCGCACCAGGCGAACTCCCTGGCCGATCGAGACCTCCGGCAGGTAGGCCCGACCGATGGCGTTGCCGATGCTCGGCAGCGCCGCCGGATCGGCGAACGTCATGTGCATCGGCACGTACTCCGGCTGGAACTTCGACTTGAAGGCCAGCAGGGACCGGAACCCGTACACCGGCTCCAGGGTCTTGCCGAGCACGTCGAGGAGGCGGTCCAGCACCGTCGACAGGGTGGACCGCTCGAGGTCCTCCTCGGTATCGGCCGCTGCCTCCGGCGAGACGACCTTCGCCAGCGGCGCGCCGGACAGGCTGACGAACTCGGCGCCCTCTTCCTTGAGGAGCATCGCCGCGGAGGCGATCAGGAACTCCATTGCGGGCCGGAAGCCCTCGGAGCGGCGGCGCATGAAATCGAGGGTCCAGCCGACCACCCGGCCGTCCCGGTAGACGGGCATCCACGAGGTGACCCCGTGCACGGTGCGCTCGGCATCCACGGCGACCAGGCACCGCACCTGCGGATCGTCGATCTCCTCGAGGCCGCCGAGCGTGAAGCCCATCTCCGGCATCCCCTTGTCCGCCACCCATTCCTCCGAGATGGCGGTGATCTGATCGGTGATCGACAGCGGGGCGTCGGGGAACGAGATCCACTCGGCGCTGATCCCGTCCTTCTTGGCCCGGTTCACCGCGGTGCGCACGTCCTGGAACTTCTTGCCGGTGAACGCGAGGTCGTCGAGCCGGAGCACCGTCTCCTCCGCGACCTGGATTCCGGACCACCCCATCGAGTCGGTCACCTCCCGCAGCTCGCCGGTCACCGAGTAGAAGCACGGAATCCATCCGCTGCTGGACGCGAACTCCGCGAAGTCGGTCACGTTGACCCGCAACCGGTCAGGCGGACCGACGGGGTCGCCGGTGGTCAGCGCGACGCCCGCGATCACCCGGTAGGCCACGTAGCTCGTCCCGTCCGGACTGAACCAGTACTTGTTGCCGCGCCAGGTCGTCATCCAGGACAGCGGGCTGCCGCCGCTGGCGCACAACAGCTTCCTGGCCCGTTCGGTGTCCTCGGTCTCCGCGCCGTAGGCCGGCTTGAGGAACGTGGCCAGCGTCGCCACGCACGCGACCACCCAGAACACCACTCCGGTCCACTCGAACAGCACCGTGGTGGCGGCGCTGTCGGGCAGCAGGCGCGGGTCCAGCCACTGCAGGTAGACCGGTGGGATCAGGCGCTGCGGATAGTCGGCGAGCAGACCCGCGAGCCCCGGATCCCGGTCGAACCCCTTGCGCGCCAGCAGCCCACCGAGGACATACACGACGCCGAGCCCCGCGGCGACGGCCAGGAGGATCGTCCACAGCCGGCGATACGTGCCCTTCGGCGCGGCGACATCGAAGAACCGCCGGGTCAGCAGCAGCACCACGAGGATCGCGAGCGGCGTCAGGAACGGCGTGATGGTCCGGTACAGGTTCGGCGAGTCGAGGCCGTAGAAGAGCGATTCCTCACCGACCGATTCGATGAACCGGACGACATAGTTCGCCACGGACAGCGCGAGCAGGATCGAGTGCACGACCACCGCCGCGATCCACGCGAACCGCCTGCCCCGGCGCAGGCCGTCCGCGAGCACCAACAGGAAGATCGAGGGCATCAGGCTCAACAGGGTCGGCCCGACCCCACCAAGTCGCAGCCCCAGCAGCCCGCGCCTGCACTCCTCGCTGTTCGACGCGCCCGCACAGATGGCCCGCACCTCGTCCGGTGTCCAGGGCACCCCACGGAACAGCTCGCGCAGCACGGCCAACGGTCCGACCGCGTTGGGCGAGAGGGCCGCCAGAGCCGGGCCGAGCGCGCCGGCCGCGACCACGATCGCGACGAGCACCCGGCCCTCGCGGCGGGTCCCCGCGAGCCGAGCCCCGCGCGCCGACCGGCCGACGATCCAGGGACCGAGGACCAGCCCGACCACCGCCGCGGCGAGCCGGATGATGTCCTCGAGGTGCCCGCCGAACAGTGCGAGGGTGATCAGCAGCGCGAGCAGCCCCACCCGGGTCCGCCGTCGCCACAGCGTGTCCATCCGCGAGCTCGCCACCATGGCCACGCCGACGATCCACGTCGTCGGGCCGACCGCGGCACCGATGTGCAACCGGAAGCCCCACCCCTCGTCGACCAGTTTCACCAGCGCGGCCACCCCGATCCCCAGCAGCGTGCCCAGCACCTGGGTGCTCGCCGCCGCGACCGCGAAGCGGCCCGAGCCGATCCGGTGCTCGATCGGTGCGGCCACCAGCAGGACCAGCGCCGTCGCGACCAGATACCCGGCCAGGCCCGGCGCCCAGAGCCCGGCGGTGAGCGACGTCCAGACCCGACCGTCCTCGAAGGGCCCGATCCCCGCCGCGAAGTGACGGTCCACGTACCGCGCCGGGCCGGACAGCAGGCTGGCGGTCGCCGCACCGAGGACCCAGATCAGGACGAGCAGCCCGATGCTGACCGGCGCCCCGGATGCCCCGGACCTGGCCAGCTCGAGGAGCCTTCGGGTCTGCCTGGTGGCCGCCGTCGCCGTCGCCTGAGTCACGAAATCAGCCCCATCTTCGTCGCCAACCACCCAAGCTCGTGTTCGAGCCCGGCCGACCACACCGCAAAGCTGTGTCCCCCCGGCAGTTCCACGTACTGGACGTCCATCCCCGCGGACTTGGCCGCCTGATACACCCGCTTGGCCCCCGGCTTGTACTCGCCGTCGTCGCTGCCTGCGACGATCACCCCGGCCGAGCCCGGGTACTTGCGTGCAGCCATCAGGTCCATCGGATTCACCGCCGCGAACTTCGCCGCATCGCCGCCGAACACCTCGTCGACCGTGCGGGCCCGGTCCCCGAGCGTCGGCTCCTCCTGCCCGGACAGGTCGAGGAACGTCGGATACACGTCCGGGTGGTTGGTGGCCATCTGCAGCGAACAGGTGCCGCCGTAGGACAGCCCACCGATCGCCCAGCTCCGCGGGTCGGGGTTCACCTCGAGGTGCGACTTGACCCAGGCGGGCACGTCCTCGGCGAGGTACGTCGCCACGTTGCCGAGCTTCGAGTCAAGGCAGAGGGGGTTGCCGAACTGCGACCCCGTGGCATCGGCGACGACCACCACCGGGGCCAGGCCGCCGTGCTGGGCGGCGAAGGCATCCATCGTCTGCGCGAGCTTGCCCCCGTTGAACCAGTCCGCCGGGGAACCCGGCTGTCCGGCCAGCAGCACGAGCACCGGCAGCGCGGGCCGGGGGTCGGCGAAGTAGGCGGGCGGGAGATAGATCTGCGCGTCCCGCGCCCCGAACCCGGAGGCGACGCCGGGGATCGGCACCGTCGTCACCCTGCCCTCGGTGGGCAGATCGGCCGGTGGCCGCCACACCGACTCGAGGGGGGTACCCATGATCGGGTCAGGTGTGGGCGGCGGCAGCTCGCCGAATGCGATCTCGTTGGGGTTCGGGAGGCCGAGGACGTCGCGCACCGTCGGGTATGCGGCGAACACCAGGTTGATCTGCGCGCCCGCCGCCGCCACCACGGCCGCCGCCGCGAGCACGGAGACCACCGCCCGCCACACCCGCCGGTCGAGCAGCAGCCGCGCCACCAGGAGTGCCACCGCGAGGATCCCGAGGCCGATCCAGACGTAGATCTCGGTCTCGATCTGATCGGGGAACGGCCGCCACCACTTCTCGACTACCACCCAGAGGGCAACGGTGCACCCGAGCGTGACCGCCGCGGCGAGCGGGATGGCCCGCTGCCGGTACCGGCGCGGGTCCGTGGTCGGTGCCAGCAGCAGCCAGAGTCCGCCGACCGCGCCGAGGGCCGCGACGAACCACGGCAGCGGGCCGGAGGTGAGTGACCAGCGAAGCAGCCAATCCACGGGTATGCCTCTCGACGGGTGACAGCAGACTATTCCCTCCGGCGGCGCCGGTCCGGTTCCGCAACGAGCTCATCCACACATAGCACGGATCAGGGGATTTCGTACTACGAGTAGTAGTACGCATCCGCGTCGGACAGTCCGTACACTGTTCCTATGGCAGGACTTGGGGAACTCGAGCGCGCAGTCATGGACCACCTCTGGTCCAGTTCCGAACCGCAGACCGTGCGACAGGTGCACGAGGCTCTCGCGACGCGCCGCGAGCTTGCGTACACGACCGTGATGACGGTCCTGCAGCGTCTCGCGAAGAAGAACCTGGTGATTCAGCAGCGCGACGATCGCGCGCACCGCTACGTGCCCGTGCACGGCCGCGACGAGCTCGTTGCGAGCCTGATGGTCGACGCGCTTCAGCAGGCGGACGAGTCCGACGGACGGGTCGCCGCACTGGTGCATTTCGTCGGGCAGGTGGGCGCCGACGAGGCGGCCGCGCTGCGTGAGGCCCTCGCCGCGCTCGAGGCGTCGGAGGCGGCCAAACCCGCCCTCCGGAGCGTCGATCCGGGGACCGATCGCGCCAGCTGACCCCACAATGTGGATGATGGGTGGGCAATGAACCCCACCACCGCACTGGCCTTCGCGCTGCTCGCATTGTTGCTTGCAGGGCCGGTGCCAGCCCTCCTCTCCCGGGCGACCTGGCCCTATCGGGCGCCAAGGGCGGCGCTGGTGCTGTGGCAGGCCATCGCGCTCGCGGCCGTGTTGTCGGCGTTCAGTTCCGGACTGGCGATCGCGACGGAGCTGCTCGTACCCGGCCCGGACGGCAGGCCGACCACCGCGCCCACCGCCGAGATCGACGCGCTCGGGCTCCCGCTGTGGATCGCCTACGTGGTGGTGCTCGCGCTCACCCTCCTGATCGGCGCGAAGCTGGTGTTCTCCATCGCCTCGGTCGGCGTGCGCACGCGCAGGCGCCGCGCCCGGCACCGGATGCTCGTCGATCTCCTCGATCAGCGCGACCCGCAGCGTGGACGCAACTCGAACCTCCGGGTGCTCAGCGCCTCCGAACCGATCGCGTACTGCCTGCCCGGCCTCCGCCAACGGGTGGTGCTCAGCGAGGGCACCCTGGCGAACCTCCAGCGGGAGGAGATCACGGCGATCCTGATGCACGAGCGCTCCCACCTGCGCGCCCGGCACGACCTGGTGCTCGAGGCCTTCACCGCGGTGAACGAGGCCTTCCCTCGGGTAGTCCGCAGCAAGTCCGCGCTCGGCTGCGTGCAGCTGCTCGTCGAGATGCTCGCCGACGACTCGGCCCTCAAGGTCACCGGACCCACTCCCCTGGCCCGCGCGCTCGTCGCGTGCTCGGGTTCCAGCGCCCCCGTCGGCGCCATGGCCGCAGGCGGTCCCCACACCCTGACCCGGATCAAGCGACTCGGCGGCGACGGCAACGATCTGCAGCTCGCGGCCGCCGCGTATCTCGCGTCGGTGGCGATCCTCGTGGTGCCGACGATCGCCGTCGCGGTGCCCTGGCTGGTCGAGCTCAGCCGCCTGTTCCGGGGCTGAGCCCGACCCGTCGCCGCGTCAGGCGACCTGGAGCACGGTCCGCACCGGGGTCGGATTGCGCGTCAGGTCCAGCACCGGGCAGTGCGCGTCGACCACCTCCTGCAGCTCCGCGTACCGCTCGGCGCTCTCCGGTCCGGTGAGTGTGACGGTGACCCGCACCTCACCGAAGCCGGGGCGAACCGCCTCGTCGAGGCCGAAGAAGCCCTGCACGTCGAGGTCTCCCTCCGCCGTGGCGGTGATGTCCTCGATCTCGACGCCGAGCTTGTCCGCCCAGAACCGATAGGTCACCACCTGGCAGGACAGCACCGCCGCCAGGTAGTACTCGACGGGATTGGGCGCGGTGGATCCGCCGCCGAGCGCGGGCGGCTCGTCCACCTCGACGAAGTGTTTGCCGGCTCGGACGGTGCTGGCGACGGCGTCGTGCGCGGTCGCGTTCGCCGTGAACCGGACCCGGGCGTTGGCGCGATCCTTGCGGACGGCGTCGGTGGTCGCGCGGATGATGCCGCCCAGGTGCGAGATCGCGGCATCGGGGTTCGGGGTCGTGGGCGCAGCATTGATCGTGGACATGGACAGGGCTCCTTGCGCAGGATGTGGGTGAACGTCGCAGGATTCGACTCCGCGAGCGACGGTCGCGGTTCAGGTCGGATCAGCGGCCGCGACAAGCGGCAGCACACACCAGCGCAAGATCGATGTACCGACGACGGACGAGGGCCATAGCCGCATCGGTCACGTGGGTGTCGGTCACGAGGCGATGCTAACCGGTGAATCCCGGTGGCGCACAGGGACTCCGCGCACCTCAACGGCCGACCTACCGGCAGTTGCCCACGTCACAACCCCGCTGACGTGTGGTTTTCCGGCGCCTCGCGTACACTGAACGACGGCCGCAATCGCGGTCCACCCATTGTTTGTTCAGGCACCCAGCCCCGCCCCCGGCCGTAATGTCACCGGGAAAGGCCAGGCGAAAATGTGCCCCGGCTCGTCTCTTTGCGTGCTGCATGACAGCTCGCGCTCCGCGACGCGCCCGACGTCCGGAGAGGTATCCGCGTGACCGACGCTGTCCACATGTCTTCTGCTGCCCCTGTTTCCCCCGAGGAACTGGCGCCGCTCGAGTCCCCCTCGCCCGCCGAGGAGACTCCCACCATCACCTTTGCCGAGATCGGCCTGCCCGCACCCGTGGTCGCCGCCCTCGCCAAGAACGGCATCACCGTGCCGTCGCCGATCCAGGCGATGTCCGTGCCCGACGCGATCGCGGGCAGGAACGTCCTCGGCCGCGCCCAGACCGGGTCGGGCAAGACCCTCGCCTTCGGCCTGCCGATGCTGGCCCGGCTCGCGCAGCACGAGGACCGTCCCGCGGCCAAGCGGCCGCGCGCCCTGGTCCTGGTGCCCACCCGCGAGCTCGCGATCCAGGTCGTCGACTCGCTCTACCCCTACGCGTCCTCGGTCGGCGTGCGAGTGCTCGCCGCGGTCGGCGGCATGCCGTTCACCAAGCAGGTCGAGCAGCTGCGCCGCGGCGTCGACATCCTCGTCGCCACCCCCGGCCGCCTCGGCGACCACCTGCGGCAGGGCACCTGCATCCTCGACCAGGTCGAGATCACCGCGCTCGACGAGGCCGACCAGATGGCCGACATGGGCTTCCTGCCCGAGGTCCGCTCGATCCTCGGCGAGACCCGGCCCGACGGTCAGCGACTGCTGTTCTCCGCAACCCTCGACCGCGAGGTGCAGTCGCTGGTCCGGCAGTTCCTGGCCGATCACGTGACGCACTCGACGGAGGACGGCAAGGCCAGCGTCGACACCATGGAGCACTACGTGCTCCTCGTCGATCGCGGACAGAAGGACGTCGTCCTCGCCGAGATCGGCGCCCGCGACGGCCGCACCATCATGTTCGCCCGGACCAAGCTCGGTTGCGAGGGCATCACCGATCGTCTTCGCGCGGTTGGCATCCCGGCAGAGTCGCTGCACGGCGGCAAGGCCCAGAACCAGCGCACCCGCGTCCTCGAGCGCTTCAAGAGCGGCCGCACCCCGGTGCTGGTCGCCACCGACGTCGCGGCCCGCGGCATCCACGTCGACGGCATCGACCTGGTCGTGCACGTCGATCCGCCGGCCGATCACAAGGACTACCTGCACCGCGCAGGCCGGACCGCCCGCGCGGGCGAGAAGGGCACGGTCGTTGCGATCGTGCTGCCGAACCAGCGTCGCCTGGTGCGCAAGCTCACCGGGATGGCGGGGGTGGACGCCACCGCGGTGAACGTCGCGCCCGGTTCCGAGGAGCTGGCCACCATCACCGGCGCCAAGGCGCCGAGCGGCGAGCCGGTCCGCGAACAGCACTTCAAGAGCGATCGCTTCGGCGACCGGCCCCGTCGCGAGGGCGGCTACCAGGGCAGCCGTCCCCGCCGTGAGGGTGGAGGCGGCTACCAGGGCAGCCGTCCCCGCACCGAGGGCGGTTACCAGGGCAACCGCTCCGAAGGTGGCTACCAGGGCAGCCGACCCCGCACCGAGGGTGGCTACCAGGGCAACCGCTCC
Organism: Rhodococcus sp. OK611; assembly: GCF_003050885.1. Classification (NCBI taxonomy): domain Bacteria; kingdom Bacillati; phylum Actinomycetota; class Actinomycetes; order Mycobacteriales; family Nocardiaceae; genus Rhodococcus; species Rhodococcus sp. OK611. The sequence goes on from NZ_QAOZ01000017.1 coordinate 104,866, forward strand.
GAAGGCGGCTACCAGGGCGAGCGCAAGTACAACGACCGCCCCCAGCGCAGCGAGGGTGGCTACCAGGGCAACCGGCCGCAGCGCGACGGCGGCGGCTACCAGGGCAGCCGACCCCGCACCGAGGGCGGCTACCAGGGCAACCGCTCCGAAGGCGGCTACCAGGGCGAGCGCAAGTACAACGACCGCCCCCAGCGCAGCGAGGGTGGCTACCAGGGCAACCGGCCGCAGCGCGACGGCGGCGGCTACCAGGGCAGCCGACCCCGCACCGAGGGCGGCTACCAGGGCAACCGCTCCGAGGGCGGTCACCAGCGTTCGCACGGCAGCCGTCCCTACGGCGACCGCCCGCAGGGCGACCGCCCGAACCGCGACTCCGGCAACGGCGAGCGCAGCTACGGGGATCGCCCCCAGCGCAGCGGCGATTCCTCGCGTTCCGGAGGCTTCCGCAGCCGGACCGAGCGCCGCTCGTACGACGGATTCGAAGGCCCCCGCGGCGATCGCTGATCGCTGAGCGCCCACGGCGTTCGACGCAGACACCCAGACGCCACCGACCGCACACGCGGTCGGTGGCGTCTCGGCTATCCGGCACGCGACGGACGGCACCCGCCCCCGTCGACAGGTATCGGGACCCCGCGCTTTTCTTCGCGGGCCCAGCAAGGGAAGGTGTACGGCATGACCGAGAACAGCAGCACGACCGCCCGCGCGCAGATCGGCGTCACCGGACTTGCCGTGATGGGCTCCAATATCGCCCGTAACTTCGCCCGGCACGGACACACCGTGGCACTGCACAACCGCAGCGTCGCGAAGACCGACGCCCTCATCGCCGAGCACGGCGGTGACGGAGACTTCGTCCGCACCGAGACCGTCGAAGAGTTCGTTGCGACACTGCAGAAGCCGCGCCGCGTCCTGATCATGGTGAAGGCGGGAGACGCCACGGATTCGGTGATCGAGGAGCTCGCCTCCGCGATGGAGCCGGGCGACATCATCATCGACGGTGGCAATGCGTTGTACACGGACACGATCCGTCGCGAGGCCTCCCTCCGCGACCGCGGACTGCACTTCGTCGGCGCAGGCATCTCCGGCGGCGAGGAGGGCGCGCTGAACGGCCCGTCGATCATGCCGGGCGGCCCCAAGGAGTCGTATGAGTCCCTCGGACCGCTGCTCGAGTCGGTGGCAGCTCAGGTCGACGGCACCCCGTGCTGCACCCACATCGGCCCCGACGGCGCAGGCCACTTCGTGAAGATGGTGCACAACGGCATCGAGTACGCCGACATGCAGCTGATCGGCGAGGCCTACCACCTCTTCCGGGACGCGCTCGGCCTCGACGCCGGCCAGATCGCGGACGTGTTCACCGAGTGGAACGCAGGCACCCTCGAGTCCTACCTGATCGAGATCACCGCAGAGGTACTGCGCCAGAAGGACTCCAAGACAGGTCAGGCGCTCGTGGACGTGATCGTCGACGCCGCCGAACAGAAGGGCACCGGCCGCTGGACGGTCAAGTCGGCGCTCGACCTCGGGGTCCCGGTCACCGGCATCGCCGAGGCGGTCTTCGCGCGCGCCCTCTCCGGCTCGCGCACCCAGCGCGCGGCCGCCCAGGCGGCCGGCCTCGCCTCCGGCGCGCTCGGCGAGAAGCCGAGCGATGCAGCGCAATTCACCGAGGACATCCGCGCCGCCCTCTACGCGTCGAAGATCATCGCGTACGCCCAGGGCTTCGACCAGATCGCCGCGGGCAGCGCCGAGTACAACTGGGACCTCAAGCCCGCCGACCTGGCCACCATCTGGCGCGGCGGCTGCATCATCCGCGCGCAGTTCCTCAACCGCATCAAGGATGCGTACGAGGAGAACCCGGCGCTGCCGAGCCTGATCCTCGCCCCGTACTTCCGGGAATCCATCGAGGCGGGCATCGACAGCTGGCGCCGCGTCGTCGCGACGGCGACCCTGCTCGGCATCCCGGTCCCCGGTTTCGCCTCCTCCCTGTCGTACTACGACGGCCTGCGTGCCGAGCGCCTGCCCGCAGCGCTCACGCAGGGGCAGCGCGACTTCTTCGGCGCGCACACCTACGAGCGCACCGACCGTCCGGGCAAGTTCCACACGCTCTGGAGCGGCGACCGCAGCGAGGTCGAGGCGTAGCAACCGCCGACGTCCCACGAGCCCGGCCTCCCGAGGCGCACACCGAAGGGTGTCCGCCGACCGGAGGCCGGGCTCGACTCGTCAGGCGACCATCTGGCCGCCGGGCGGCGGCCCCAGCAGCGGCTGCACGATGGTCGAACTGATCTCGGCCTCCCACGGCATCAGCCCCTGACAGTCGGCCCACACCGCCTGGACCGCCGACACGTCTGCCGGCCCGTACAACGCGACCGCGCGCAACAGCCAGGATTCGTACTCGCGCGCCCGGATCAGGCACACCTCGAGCCCGCCGACCTCGAGCCGCTCCCCCGGCCCGAGCCGATCGCCGTGCCACAACCGATGGGCGAGGTCGCCCAGGACCGCCACCGATTCGTCGGCGGCCCGGCCGGTGACGATCACCTCGGGACAGCCGATCTCGGTCAACCCGACCGTGTAACAGAAGGCGGGATGGACGCCCCGCTCGTCGACGGAGGACTCGACATACTGCATCGCCCAGCCGTATCTGTCGATGGTTCGCAGCATCTTCCGGTGCGCCTGCTCAGGCGTCATCCCCTCGCAGATCTCACACATGATCACCCTCCCGAAATCGAATGTATGTTCGATTTTGATCATGCGCCATGCCACCGACACCACACGGCCACGGAGCCGTCTTGCAGGACGAATGACCAAACACACCCGCCGGAGCGGTAACCTCACAGCACGCGCCGACGACGTTCCGTGAGATCGGGGGCGCCCCGCGGCCCAACACTCGGAGGCAACCGCGACATGTCCGACCCAGCCACCACAGGACCCGCCGACACGTTCGCGGGCCTCGGCCTCCCGCCGCTGCTGGTGCAGTCGCTGAACCGGGAGAAGATCACCGCCCCGTTCCCGATCCAGGCCGCCGCGATCCCCGACATCCTGGCCGGGCGGGACGTGCTCGGGCGCGGGCCGACCGGTTCCGGCAAGACCCTCGCCTTCGGACTGCCGATGCTGGTCCGGCTCAAGGGAGCCCCCAGCGCACCCGGGCGCCCCCGCGGGCTCGTGCTCGCGCCGACCAGGGAACTGGCCGCGCAGATCGAGAAGGCCCTCGACGAGTCCGCGCTCTCGCTCGGACTGCGCCTGGCCTGCGTGGTCGGCGGGCTCCCCATCAAGGCGCAGGCGCAGCGGCTCGCGCGCGGGGTGGACCTGCTGGTGGCGACGCCCGGCCGGATGGCCGACCTGATCGCCCAGGGCGCGGCCTCCCTCGCCGACGTCCGCGTGACCACGATCGACGAGGCCGACCACATGGCTGAGCTCGGGTTCCTGTCGCAGGTCACCACCCTGCTCGACCAGACGGCGAAAGACGGTCAGCGACTGCTCTTCTCGGCCACCCTCGACGGCGGGGTGGACGACCTCGTCCGGGACTACCTGCACGATCCCGTCACGCACGCCACCGCGCCGGTGGCCGCCTCGGTGGCCACGATGGCGCACCACCTGCTCCACGTCCGCAAGGCCGACAAGTGGGTGGTGCTCGCCCAGATCGCCTCCCGGAGCGGCAAGACCCTGCTCTTCGTTCGGACCAAGCACGGCGTGGACCGGGTGGCCGAGGAACTACGGGCGGCAGGCGTCGTCGCGGGGGCACTGCACGGCGACAAGACCCAGAGCAACCGCACCCGCACCCTCGCCGCGTTCGCCGACGGCGACACCCCGGTCCTGGTCGCCACCGATGTCGCGGCCCGCGGTATCCACGTGGACGGGATCGATCTCGTCGTCCACGTGGACCCGCCCGCCGAGGCGAAGGACTACCTGCACCGCGCCGGACGGACCGCTCGCGCAGGCGAATCCGGGACGGTGGTGACCCTGGTGACCGACGACCAACGCGCCGAGGTCGCCGCGCTCACCGCGAAGGCAGGCGTGGACGTCATCGGCGTCGAGGTGCGCCCCGGCGCCGCCGAACTCGCCGCCCTGACCGGTGCCCGCGAGCCGACCGGCGTCCCGGTGCCCACACCGTCCGCACCGGCGCCGACGGCACCGAAGGAGCGGGCCACCGGACCAGGTGCCCGCGGCAGGCGCCCGGGCGCGACCACGGTTCGCACCGGCGGGCGACGCGGAGGCGGCGCCGGTGCGCACGGCCACCGCAACCGAGGAGGGCGCTGAGCCATGTCCGGAACCCCGCTGCTGGCAGTCGCGTTCGCGCTGATCGGCGCGCTGTTGTTCGCCTGCGGCTCGGTCGCACAGCAGAGCGCGGCGGCGGGGGTCGCCGAGGGCGACGCCCTGCTCGCCGAGCTGGTGCGCAGCAAGCGATGGTGGGCAGGCATGCTCGGCGACGGTGGCGGGTACGTGTTCCAGGCGATCGCGCTCGGCGTCGGGTCGGTGCTCGTGGTGCAGCCACTGATCGTGGCCTCGCTGCTGTTCGCGCTCCCCCTCTCTGCCCGGTTCAGCGGCGCGCGGATGACCGGCCGCACCTGGTCGATGGCCTTGGCGCTTGCGGCGGCGCTCGTCGTGTTCCTGATCGTCGGGAATCCGACCGAGGGCCACAACTCGGCGGCGATCGCCGACTGGCTGATACCACTCGCGGGGATGCTCGGGCTGGTCGCCGCGGCGATCGCGGCCGCGATGACCCGGATCGGCCCCGGTCCCCGGGCCCTGCTGCTCGGGTTCGCCAGCGGCGCACTGTACGGCGTCGCGGTCGCGCTGACCAAGTCCGTCATCGACCTGCTGCACCTGGGCCCGGCGGCCGTGCTCGGCAGCTGGACCACCTGGGCCCTGATCGCCGCCGGTCTCTCCGGGTTCTACCTCCAGCAGCGCGCATTCCACGCCGGCTCGCTCTCGGCGTCGCTGCCTGCCATCACCATCGCCGAGCCGCTGGTGGCCGCCTTCCTCGGGTTCGCGGTGCTCGGTGAGCGGCTTCGGGTGGAGGGTCCCGGCATCGCCCTGATCGCCGTCGCGGTGCTCGTCATGGTCGTGACCACGATCGGACTGTCCCGGTCCCAGGCCGATGTGACCACCCACGCCCAGACGTCGCAGCCGGTACTCTCGTAAGACGTGCGCTTCCTCGACGGCCAGCAGCCGCCCTATGACCTGACCTACGACGACGTCTTCTTGGTGCCCAATCGCACCGATGTGACCTCGCGCTTCGATGTGGACCTGTCCACGCTCGACGGATCCGGCACCACCATCCCGATCGTCGTCGCCAACATGACCGCGGTCGCCGGCCGCCGGATGGCCGAGACCGTCGCGCGCCGCGGCGGGATCGTCGTCATCCCCCAGGACATCCCGGCCTCCGCCGTCGCCGAGACCGTCGCGTTCGTCAAGAGCCGCCACCTGGTGGCCGACACCCCGGTCACCCTCGGCCCCGAGGACTCCGTCTCCGACGCGATAGCCCTGCTGCCCAAGCGTGCGCACGGCGCCCTGGTCGTCGTCGAGAACGACCGGCCGATCGGCGTCGTCACCGAAGCCGCGTGCGCGGACGTCGACCGGTTCGCCAGGCTCCGCTCCGTCGCCATCACCGACTTCGTCACCGCGCCCGTGACGGCCTCCCCGCGCGAGGTCTTCGAGCTGCTCGAGACCAAGCACGACCCGATGGCGGTCATCGTCAACGAGGACGGATCCCTGGCGGGCGTGCTCACCCGCACCGGCGCGATCCGGGCGGGCATCTACGAACCGGCACTCGACTCGGACGGCAGGCTGCGCGTCGCCGCGGCCGTCGGCATCAACGGCGACGTGGCCGCGAAGGCGAAGGAACTGGTCACGGCGGGCGCGGATGTCCTCGTGATGGACACCGCACACGGGCACCAGCAGAAGATGCTCGACGCCCTCGGCGCCGTCGCGGAGCTCGACCTCGGCGTGCCGCTGGCCGCGGGCAACGTCGTTTCCGCGGCAGGCACAAGGGACCTCATCGCCGCTGGCGCGAACATCGTCAAGGTCGGCGTCGGACCCGGCGCGATGTGCACCACCCGGATGATGACCGGCGTCGGCAGGCCGCAGTTCTCCGCGGTGGCCGAGTGTGCTGCGGCCGCACGGGAACTCGGCGCCCACGTGTGGGCGGACGGCGGCGTCCGGCACCCCCGCGATGTGGCACTGGCCCTCGCGGCGGGCGCCTCGAACGTGATGATCGGTTCGTGGTTCGCGGGCACCTACGAGTCGCCAGGTGATCTGCGGATGGACCAGGCGGGCAACGCATACAAGGTGAGCTTCGGCATGGCGTCCAAGCGCGCTGTCGCGGCAAGGACGGCCACCGACAGCGCCTTCGATCGTGCCCGCAAGGGCCTGTTCGAGGAGGGCATCTCGAGTTCCCGCATGCGCCTGGACCCGGACCGCCCCGGCGTCGAGGACCTCATCGACCACATCTGCTCCGGCGTGCGCAGCACCTGCACGTACGCAGGCGCCCGCACGGTCGAGGAGCTGCACGAGAAGGCGCTGCTCGGGGTCCAGTCCGCGGCCGGGTTCGCCGAGGGGCGCCCGCTGCCTGCCGGCTGGTAGCGAGCCGACACACCGACGCACCACCACTACTACCGGGCACGGTCCGCCGTGCCCGGTAGAATCGTGGTCTGCACTCGCACACGCGCAGCGAAAGCCTGCGCACAACAGGAAGGAACAAGGTGCCTGAGGCACCCACTCTGACCGTCGTCGACTCGACCGAGTCCGGCGACGAGAGCACCTCTACGGAGGGCTCCTCTACCGAGCCGGGCGACAAACCCGGCGCACATCCCCCACTGTTCGGACCCACGCTCGGCGGCGATAGCTGATGGAGATCGCACTCACCGTCTTGAGCCTCATCGGGTTCGCGGCCCTGACCGCAGGCACCGCGTTGTTCGTGGCCGCGGAATTCTCGCTCACCGCGCTCGAGCGCAGCACCGTCGACTCCCACGCGCGCGACGGCGACCGGCGTTCGCGCCAGGTGCAGCACGCACACCGCACGCTCTCGTTCCAGCTCTCCGGCGCCCAGCTCGGCATCACGATCACCACGCTGATCACCGGCTATCTCGCGGAGCCGGTGCTGGCCAAGCTCATCGACCCGCTGTTGACAGCCGTCAACATCAGCGAATCCGTGGCCAGCGGCATCTCGCTGACCCTCGCCCTGGTGCTGGCCACCTCGCTGTCGATGATCTACGGCGAGCTGGTGCCGAAGAACCTGGCCATCGCGCGTCCGCTGCAGACCGCGCGCGCCACCGCGGGCCTGCAGGCCGGCTTCTCGGCGGTGTTCAAATGGGCTATCAACGGGCTCAACGGATCCGCCAACTGGGTGGTCCGACGGCTCGGCATCGAACCCGCCGAGGAACTTCGCTCGGCACGCTCTCCCCAGGAACTGGGCTCGCTGGTGCGCACCAGCGCGCGCCGCGGCGCGCTCGACGCCGGGACCGCGCTGCTCGTCGATCGCTCGCTGCGATTCGGCGAGCTCACCGCGGAGGAGCTGATGACCCCGCGGGTGAAGGTCGAGACCCTCGAACTCCGGGACACCGTCGCCGACCTGATCGAGGCCGCGTCCCGGACGGGCTTCTCGCGGTTCCCGATCGTCGACGGCGACCTGGACGACACGGTCGGCGTCGTGCACATCAAGCACGCGTTCACGGTGCCCGCCACGGGACGCGCCACCACGCCGCTGATCACCCTCGCGCAGAAGGTCCCGGTGGTGCCGTCGAGCCTCGACGGCGACGAGCTGATGGAACGCGTCCGCGCCGACGGCATGCAGGTCGCGCTCGTGGTCGACGAGTACGGCGGCACCGCGGGCATGGTCACAATGGAGGACCTGATCGAGGAGATCGTCGGCGACGTCCGCGACGAGCACGACGAGCCGGAGATCGAGGTGCAGCGCAGCGGCGACAGCTGGATCTGCTCGGGCCTGCTCCGCATCGACGAGGTCAGCCAGACCACCGGTTACTCGGCGCCCGAGGGCGAGTACGACACCCTCGGCGGCCTCGTCCTGGCCCACCTGGGCCGGATCCCCGAGGTCGGTGACCAGGTCGTCCTGCCTCATCCGGACGACGACGGCCGCTCCGCGGGCGGCTGGATTGCCCGGGTCGCCGCGATGGACGGCCGCCGGATCGACCGGGTGGTGCTGACCCCGGTCGCCGACCTGGCCGACCACTCGGCGGAGACACTGGCCGATCACTCGGCGGAGACACTGGCCGATCACTCGGCGGAGACGAAGGAGGACGACGATGAGTGACCTGTTCGCGGTCGCCCTGACCGTTCTCCTGCTCGCGGGTAACGCGTTCTTCGTGGCCGCCGAGTTCGCGCTGATCTCGGCGCGACGCGACCGGCTCGAGGCGCTGGAGTCGCAGGGCAAGAAGCGGGCGCGCACGGTGATCCGGGCCGGCGAGAACCTCTCGCTGATGCTGGCCGGCGCACAGCTGGGCATCACGATCTGTTCGATCCTGCTCGGCCGGGTCGGCGAGCCCGCGATCGCGCACCTGATCGAGGCGCCGTTGGACGCCCTCGGCGTTCCTGCCGGGTTCCTGCACCCGATCGGGTTCACGCTGGCGCTCTCGCTGGTGGTGGTGCTGCACATCCTGCTCGGCGAGATGGTGCCGAAGAACATCGCCATCGCCGGGCCGGAGCGCAGCGCGATGCTGCTGGTCCCCATGCACCTGGCGTTCATCCGGCTCGTCCGCCCGCTCATCTCGTTCTACAACTTCTGCGCGAACGCTTCGCTGCGGTTGATGCGGGTGCAGCCGAAGAACGAGCTGGACACGACGGTGTCGGCGCTGGAGCTCGCCGAGATGATCGGTGAGTCCCGGTCCGAAGGGCTGATCGACGAGGAGGAGCACCGCCGGCTGACCTTGGCGCTGCACACAGCCGACCGGACCGTCGCGGATGTGCTGATCCCGCTCGACAAGGTGCGCAGCGTGCCCTTGACCGCGAACGGGACCACGCTCGGCGCCGTCGAGGAAGCGGTGATCGAGACCGGCTACTCGCGCTATCCCGCGCGGCTGGCCGACGGAACGCTGGCCGGGTACCTGCATCTCAAGGACGTCCTCGACGAGGTCGGCGACGTCCACGCGGGTCCGGACACGGTGATCCCCCGCTCGGACGTGCGACCGCTGCCGCAGGTGCAGGTGCAGACCCCGCTCGACGAGGCGCTCGGCACGCTGCGGCGCGCGAGCAGCCACCTGGGGTCGGTGGTCGACGAGACCGGGCAGACGATCGGCATCGTCGCGCTGGAGGACCTGGTGGAGGAGTTCATCGGTACCGTGCGCGACGGCACCCACCGGATCGACGACGCGGTGCCGGGGCAACGGACACCGTGACACAGCCGGACCTCTCGAGCGGTCCACTCGTTCTGACGCAGGACGAGTGGACCGCCCGCCGCGACGCGCACCGGGATCGGGTGGATGCCCTGATCGGGGCGCACCTGTCCCGGCAGACGCGCGGGGAGAAGCATCCGGTGATCGACTTCCTGTTCACCTACTACAGCCTGCGGCCAGCTCAGCTGCGACGCTGGCACCCCGGCCTCGGGGTGCGGCTGACCGGACCCGCGGCGCGCGAGTACTGGGACTACTCCGGGTACCACCGGCGCGGCGACGACGCCGAGGCCGATCCACGCGTGCTGACCCAGCGCCGCACGATGCTCGAGTTCACCGAGCGCCTGCTCGCGGGCACCGCCGCGCGGCCCGCGCAGCTCGGCTGCTTCGGCCTGCACGAGTGGGCGATGGTGTATCGCGGCGGCGCGGAAGCGGTCCGGCATTCGGGCACCCCGCTGCGGCTCGGGCCGGACGGCACCGACGCGGTGGTGGAGTCGATGAACCTGCGCTGCACGCACTACGACGCGTTCCGGTTCTTCACCCCGGACGCGGTGGGCCGCAACGACACCCCCTTGCAGCGCGAGGACCAGGCGGCGCGGGAACAGCCGGGCTGCCTGCATGCGGGCATGGATCTCTACAAGTGGTGCTACAAACTGGCGCCGCTGGTCGACTCCGGCCTGCTGCTGCGGTGTTTCGAGCTGGCGATGGCCGCGCGGGAGCTCGACATGCGGGCGAGCCCGTACGACCTGAGCGCCCTCGGCTACGAGCCGGTGCCGATCGAGACCGCGGCGGGCCGGGCGGACTACGTGCGGGCGCAGTCGGCGCTGGCGGAGCGGGCCGCACCGCTGCGGGCTGAGTTGCTGAGTCGCTGCCGGTCGTTGCTGAACCGGACCTCGTTCAGCGAATCCAGCTGAGTTCCCCTGCCGCGATTCGCCGAGCAGTGCCTTCAAGCCAGTCGATGTCGTGCCGGAGACGCGACAGCAAGTACTGCACCTCGATCATGTGGACCTCGGGTTCGGCCGGGTCGTGGGCTGCCCGTTCGAGTTCGCGGACCTCGCCTCTGATGAGTTCGACCCGCCTCTCGAGAACCGTGACGGCTTCCGCGGGCCGCAGGATCCCGAGGTACGCGAGTGCGGTGACGAAGGTGGGACCGCCGGTCAGGTCGGCTTCGCGAAGTTGCTGCTGCACCCGCTTGGCGAGTTCAGCTACACCCGATTCGGTCACCGCAATGGCGGCGCAGTCGTTTCCGCTCGCCGCGGTGACCCAGCCTTCTGCGGTCAGACGGTCCAGGAGGGTGTAGACGGTCGCATTGCGCACTCGGAGGTACTCATAGCGCCGCGTGAGTTCGCGGAACAGCGCGTATGCGTGGCGCGGTTGCTCGACCAGGAGGCCGAGCATCGGCAACACGAGTGGATTGTCGAGCGCGTTCTTGGGCACCATCGGAGCCTATCCAATGACCGTATACGGCTAGTCGTATACATTTAGCCGTATACGGCTAATGGAGGTGACGTGATTTTCGGGATCTGGCCTGGCGTGGTCGCGGCCGACCTTGTCGACTTTCGACCACTCGACTGCCCACCGGAAGACCCCACAGCGACCCTGGCGGCCCTTCGGAGTCTGCAAGGTGACGCGCCCGCCTTCTATGTGCGCTGCTATCGACACTTCGGGGTCGGTGCACAGCGGGGAACGGCGACCTCCCGAACTCCCGACCGCCCCGGGTTGTACGCGGGAGACGGGCGTCTGATCGACCTGGTCGCCTGCTATCAGAGCCCGGCGCCGGACGCGAGTGGCTTCGCCGAGTTCGTCCGCGACGCTGTTCGAGACGTCGCCGAATGGGGCGGCGGCAAGGTGCAGGTCGGTGAGGAGCTGAACATGCCGGCACCGCAGGACGGGGGCAGCCCGGGATGCTTCGATGCCGTTGCGGCCGGCATCGCTGCCGCATTCGAGGAACGTGAGCGACTCGGCGTCGACGTCGAGATCGGGGTGAACTCGGCCGGCATGGCCGATCCGGCCTTTTGGCGGCGGCTGGCCGACACCGTCGGCGTAGAACACCTCGAGGCACTCGACTACATCGGCTTGGATGCTTTTCCCGATGTATTCCACCCCATCCCGCACGATCGGCTCGCCGCTTCGGTCACGTATCTACTGGAGCGTTTCCGTTCCGTCACAGCAGAATCCGGGGTCCCCGAGAGCACCCCGATTCACGTCACCGAAACGGGGTGGCCGACGGGCGCCGATCGGGACGAGGCAACGCAGCGCTTCGTCCTGGAGACCGTGGCCGACGCCGCTCTCGATTCCGGCGTGGGTGTCACGGCATACGAGTTCTTCGGGCTGCGAGATGGGCACAGCGGCGCGGAATGGACCAGCCGTTTCGGACTCCTGCGCGACGACTACACGCCCAAGCCCGCCTTTCACGCCGTGCGCGACCTCATCGCCGGCCGATCCACATCGTGAGTGCGAATATGCGCGACGTGCCACCAGCCCGCCGCCGCCCGGCCGAGGTCCTTGCCCTCCCGATCAGCCGCCCTGTGAGGCCCACTCGATCGCGGCCTGCTCGTCGGCAAGCGCGAAGGCGCGGACCTCGCAGGGAATCAGGAACCTGACCAGGTGAATGGCCGTGCCGATCCACTCGTGATCAGTGACCAGCGCGATGCGACCCCAACTGTGCCGTGGGCGGGTCTCGAGTTCGGCGTCCTGCCACAGCGCACCGGCGGTGTAGCGGCTCAGGTCGTCGCCGAGCACATAGACGATGTTGACCTTCTCGTGCTCGGCGATCTTGGCGTCGATGGCCGGGTCGAGTACGTCCCTGTAGTCCTGCGCGGTCACCGTCCCGGTCGCCCGGAAACCCAGGGTGCCCGCCGGCAGGTTCTGCATGGTCTCGATCACGAATCCATGGTTTCACAGCTCGAGTCCCGGTGTGACGCAACGCGAGAGTGCCATGGGCGGCACCGAATCGCTCGCGTCCTTCGAACGCGTGCTGCACGATCACACGGTGAAGTTCACCCGAGAAGACATCGACACCCAGGAACTCGCCCGGCGCCGGGCGCTCTACGGCCCGCTCACCGCGGCGGTCCGCGACCTCGTCGACGCCACCATTCGCACCGAGGTCGACGAGGCGGTGATCCGCGAGGTCCAGGCCACGATCGTCGACGCCACCGCGAAGCTGCGCGCCACCCAGATCGACGGCGGGTTCGGGATGCGGTTCACCGCCGACGGCGAGTCGATCGCCTGGGGCAACGCGGGGATCGGCCTGCGGAACGCGATCGCTCCCCCGCTGGTCATCGAGTCCGACGACGCAGGCCTGCACTGGACCGAGGTCAGCCTCGGCGCCGCCTACGAGGGCCCGCCGGGGCTCGTGCACGGCGGGATCTGCGCACTGGTGATGGATCACCTGCTCGGCACCACCGCCAGTTCGATCGAGCCGCGGTTCACCGGCACCCTCACGCTGCGCTATCGGCGCGGCACCCCGCTCGGGCCGCTGCGCGCCGAGGCCCGGATCGATCGCAACGAGGGCCGCAAGACCATCGTGGTCGGGACCCTCTCGGACGCCCTCGGCGTCACCGTGGAGGCCGAGGGGATCTTCATCGGGCCCGCCGCGCCGCCCGCTTAGCCGGCCACCGCCGTGTCCCCCTGGAATACCGGCCGAATCAGTACGGTTGGACTGTTAGCCCACCAGGACAAACAGCTAGACGATTACCGCCGAGTAACATCTAGTCCGTCTACATGAGGCATTCCCAGAGAAGTGAGGCATTTCATGACTGAGCGCGTGCAGGTCGGTGGTCTTCAGGTCGCCAAGGTTCTCCACGATTTCGTGGGCACCGAAGCTCTCCCGGGTACCGGCGTAGACGCAGACGCGTTCTGGGCGGGTGCCGTCAAGGTCATCGAGGACCTCGCCCCGAAGAACAAGGCACTGCTGGCCAAGCGCGACGACCTGCAGGCGCAGATCGATGCCTGGCACCGCGATCACTCCGGCCCGGCCTTCGACGCCGCCGAGTACAAGGCATTCCTGCAGGAGATCGGCTACCTGCTGCCGACGCCTGCCCCGTTCAGCATCGAGACCCAGAACGTCGACGCGGAGATCGCGACGACCGCAGGCCCGCAGCTCGTGGTGCCGGTGCTCAACGCCCGGTTCGCACTCAACGCCTCGAACGCTCGCTGGGGCTCGCTGTACGACGCGCTCTACGGCACCGACGCCATCTCCGAGGCGGACGGCGCCGAAAAGGGTAAGAGCTACAACAAGGTCCGCGGCGACAAGGTGATCGCCTGGGCCCGTGAGTTCCTCGACACCGCGGCGCCGCTCGCGGCGGGCAGCCACGCCGACTCCAAGCGCTACTGGGTCGACGGCGCCGAGCTGAAGGTTGAGCTGACCGACGGCACCGTCACCACGCTCGCGCAGCCGGAGAAGTACGTCGGCTACCTCGGCGAGAAGGACGCGCCCACCTCGGTCCTGCTGCGCAACAACGGACTGCACGCGGAGATCCAGATCGACGCGAGCTCCCCCATCGGCCAGACCGATGCGGCCGGGGTCAAGGATGTCGTCCTCGAGTCCGCGCTCACCACGATCATGGACTTCGAGGACTCGGTCGCGGCTGTCGACGCCGACGACAAGGTCGTCGGCTACCGCAACTGGCTGGGACTCAACCGCGGCGACCTCGCCGAGGAGATCAGCAAGGGCGGCAAGTCCTTCACCCGCAGGCTCAACGACGACCGCACCTACACCGCGGCCGACGGCGGCGAACTCACCCTGCACGGTCGTTCGCTGCTGTTCGTGCGCAACGTCGGGCACCTGATGACCAACCCCGCGATCCTCGACGCCGACGGCAACGAGGTCCCCGAGGGCATCCTCGACGCGCTGATCACCAGCCTCTGCGCGGTGCACGGCCTGACCATCAGCGAGGCCAACGGACCGCACGACAACAGCCGCACCGGCTCGGTCTACATCGTGAAGCCGAAGCAGCACGGCCCCGAAGAGGTCGCGTTCACCACCGAGCTGTTCGGTCGCGTCGAGCAGGTCCTCGGCCTGCCCGCGAACACGCTCAAGGTCGGCATCATGGACGAGGAGCGTCGCACCACGGTCAACCTGTCCGCCTGCATCAAGGAGGCCAGCGAGCGCGTGGTCTTCATCAACACCGGCTTCCTCGACCGCACCGGCGACGAGATCCACACCTCCATGGAGGCCGGCGCGATGGTGCGCAAGGCCGAGATGAAGAAGCAGAAGTGGATCGGCGCCTACGAGGACTGGAACGTCGACACCGGACTGGCCGCTGGCCTGCAGGGCAAGGCGCAGATCGGTAAGGGCATGTGGGCCATGACCGACCTGATGGCGGACATGCTCGAGCAGAAGATCGGTCACCCCCGCTCCGGCGCCAACACCGCGTGGGTCCCCTCGCCCACTGGCGCAACCCTGCACGCGACGCACTACCACCGCGTCGACGTGTTCGCCGTCCAGGACGAGCTCAAGGGCAAGCCGCGCGCGAGTGTCGACGACATCCTGACCATTCCGCTCGCCCCGAGCACCGACTGGTCGGACGCGGAGAAGAAGGAGGAGCTGGACAACAACTGCCAGTCCATCCTGGGCTACGTGGTCCGCTGGATCGACGCGGGCGTCGGATGCTCCAAGGTGCCGGACATCCACGACGTCGCGCTCATGGAAGACCGTGCCACCCTGCGCATCTCGAGCCAGCTGCTGGCGAACTGGCTGCGCCACGGCATCGTCACCGAGGCGGACATCGTGGCCAGCCTCGAGCGGATGGCCCCGGTCGTCGACCGCCAGAACGAGGGTGACGCCACCTACGTCCCGATGGCGCCGGACTTCGACACCAACATCGCCTGGCAGGCCGCCAAGGAGCTGATCCTCGAGGGCGCGTCGCAGCCGAGCGGTTACACCGAGCCGATCCTGCATCGCCGCCGGCGGGAGTACAAGGCCGCCAACGCCTGACAGGCAGCGACAGCACCGCGAAGCCGCCACCAGACCGATCCGGTCCGGTGGCGGCTTCGCCGCTTCCACGGCGCGGTCGTCCGTAGACTGCTGGGGTACCGATGAGACGGACCTGCGTGCCGTCACCGATCGACGACAAGGCGGGCACACGTGGGGCAGCATCGCGGCGCAGAGGGCACGAGGGGTGTCAGCAGGGGCCCGGCGATCGCGGTGGGAGCAGTCATCGCCGTCGTGCTCGCCGTGGTCGGCTGGTTCCAGCTCAGGGACCGGATCTCGGACCAGGGCACCCAGGCGGCGCAGAGTTGCGTCGAGGGTCCCGCCGTCCTCGACGTGACCGCGGATCCCGACATCGCCCCGCAGATCCAGACCCTGGCAGACCGCTATGCCCAGACCGCCCCGGTCGTGCGCGACCACTGCATCACCGTCACCGTCACCCCCGCCACCTCGCAGACCGTGGTCGACGCGCTGGCGGCGAGCGCCGGGAAGGACTGGTCCGGGCCCGGACCGGCACCGGCGCTGTGGATTCCGCAGAGCACCCAGTCCGTCGCCCGACTCAGCGGGCAGACCGGACTGATCGACGGCCAGCCGAAGTCGCTCGCCACCTCGCCGGTGCTGCTGGCGGCCCCGGTCCCGCTGGCCCAGGCTCTCATCGCATCGAATGTCGGCTGGCAGGACCTCGCGCGCCTGCAGTCCGACCCGAACGGGCTGCCGGGGATCGGACTCCCCGGATGGGGCTCGCTGAAGCTGGCCCTGCCGACCGGTCCCGGCTCGGACCCCTCCACCCAGGCAGCCGAGGCCGTCGCCGCGGCGGTGTCGGGTGCGGGCGCCGGGCCGGTCACCGAGGCGCAGGCCGCATCCGCACCGGTCGTCTCGGCACTCTCCTCGCTCGCGGTCGGCTCCGCGGCCGCGTTCCCGTCGGCTCCCGACAAGCCCGCCGCGACGGCGGATGCACTCTCGGCGCTCGGTGCACAGCAGGATCGACGGGCGGGCGCCCCGCACGCGGTGGCGGTCACCGAGCAGCAGCTCTACGCCGCCGAGCCAGGCGTGAACGCGCTCACCGCGTTCCTTCCTGCCGGGGCCACCCCGATGGCCGATCACCCCGGCGCGATCATCTCCGCCGGCTGGGTGGACGAGGCACGCAGCCGGGCGGCCGCGGAGTTCGTGGACTACCTCCGCCGTCCCGAACAGGCGACGGTGCTACGCGACGCCGGTTTCCGGGTCGACGGCGAGTCCCCCTCGGCGGTGAGGGCGGTGCCCTTCGCACCGATCGACACGCCACTGCAGCCTGCTACCGGGCCCGTGGTCGACACGCTGAGCCGAACGCTCGCCAATCCGGTGGTGCCCCGCAGATCGACCGTCCTGCTGGACGTCTCGGGTTCGATGAGCAACGTCGAGGGCGACGGGACGCGGCTGACGAACACGACCGCGGCACTGACCGAGCAACTGAACCGGACACCCGACTCCACCGATCTCGGGCTGTGGATCTACTCGAAGAACCTCGACGGCGCCAAGGCATACAAGATCGCCGTCCCGACGGGCTCGCTGACCGACACCGTCGGCACCGGAACGCGGAGGCAGGCGATCGACACGGCGCTCGACTCCCTGACCCCGGCGACGGCGACGTCCACCTACGCGGCGACCCTGGCCGCCTACGCGGATGCGGTGCGGGGATACGGCGCGGACCGCCCGAACTCGGTGCTGCTGATCACCGACGGCCCGAACGACGACACGTCGATCACGGCCCGGCAGCTGCTGGCGTCGATCCGGGAGACCACAGTGGGCGGCAAGCCGGTCCGCATCGACGTCATCACGATCGGCGAGAACTCCGATGCCGACACCCTGCGGGCCCTCGCGGAGCAGACCGGGGGTTCGATGACCGCCGTCGGGTCCTCGCAGGGTCCCGAGTTGGGTGCCGCGATCGGCCAGGCGCTCGGCTGACGCCGGACGAGGCCGACCACGGCGTCACGCCAACGTCAGAGGCACCAGTTGATCTCGGCGGAGCCGGGCAGCGGGACGACGAAGCAGAACTGCAACGACCCTCCCCCGATGATGCGATCCTCGGCGGAGGCCGCCGGGGCGGCGAGGGCGGCGACTGACATCACGACGGCGGTTGCGGCGGCGGCTCTTGCGATGGTGGTGAACATGTGTCTGAACCTTCGGCTCGACAAGGGCGGCCGACCAGCCGCCCATACCCACCCCATCGTCCTCCGGGCGGGTCGCGGCCCACAAGGACCGTTCGGTCTCCTCATGAGTGCGCGCGACCGCCCGGAGTGCGATCAGCCGCTGAAGGCCTCGATCGGCGGGCACGAGCACACCAGGTTCCGGTCACCCGCCGCACCGTCGATCCGACGCACCGAGGGCCACACCTTGGCCCTGGCCTTGCCGAGCGGGAACACCGCGAGCTCGCGCGAGTAGGGGTGGTCCCAGTCCGCCGCCAGGCAGCCCGCGGTGTGCGGCGCCCCGCGCAGCGGGTTGTCCTCCACCGGCCACTCGCCGGCGCCGACCCGGTCGATCTCGCCGCGGATGGCGATCATCGCGTCGCAGAACTGGTCGATCTCGTCCAGGTTCTCGCTCTCGGTTGGCTCGACCATGAGCGTGCCCGACACCGGGAAGCTCATCGTCGGCGCGTGGAAGCCGTAATCCGCCAGGCGCTTGGCGACATCGTCGACCGTGACACCGGTTTCCTTGGTGAGCGGACGCAGGTCGAGGATGCACTCGTGCGCGACCATGCCGTTCTCACCGGTGTAGAGCACCGGGAAGTACTCGTCCAGGCGGCGTGCGATGTAGTTCGCCGACGCGATGGCGGTGAGCGAGGCGCGCCGCAGTCCGGTCGCGCCCATCATCCGGATGTACGCCCAGGTGATCGGCAGGATGGAGGCGCTGCCGTACGGTGCGGCCGACACCGGGCCCGATCCGCCCAGTTCCGGCGCCATCGGGTGCCCGGGCAGGAACGGGGTCAGGTGTGAACGCACACCGATCGGACCGACACCCGGACCGCCGCCGCCGTGCGGGATGCAGAAGGTCTTGTGCAGGTTCAGGTGGCTCACGTCGCCGCCGAAGCGCCCGGGCCGGGCCAGGCCGACGAGCGCGTTGAGGTTCGCGCCGTCGACGTACACCTGTCCCCCGGCGTCGTGCACGGCCGCGCAGATGTCCGCGACCTCGTGCTCGTACACGCCGTGCGTGGACGGGTAGGTGATCATGATGGCCGCGAGCCGCTCGGCGTGGTCCGCGATCTTCGCCTTCAGGTCCGCCAGGTCGACGTCGCCGTTGGGGCGGCAGGCGACCACCTCGACCCGCATGCCGACCATCACGGCGGAGGCCGCGTTGGTGCCGTGCGCGCTGGACGGGATCAGGCAGGTGTCGCGATGATCGTCGCCGCGGCTGAGGTGGTAGTTCCGGATGGCCAGCAGGCCGGCGTACTCGCCCTGGCTGCCTGCGTTCGGCTGCAGGCTCACCGCGTCGTAGCCGGTGATCGCCGCCAGCCAGCCCTCCAGGTCGTGGATGATCTGCAGCATGCCGGGCGCGTCCGCCGTCGGCGCGAACGGGTGCAGGCCCGAGAACGCCGGCCAGGTGATGGGCTCCATCTCCGCGGTGGCGTTGAGCTTCATCGTGCAGGATCCGAGCGGGATCATGCTCCGGTCGAGGGCGATGTCCTTGTCCGAGAGCATCCGCAGGTAGCGCAGCATCGCGGTCTCGGTGCGGTGCTTGGTGAACGCGGGGTGGGTCAGGTAGTCCGAGGTGCGCACCATCTCGGCGGGCAGCGAGGACGTCGACGCGTCCGCCGGGGTGTCGGCCCGAACGCCGAAGGCGGCGAAGACGGAAGCGAGATGGGCCTCCGTGGTCGCCTCGTCGCAGGCGATGCCGACGTGGTCGGCGTCGACGAGGCGCAGGTTGACGTTCCAGCCCTTCGCCGTCTCGACGATCTCCGCCGCCCGTCCCTGCACGCGGGCGAGCACGGTGTCGAAGAACGACTCGTGCACGATCTCGACGCCCTTCGACCGCAGGCCGGTCGCGAGGGCGACAGCGCGCCCGTTCACGCGCTCGGCGATCGCCTTGAGTCCGTCGGCACCGTGGTAGCTGGCGTACATGGCGGCGACGATGGCCAACAGCACCTGGGCGGTGCAGATGTTCGAGGTGGCCTTCTCCCGGCGGATGTGCTGCTCACGCGTCTGCAGCGCGAGCCGGTACGCGGGATCGCCGTCGGCGTCGACGGACACGCCGACGAGGCGGCCCGGCAGCTGACGGGCGTGTTTGGTGTGCACAGCCAGGTACCCGGCGTGCGGTCCGCCGAAGCCCATCGGGACACCGAACCGCTGCGTGGTGCCGAAACAGGCGTCCGCCCCGAGCTCACCGGGAGGGGTGAGCAGGGTCAGCGCCAGGAGGTCGGCGCCGACCGCGACCAGTCCGCCACGCTCGTGGGCGGCCGCGATGAGGTCCGTGTAGTCGACGACGCGACCGGAGGCGCCGGGCAGCTGGGCGAGCACGCCGAAGAACTCACCCTCGGGCAGTCCCTCGCTGAGATCGGCCTCCACCAGCTCGATGCCGAGCGGGGTGGCGCGGGTCTCGATCACGGCCCTGGTCTGGGGGAACAGATCGGTATCGATGACGAAGCGCGGCGAACGGCTCTTGTTGGCCCGGCGCAGCAGCGTCATCGCCTCGGCGGCCGCGGTGCCCTCGTCGAGCATCGACGAGTTCGCGACCTCCATGCCGGTGAGGTCGGAGACCATCGTCTGGAAGTTGAGCAGGGCCTCGAGCCTGCCCTGGCTGATCTCCGGCTGGTACGGCGTGTACGCGGTGTACCAGGCGGGGTTCTCGAGCAGGTTCCGCACGAGCACGGGCGGGGTGAGGGTGTCGTAGTAGCCGAGACCGATCATCGAGGTCGCGACGGTGTTCCTGGCGGCAAGCGCGGAGAGCTCGGCCAGCGCCTCGTGCTCAGTGAGCGCGGCGGGAAGAGCGCTCAGGCCGTCGCTGATCCCGTCGGTCACGGCGTCGAGGATGCTGGCGGGAACGGCCTTCCCGGCCATCTCGTCGAGGCTACCGACACCGACAACGCTCAGAATCCGCTCGAGCTCGGCGGAATCGGGGCCGATGTGGCGATCGACAAATGAACGAGTACTGGCGTCTAACAAGGCAACTCCCGCGGCTGAAGGATCGTAGGCGCATTCGGCTCGACCCTGCCGGGCCGAGCGGAACGTTCCTCCCCCTCTGTCGCCTGCTCGTCGCCGCGAGCGCCTGAGAGATTGAGGGCCGCCTTCGTCTAGGCCCCTTTCCCCGTGGGCGGGTGGGTGCTCCCACCGCTTTCCAGAGACGTCGTAGCCCGCACGGTCCTCGGTGCCTGAGAGATTGACGGGGAGGTATTGCTCCTTCGGCGTCCGGATTGTGCTCCGGAACTCTCCCATGCGGCGGCGACGTACCCCGAATTCTAGGCTACGTTCGACCACTTCTGTGCCCACGGACCCGGCCGCGTGGTGTGCCGCGCGCCACGTCGACTGCGTGCGCGCCAAATCGGGCTATCCGGCGCGGCTGGCCCGGTTCTTGCGACGCGACGCGAGCTCGTCCTCCGGGCTCAGTTCGCTCTCGCCACCGTCGGCCCGCTCGGCCGGGAAGTCCGCGATCGTGCCGGTCAGTTCGCGCATCGCGCCACTGACCGCGATCCCGAACACACCCTGACCGCCCTGCAGGAGGTCGACGACCTCTTCGGCGGAGGTGCACTCGTAGACGGTGGTGCCGTCGGAGAACAGCGTGATCTTGGCCAGGTCGCCCACGCCGCGCTGACGCAGGTGGTCGACGGCGACCCGGATGTTCTGCAGCGAGATGCCGGTGTCCAGCAATCGCTTCACGATCTTGAGGACGAGGATGTCCTTGAACGAGTACAGGCGCTGACTGCCGGATCCCGCGGCCCCGCGGATCGACGGCACGACCAGTGAGGTGCGCGCCCAGTAATCGAGCTGGCGGTAGGTGATGCCCGCGATCTGACACGCGCTCGGCACCCGGTAGCCCACCAAGTCGTCCGGCACCGAGTCATCGGGAAAGAGGCCCGGCTGAACATCCTCGACACCCTCGGACGGGGCGAGGCCGCGCTGAGGCTCTTGCGGATGATCTCCCACTGACTGCTCCCTCTCGCATGGAATTCCATACCGTGGATTCGACTCAGAGTACGCCTCGGGGTGAATCACATGGTGTGCGTTCGATGGATCAAAGCTATTGCGACGATTGACCAGGGTCAACGCAACACGCCGAAGCCTAAACCTCAACTTGAGGGTGAGACCGTATCGTTGCCCAGGCCACTATTTCGCCGCTGTCTCTCGACAGCGGGATCACACTAACCGTCAGTTGCCTTGAAATCGTCCGGCGACACGGATTCGAGGAATTCTTTGAACTTCTCGACTTCGTCTTCGCGCTCATCGGGCATCACCAGCCCGGCCTCCGCCAGCACCGCCTCGTCCGCGTAGATCGGGACGCCCGCCCGCAGCGCGATGGCAACCGAATCGGACGGCCGAGCCGAGATCCTCAGGTCGTCGGCGAAAACCAGGTCGGCATAGAAGGTGCCCTCCTGCAGATCCACGATCCGGACCTCACGCAGCGCGTTGCCGAGCGCCGTGATGAGCGTGATGATCAGATCGTGGGTGAGCGGCCGCGCCGGCTCCACGCCTTGCTGCTCCAGCGCGATCGCCGTGGCCTCGGTCTGGCCGATCCAGATCGGCAGGTAGCGATCCCCGTCGGCCTCGCGCAGCAGCAATACGGGCTGATTCTGTGGCTGCTCGACACGAATCCCGATCACACGCATCTCGCTCATCGCGTCTGCCTCCCGTCTGATCGGCCTCACCGGCATCGACCGCACTCATCGCATGAAGCCGTACCCAAATTCTAAGCGAACCCGGCGACCCATTCGACTCTCGCCGAACAGGTGCAGGTCGCGACCACTCCGGCCGGGCGATCGTCAGCGGTCGAGCGCGCCGCGCACGGCCGCCTTGACCAGACAGGTGTGCAGAGTGAGCGACAGCGCGGCGAGTTCACGCACCATCTCCTCGGCGCGATCACGCGCACCCGCGTCCCTGCCCTTCGCGACGGGACCGGCGATCTGGGCGACCAAACCGGCCTCCCGGTCCGCCGCGAGCTTGAACGCGCGCAGGTGCCGCACCTCGAGTCCGAACTCGGACATCGCCTTTGCCGCCCGTGCCAGGGTGACCGCGTCCTCGTCGAAAAAGCCCGCGACGCCCGGCACGATCAGCCCGCTGCGCAACAGTTCCGACAGGAACGCCTCGTCCGCGCCGGACCGCGCGATCAGGTCGGTGCGGCTGATGCGGACCTCGCGATTGGCCCGGAACTCCTCGGGCGAGACCGCGCCGGGCGCGATGGACAGGGCCCGCGGCCGTCGCGGGGCCGACTCCGTCGACCCGACCACCGCGACGCCGCTGTCGATCGCCTCGAGCTGTTCCTTGATCACCTTCAGCGGCAGGTACTGATCGCGCTGCGCGGTGAGCACGAACCGCAACCGCTCACAGTCGGCCAGCGAGAACCGTCGGTAACCCGACGGAGTCCGCTCCGGACTTATCAGCCCCTCCGCCTCGAGGAATCGAATCTTCGAGATGGTGATGTCGGGGAAATCGGGACGTAGCCGATCCAGGACGGAGCCGATCGACATCCCGCCCTCGGTCCGCTGCCCGACCGCCGTCATCAGCTACCTGCACCCGCAGCGGAACTACCGGCGCCGCGGGGGCCGGTGAGGTACACGAGTCGGAACTTGCCGATCTGCACCTCGTCACCGTTGACGAGGGTTGCCGAGTCCACCGGCTCACGGTTGACGTAGGTGCCGTTGAGGCTGCCGACGTCGACCACCTGGAACTCGTTCTGATCCTGGCGGAACTCGGCGTGCCGACGGCTGACCGTGACGTCGTCGAGGAAGATGTCGCTGTCCGGGTGGCGGCCCGCCGAGGTGGTGGGCTGGTCGAGCAGGAATCGGGAGCCCGCGTTCGGGCCACGCTTGACGACGAGGAGCGCCGAACCGGCGGGCAGGCCCTCCACTCCGGAGACCTGCTCAGCTGCCTGCGGAGCAGCGGTCGTGCTGTCCAACTCGTTGAGGAAATCCGCCCGGAAAACCGACGTTGTCTCAGCCGGCGATTCTCCAAAAACCGCGTCGCTGTCGTTCTCGCTCACCGTTTCTCCTCCTGAAGTCCGATCGGTCCGGGAACCCTCCCGGACAAATCTTCTCGACACAATCACATTCCGATACGGACCTACGCCCCGACAAGGCGGTTGCGCTCCCTATCGACCGTACCCTGCGAATGCCTCTCACGTGGGCACTCGCAGGTCGATCCACGCGTGTCCTAGCCGCCCGCGATGGCCTGGTAGCCCGACGCGTCCAGCATCTCGCCCAGCGCGGCGTCCAGCGTGGCCTCGTCGGCCACCTCGAGATCGACCAGCCAGCCGTTTCCGTACGGCTCAGAGTTGACCAGCTCGGGGCTGGACTCCAAATCCGCGTTGGCCGCAATGACTTTCGCGTTCAACGGAGCGTAGATGTCCGACACACTCTTCGTCGACTCGACCTCACCGAGCGACTCGCCCGCGACCACGGCCTCGTCGACCGCGGGCAGCTGGACGAAGACGACGTCACCGAGCTGCGACTGCGCGAAATCGGTGATCCCGATCCGCACGGTCGTCGGCCCGGTCCGCTGCACCCATTCGTGCTCCGCGGTGTAGCGCAATTCGGCCGGGATGTTGGTTTCGCTCAAGGTGAGAAGTCCTTTCGATCGCACCGGCGCGCGAGAATACCGCGCGGTACCGGATTCAGTTTCCTGGCTGAGCGTATTGACGAGGCTTCGTCTCCCGCAAGGCGGTGATCGTGACCTGCTGAGATTGCTCGACGGCCAGCCGTCCACCGCTGCGGGCGACGGTGTCGATCACCCCGCCGGGAATGTTCAGAGCGGCCGCCAGGGTCGGCGGGTCGCCGATCGCGAGCACCTCGTACGGCGCCTCCAGGTCGATGCCGTCGACCTTGATCTGACCGGGAGAACCGGTGACCCAGGAGTCGACACCGATCCGGACCGGCTCACCCCCCTCACCACGTATGGAGATCGCCTCGGCGCCCGCCGCCCGCAACTCCTGAATGAGGTCCAGCATCACCTCGGAGCCGACATTCGTGCCCGGGTCCGCGACCGTCAGCACCACCCCGGGGCCTGCCGCGGGCACGGCTCCCACCTGGATCGACAGCGCGGTCAGGCGCGCCCTGGCCTCGTCCAACGCGGCCTGGGAGCCGCCGCCGCTGCGCTGGAGCGTGGCGAGGGTCTCCTCGAGTCCGGCGATCTCCTGTCGCAACGAAGCCTCTCGCTGGCCGAGGTTGTCGAGGAGCACCAGCAGGTCAGCCGGACGCGCCGAGTCCAGGGTGTCGCCCGATCCGGTGTTCCGCACCTGGGTGGCGATGGCGACCCCGAGCGCGGCCAACAGCAACACCGCCAGCAGCCCGAAGACGACCCTGGAGCGGCGCGCCGAGGCGGACAACTCGGTATGCCATTCGTGCTTGCCCTCATGCCCGTTCACCGGTGATCACGCCCCGAACAGCCGACGCCGCAGCGCGGCGGCGTTACCGAAGATGCGGATGCCCAGCACCACCACGATCGCGGTCGAGAGCTGCGTGCCCACCCCCAACTGGTCACCGAGCCACACGATCAGCGCCGCGACGAGCACGTTGAACACGAAGGACACGACGAAGACCTTGGCGTCGAAGATCTCATCCAGGTAGGCGCGCAGCCCGCCGAACACGGCGTCCAGCGCCGCGACGACGGCGATCGGCAGATACGGCTGGATCGCGTCCGGGACCTGCGGACGGAACACCACGCCCGCGACGATCCCCGCGATGAGCGCGAGCACCCCGTAGACGGCGTATCCGTTCTTGACTGCCTTGACCGGCTTCACTGGCCACCCACCTCGTGTGCGGTTCTGATCTCCCTGGCATTCGCGGCCGGGAGGCTGACATCTTCTTCTTCGGCGACGGTGAAGCCCACCCCGTACAGCTGCGCGACGCCCGACATCCGCAGGTACGCGTCGCTCACCACGAACCCGGTCTGCAACCGGTCCGCAGGCCCGATCGCCGAGATCGCGTACGGCGAGAACACCGGCTGATTGTCGACGAGCATCGCCCCGCCCGCCTGACGGATGGTGGCCGAGGGGCCGATGCGGACCTCTCCGACCGCGACGGCCTCGGCTCCGCTCGACCACAACGCGTTCACCACCGACTGGATGTCCCGGTCGAGGACCACCGCCTTGGCGGGGCCTGCGCCTGGCCTGCCGCGGTCGGACAGGTCCGGACGGGCGGCCGGGTCGGTCAGCGTGACGGTGAGCCCCGCGCCGTGCACCGCGTCCAGCCCGGCGGCCTGTTCCATCGTGGCGAGCCGTGCCAGTACGTCGGAACCCTCGGCGTCGCCGGCCAGCACCCTGGAGCGCAGCGCCTCGGTCTGCGCCGCCAGCTCGTCCCTTGTGCCTGCGAGGCCGCCACCGCGTTCCTCCGCGGCGTGGACCTTGGCCAGGATCTCGCTGCGCACCTGGTCGGTGCCGGGCTCCCGATCGTCCGCCTGCGCGTAGGCGATCCCGAAGACCAGTCCGAGGACGATGCCCCCGGCGACGAGCCAGCTCCCGGAATGCAGCGGGCGGTGCAGGGAATGCCCCCTCGCCCGGTCTTCCGCCGCCGCGGCGTAGCCGGGGTCGAGATGGTCGTTCATCAGGGACCGGAGCAGCGAGGGCACCGGATTGCGGCGGACCTCGCCGTCGGTCACCGCGCCCGGTCCGTTCGCGGGACCTCCCGCGCGATGTTGCGCGCGGCGAGCAGGTACAGGATCCCGGTCCACACATAGAGCCCGGTCCCCCAGACCAGGAGCGCATACCCCCAGGCCCGGGCGATCGGCGCAATCGCCCAGTCACCCTGCGCGGCGAGTACCAGCGGCAGCGCGAACATCAGCGCGAAGGTCGCGGCCTTGCCGAGGTAGAGCACCGCGGGCGGCGGCAGACCGCGCCTGCGGTAGATCGGCAGGGTGAGCGCGAGGATCAGGTCCCGACCGATCAGCACCGCGGCCACCCACCACGGGATGATCCCGCGGATCGCGAACGCGACGAGGGTGGAGACCACGTACAACCGGTCCACCAGCGGGTCGAGCAGCGCGCCCAGCCGCGAACTCTGGTTCAACAGGCGCGCGAGCTTGCCGTCGGCCCAGTCGGTGAACCCGCTCAGCATCAGGATCGCGAGCGCCCACCCGTCGGCATGCGGGCCGAGCAGCAGATAGACGAACAACGGGACACCGACGAGCCGGACCACGCTGAGAATGTTCGGCACGGTGACGATCCGGTCGGACATGATCGGCGCGGTCGCGACGTCCGCCACCTCGCGTGGCCGGTCTCCGCTGCCCATTCGTCCCCCGTGTACCTCGTCCGCCAACTGCCTCGAACAGCTTTTCACATGGCGGACGGGGGCGCCGGGACGCGGGCGACCGTATCGGCGGTCAGGCTGCCCAGGTAGAGCCAGCCATCGGCCTCGCGGACACCGGTGATCGGCGCGTAACTGTCCGCGCCGCCCTGCAAGCTGTGCACGACGGCACCCGAGGCGTCGAGCCCGAGCACCCAGCCACGCTGGTCGGGTTCTGGCTGCGCCCACTGCGGCAGGTTCGCCGCGACGACCCGGAGCGCCGGGTGCGGGGCCAACAGGTCAAGCAGGCGCATCCTGGGGCTGTACAGCGCCACCCAGAAGACCCCGCCGGGCGTCTGCGAGGTCACGTTGTCGGGGAGGCCGGGCAGGTTCTCGGCCCAGATCGACACCCGTCCCGTGTCGGGGCCCGCGAGCTCGACCCGGCGGATCTGATAGGCCCCGGTCTCGGCAACCACCACGAAGGACTCGTCCGCGGCCAGTCCGACCCCGTTGGCGAACTGCAGCCCGTCCGCCAAGAGGTCGGTCTCCCCTGTCGCCGGGTCGAACCGGATCAGCCGGCCGGTGCCGCCGTGCTCGAGCACGTCGGTGCGATGCTCGGCCACGGAGAACTTCGCCGACGAATCGGTGAAGTAGATGGTGCCGTCCCGCCCGACGGCGGAGTTGTTGCACGCCAACAGAGGTCGCCCGAGCGCGGTGTCGGTGAGGGTCTCGATCCGACCGGCCTCGTCGACGCGCAGCACCCCGCGCTCGCAGTCGCAGATCAGGTACCTGCCGTCGTCGAGGATCTCGACACCGAGGGGTCGGCCGCCAGTGTCGGCGATCAGGGACGCGCGGCCGGCTTCGTCGAAACGCCAGACCTTGCCGTCATCGGTGCCGGTGACAAGCCGCCCCTGGTGATCGACCGCGACGTCCTCGGGTCCCTTGCTCCCCGGCATCGCCCAGCGCTCCGCACCATCGAGCTCGGTGCTGCGAGCGAACGGACCCGTGAGCGGCGGCGGGGTCGGCGGGTGCCATGCCACGGGATCGATTCCGGTCCGGTCGAGGCTGCGCAGGGCCGAGAGCAGGATTCCCATGGCGGCCACGGTAGACGTCACCCGGCCCGCCCGCAGTGGCTTCAGGCGGCTTCTCCGGCGCGGGACGACCTACCGGGAGGCGAAGTCCGGCTGCCCGAGATCGTCGACCCGGGTCGGCCGCCCGTGCAGGACCACCTCGCGGAACTGGTAGATGATCGCCGCGGTCGGCGCGAAGATCCGCGCGCCCCGGAACGGCCATTCGATCAGCGGCGCCGCGGCCCCCTCGAGCGACAGGAACTGCGGTTCGTGATCGAGCTCGGCCAGGCTCACCTGGAAGACGTACTCCACCTCGTCGGCATTCGGCCGAATCGGTTCGTCGAGCTCACCCACCCAGACCACCACCGGGGTGATGACGTAGCCGGACCTGGTCACGAGATCGTCGAGATGACCGAGCACCGCGGACGGCGGTGCCTGCACGCCGAGTTCCTCCGCCAGCTCGCGTAGTGCCGCCTCCCCCGGCGACTCCCCCGGGTCGATGCCACCGCCGGGCAGCGCGAACTGACCGGGATGTGCCCGCATGGTGCTGGGCCGAACGGTGAGCAGCAGCGAGGGCACCCCGTCTGTGGTGACCACCGCCAGCGCAACCGCCGCGCAGCGGTGCCCGGCGCGTTCGGCGGTGCGCGCCTCGAACGACGCGAGCGCGGCGGCGCAGGTGTCACGAGTGAGGATCGGCTCCCGGTCGGCGTCCATCCGTCGACCCTAGCCCGCCGCGGGAACGAGAAAGGCGGCCCCGGATTACTCCGGAGCCGCCTTCTTCTGTCGGGCTGACAGGATTTGAACCTGCGACCACTTGACCCCCAGTCAAGTGCGCTACCAAGCTGCGCCACAGCCCGTCCACTCCCTTGCGGGCGCTCGATGAGATTACATCAGTGACAGTCGACTGAGCGAATCGGCTGCTCGTGGCGGGTTTCCTCCATCGGAGTGCACGCCACGAACGACACTGGCAAGCCCCCGGTTTCGGGGACTTGCCAGTGTTCGGGCCGGTCTCGGCAGGCGTCAGCGCTTGCCGCGATCGCGCTTCTCGCGCACGCGCACCGAGATGCGCACGGGGCTGCCGTCGAAGTTGAACTCCTCACGCAGCCGGCGCTCGAGGAACCGGCGGTAGCCGGCCTCCAGGAAGCCGGTGGTGAAGAGCACGAACGTCGGCGGACGGGTGCCTGCCTGGGTGGCGAACATGATCCTGGGCAGGCGACCACCGCGCATCGGCGGCGGCGTCGCGGCCACGACCTCCTTGAGCCAGGTGTTCAACCGGCCAGTCGGGATCCGCTTGTCCCAGGAATCGAGCGCGGTCTCCAGCGCGGGAACGAGCTTCTGCACGGCCCGTCCGGTGTGCGCGGAGATGTTCACCCGCTGCGCCCACGGCACCCGGACCAAGTCGCGGTCGATCTCCTTCTCGAGCATGTACCGGCGGTCCTCGTCGACGAGGTCCCACTTGTTGAACGCCAGTACCAGCGCCCGGCCTGCGTCCGCCACCATGCTCAGCACCCGCAGGTCCTGCTCGGTGATCGGCTGCGACGCGTCGATCAGCAGGATCGACACCTCCGAGGCCTCGATCGCACCCTTGGTGCGCAGGGATGCGTAGAACTCGTGGCCGCTCGCGTGGCTGACCTTCTTACGCAGGCCCGCGGTGTCCACGAAGCGCCACACCTTGCCGCCGAGCTCGACCAGTGAGTCCACCGGGTCGACGGTGGTGCCCGCGACGTCGTGCACGACGGACCGCTCCGAGCCGGAGAGCTTGTTGATCAGGCTGGACTTGCCGACGTTCGGCTTGCCGACCAACGACACGCGTCGCGGTCCCTGGCCGCCGGTGCCCTCCCGAGGCGTCTCCGGCAGTGCCTTGAGGACCTCGTCGAGCAGGTCGCCCGTGCCGCGGCCGTGGATCGAGCTCACCGAGTAGGGCTGGCCGAGGCCGAGCGACCACAGCGCCGCGACCTCGGACTCGGTCCGCTCGTCGTCGACCTTGTTGGCCACCAACAGGACCGGCGTCTTCGAGCGCCGCAGCACCTTGGCCACGGCCTCATCCGTCGCGGTCGCACCGACGACCGCATCCACCACGAGCACGATCGCGTCTGCGGTCTGCATGGCGAGTTCCGCCTGACGGGCCACGGACTGCTGCAGCCCCTTGGCGTCGGGCTCCCAGCCGCCGGTGTCCTGCACCATGAATCGGCGTCCGGCCCAGTTCGCCTCGTAGGAGACGCGGTCCCGGGTGACCCCGGGAATGTCCTGCACGACGGCCTCGCGGCGGCCGATGATGCGGTTCACGAGCGTGGACTTGCCAACGTTCGGACGACCCACGATGGCGAGGGTCGGGACGGCGACGTGACCCTC
The DNA here is from genome assembly GCF_003050885.1 of Rhodococcus sp. OK611. Classification (NCBI taxonomy): domain Bacteria; kingdom Bacillati; phylum Actinomycetota; class Actinomycetes; order Mycobacteriales; family Nocardiaceae; genus Rhodococcus; species Rhodococcus sp. OK611. The sequence continues at coordinate 134,947 of NZ_QAOZ01000017.1, forward strand.
ACCGTCCTCGCCGTCCTCGAAATCGACGAGCTCCCAGTCGGATTCCTCGCTCCAGGTGCCGTCGCCGGCGATCGGGCCGCCGATGTCAAAGCTGTCGGTCACTGCACTGCTCCAGTTCTGTCACGTACCACCAGCAGCAACCTGCCGATCACGTCATCGATTCCGAGTTCGCTGGTGTCCACGATCACCGAGTCATCGGCGGGCCGGAGCGGGGACACCGCTCGGGTGGAGTCCAGATGATCGCGGCGCTCGACGTCGGCGAGCACCGCCCTGTAGTCATCGCCACGACCCTCGGCGATGTTCTGCGTGTTCCGACGCTGCGCCCTGGCCGCGGCGGAGGCGGTCAGGTACACCTTCACGTCCGCATCGGGCATCACGACGGTGCCGATGTCGCGACCCTCGACCACGATCCGTTCCGTGCGCGCGATGAACTCACGCTGCTTGTCGACCAGGATCGTGCGCACCTCGGGCACCGCCGAGACCGCGGATACGGCCTGGGTGACCGCGCCGCCGCGGATCTCGTCGGTGACGTCCTCACCGGCGAGCAGCACCCGGTCCGAGGACGGATCGGTGCCGATGGTCAGCTCGAGTGCCTTCGTGGCCGCGGCCACCGCCGCCGGATCGCTCGGGTCCACCCCGGAGCGCAGCACGTGCAGCGTCGCGATCCGGTACATGGCACCGGTGTCGAGGTACTGCGCCGCGAGTCCGGTCGCGAGCCGCCTGGCAACGGTCGACTTCCCGGTACCCGACGGCCCGTCCATCGCCACCACTAGGCGATCTGGCTCGTTCACATCCCCCGTCGCTTCGCTCGCAGCGCTCACAGTCCGACCGCCTTGTACAGCGCGCCGACCTCGCCGGGCCCGATGACCCGGAGGGTGCCCGGCCGCTGCTCGCCGAGCGTGACCGGACCGATGTCGGTGCGCACCAGCCGGACAACCGGATGGCCGACGGCCTCGAGCAGCCGACGCACGATGTGCTTGCGACCCTCGTGCAGCACGACCTTGACCAGGGACTTGCCCTGATTGACATCGAGCAGGGCGAACGAGTCGACCTTCGCCGGGCCGTCCTCGAGCTCGACTCCGGCCTTGAGCGTCTTGCCGAGGTTGCGATCGACCACACCGGACACGGTCGCGAGGTAGGTCTTGGACACCTCGAACGAGGGGTGCATCAGCCGGTGCGCGAGGTCGCCGTCGTTGGTCAGCAGCAACAGTCCCTCGGTGTCCGCATCGAGCCTGCCGACGTGGAACAGTCGCTGTCCTGCGGAGACCCGCTCGGAGACGATGTCGCCGACGCAGGGTCGGCCCAGGTCATCGGACATCGTCGACTGCCAACCGCGCGGCTTGTTCAGCGCGATGTGTACCAGGTCCTTCTTGACGACGACACGAATGCCGTCGACCCGGACCACGGCGTTCTCGGGGTCCACCCGCAGGCCCTGTTCGACGACGATGCGGCCGTCGACCTCGACGCGTCCCTGCTCGATCAGCTCCTCGGCGGCGCGGCGCGAGGCGACACCCGCCTGGGCGAGCACCTTCTGCAGGCGCATGCCCTCGCCTGCGGGCAGCTTCGCGGGACCGGCGCCCTCCGTGTACTGGTGGCGGGCCGGCTTGGCGTTGCTGATGGTCGGCGCGACGGACTGTGCGCGCTGCGGCTTCGCGGCCTTGGGCTTGCCACGCTTGGACAGGTCCGGCCGTTGCACGCCGCCGCGGGGGTAGCCGCCGCTGCGAGGTGCCGCGCCACGCTCGGTGCGATCCTGGGCGCCACGAGGTGCGCCGCTGCGAGGTGCCGCGCCACGCTCGGTGCGATCCTGAGCGCCACGAGGTGCGCCGCCACGCTGGGAGCGGTCCTGCGAGCCGCGGGATTCGCCGCTCCGGGGGGTCGCTCCGCGTTCGGTGCGACCATAGGAGCCGCGGGGGGCTCCGCCGCGCTCGGTGCGATCGTAGGAGCCGCGGGATTCGCCGCCACGGGCGGAATCGCGGGGTGCCGAGCCTCTCGACCCCGACCCCTTCTGGGGCGAGTCCTTGCGGCTCGAGCTCTTGTGGGCGGGATTACTCCTGCCCCGGTCCGGTGTGCCATCACGGCGAGCGGAATTGTTCACTTGGGTGTCCTGTCACTCTTCACTATCTAAGCCGGGAACCAAATCGGGTTCGGATCCCGCCCTGCCGGCTCCCAATTTGGTGAACCGGGGGTCTGACTCCATGTCGTCACTGATGTCGTCGATGATGTCGACGTCGGGCAGCAGCGGCGCCAACGCGGGCAGGTCCGCCAGAGAGGCGAGGCCGAGCCGCTCGAGGAAAAGCTCCGTCGTCGAGTACGTCGTCGCCTTGGTCTCGGAGTCCACACCGGCCTCCGAGATCAATCCGCGGGCGAGCAGGGTTCGCATGACGCCGTCCACATTGACGCCACGAACCGCACTCACCCGAGCACGGGTCAAAGGTTGACGGTACGCAATAACTGCCAAGGTTTCCAAAGCCGCGCGTGTGAGCTTCGACCTAGCGCCGTCGAGAAGCAGCCGCTCGACGTACGGCGCGTACTCGTTTCTGGTGTAGAAACGCCAGCCGTCTCCGGCGTACCTGAGGTCGATCCCGCTGCGCCGCTCGGTCAGTGCCGCGGACATCCGGCGCAGCGTAGCGTCGACCCGGTCGGCGGAGTCGTCGAGCGCGGACGCGAGCGCCTCGTTGCTCGCGGGCGAGTCCACGACCAGCAGCAATGACTCCAGCGCCGACTCCAGCTCGTCGTCCTCGAGCCGGTCGTCCTGGTCGAGATCGCCGTCGTCGTCGAGCCTGGGCGCCTGATCGAGCTCGCTCATCCGTAATCCTCCGCACTCACCAGCGTCTGCCCATCCGCGTCGACGTCACCGGTCCAGCTGACCAGCAGTTCACCGAGCGGCTCCGGCTGCTCGAACGCGACCGCCCGCTCGCGGTAGAGCTCGAGCAACGCCAGAAATCTTGCCACGATCTGCACGGTCAGGTCGCAACCGGCGACGAGGTCGCCGAACGTTGCCCAGTTCCCCTTGCCGCGCTGCTTGAGCAGGTCGAGCACCATCGAGGCCTGCTCGGGCACCGAGACCGTCGGGACGTGCAGGTGATCGAGACCCACGGTCGGCACCGGCCGCGGCGCGAAGACGGTGGCCGCGACCTCCGCGAACCGCCGGGGGTCGACGCCGAGCAGGACCTCGGGCAGCAGCCCGGCGAACTGATCCTCCAGCGACACCGAACGCGGATACCGTCGCAGCGCCGCCGACTCCAGCTCGGCGAACAGCATCGCGACCTGCTTGTACGCCTTGTACTGCAGGAGCCGCGCGAACAGCAGGTCCCTGGCCTCCAGCAACGCCAGGTCCTCGGCGTCCTCGACGTCGCCGGAGGGCAACAGCCGGGCAGCCTTGAGGTCGAGCAGGGTGGCGGCGACCACGAGGAACTCGGTCGTCTGGTCGAGGCTCATCTCGGTGCCCAGGGACCTGGTGTACGCGATGAACTCATCGGTGACCTGGTGCAGCGCCACCTCGGTGACGTCGAGCTTGCGCTGGCTGATCAGCGTCAAGAGCAGGTCGAACGGCCCCTCGAAGTTGCGGAGCTTCAGCCGGAAGCCCGGTTCGACCGCGGTCTCCTGCGCGGTCGACGGCAGTTCCTCGATCGGTGTGTCGTCCGCCGTCCCCTCGGCGACTGGTTCCGCTTGCGGAACCTCGGCCACTCGCTCGGCCTCGTCGGTGTCCATCTACCGTCCGGACCGGTGGATCACCTCGCGGGCAAGCGCCCGATACGACTCCGCACCGCCCGACTTCGGTGCCCAGGTGGTGATGGGTTCGCCCGCGACGCTGGTCTCGGGGAATCGCACCGTCCGGTTCACCACCGTGTCGTAGACCAGATCGCCGAACACCTCGACGAGCCTGGCCATGACCTCCCGGGCATGCAGGGTCCTGGCGTCGAACATCGTCACCACGATCCCTGACAGCGACAGCTTGGGGTTCAGGCGCTCGTGCACCTTCTCCACCGTGTCGTTGAGCAGGGCCAGCCCGCGGAGGCTGAAGTATTCGCACTCCATCGGGATGATCACGCCCTCGGCGCAGGCCAGCGCGTTGACCGTGAGCAGCCCGAGCGAGGGCTGGCAGTCGATGAGGATGTAGTCGTAGCGGTCGAGCACCGGGTACAGCACCCGTCCGAGCGTCTGCTCGCGGCCCACCTCGGTGACCAGCTGGATCTCGGCGGCGGACAGGTCGATGTTGCTGGGCAGCAGGTCCAGGTTCTCGACCCGGGTGCGCATCAGCACCTCGTCGATCGAGACCCGCGGCTCGACGAGCAGGTTGTGCACCGTCAGTTCGAGATCGTGGTGTGCGACGCCGAGGCCTGCGGACAGCGCGCCCTGCGGGTCGAGATCGACGAGCAGTACGCGTCGGCCGTACTCGGCCAGGGCTGCGCCCAGGTTGATCGTGGACGTCGTCTTGCCGACGCCGCCCTTCTGGTTGCACATCGCGATGATCTGGGCGGGACCGTGATCGGTCACCGGCGTGGGATCGGGTACCTCGCGAAGCGGTCGGCCGGTCGGACCGAGCGCAGGCTCGGCTGGTGCGGCACCGTTTCCCTCGGCGCGGTCGGTTTGTGGACGGGTAGGCGGTTCCGGCTTCCGGGTGTAGAAGTAGGCACCCTGACGCTCAGACTCCGCCGCTGGCGGCTGCGGTGTCACCACGGTCTGCTACTCCCCTGTCTGTCGTCCCTGATGCACAAACGCTACCGCCTGGCGGGTGGCGATCGGTCAACGGACACGCGGGGCGCGGCGATGGGATCGCTCGTGCGCGGCCCTGAGCAGGAACGATGAGCGATGGCGATCGCGGCACGGCTCACTCGCCGTCGCCCGTGTCCTCGAGGATGCTCTTGAGGCGAGCCAGGTCCTTCGAGTTGGCCCGGCGCATCGCCGCGGCCATGACCGGGGCCGCGATCGCGCCGAAGCCCGACGGCTCACCGCGGTTGCGCAGCACCAATTCTGGTGTCTACCAGGAGGTTGCCGCGTCGGGGTCTGACGCGTACACGGCGACATCGTGCCGCGGCCGCGCGATCACGATCTCGCTGGTGATGTCGACGATCGCCACTACGGCGCCTCCTCGGTCGCGCCGGGCTCCCCCGACGCGGATCGGCGCGTTGCGCGGGCCAGCACCTGCGGGCCGGTGACGAGGGCCCGCCGCCACGGCGCCACCCCGTCGATCTCGATCTCGATCGACAGGCTGAGGACGGTCCGGATCAGCACGATCATCCCGAGCACGGCGACATCGGTCAACGAGGGCACGGAGGTGACTGTCTTGACGATGTCCGCCGCGACGAGCAACTCCAGCCCGAGCAGGATCGCTCCGCCCAGCGACTCCCGCAGGCTCTTGAACGCATGAGCGCCGTCGCCGGTCCGCTTCCACGTGCGCGCGGCGAGCACGAACGCAAAGGCGAAACCCACCACCATCGACAGGACGCCGAGGACCTCGAACCATTCCGTCACCAGCTCGAAGAATCGGACCGTATCCATTCCCTCCCCCTTCACAACGCCCGCGGATGCGCGCCGGCCCAGACCTCGCGCAGCGCCCCCACGGTCACGAGGGTGTAGATCTGCGTCGTCGTCACCGATGCGTGCCCGAGCAGCTCCTGCACGACCCGGATGTCGGCGCCGCCGTCGAGCAGGTGGGTCGCGAACGAGTGCCGCAGCGTGTGTGGGGACACCCCTTCGGCGATCCCGATCCGATCGGCCGCGCTGCGCAGCACCTGCCACGCGCTCTGCCGGGACAGTCGCCCGCCGCGGATGTTCAGGAAGACCGCGGGTCCGCCGCGCACCGCGTGCGCCGCACGCCCGCGCACCAGGTACGCCTCCAGTGCGGCGATCGCGGGCCTGCCGATCGGCACCACCCGTTCCTTGCCGCCCTTACCGCGCAGCAGCACGGCGCGGTCGACCGCGTCGATGTCGTCGATGTCCAGTCCGACCGCCTCCGAGATGCGGGCGCCCGTGGAGTAGAGGAGCTCGAGCAGTGCCCGATCGCGCAGGGCCCGCGGCTGATCGGCCGCGTCGGGGCCGCCGGTGGCCTCGAGCAACGCCAGCACCCGATCCACCGGCAGCGACTTCGGCAGCTGCTGGCCGGGCGCGTGCGGCTTGACTTCGCGCGCGACGTCCACGGCCGTGATGCCCTCGGCGGTCGCGAACTTGTGCAGCCCGCGGACCGCGATCAGCGCCCGCGCCGTGGAGCTCGGGGCCAGCGGCGGGAGCTCCGCCGCCGGATCGCCCTTGCGCAGCGCGACGACGAAGCCGCTGATTTCCCGCTCCCGCACCGTGGCCAGGTCGTCGATCCCCCGCTCCGCCAGGTACCGCTGGTAGCGGATCAGGTCACGCCGATAGGAACTGAGGGTGTTCGCCGCCACCCCGCGTTCGACCGCGAGATGGTCGAGGTACGTCTCCACCTGGTCGGCGAGCACTCCTATACCCCATCGATGTTCGCTTCGCGGGCTCCGCTCATGCCGTCCTGCCTGCGCCGCGACATCGCCACCGGACGGTCGAGCCAGTCCGAATCCGCCGGGCGCCCCGCCACATCCGGACCGCCATCGCGGGCCCTGGCGGCGGCGAGCGCGAGGATCCCGGACAGCGCCGTCGCGTTCACGATCTCCCCCGACAGCGCCCGCCCGACCGCCTCGTCGACCGGGACGCGATCGACCTCGAGGTCGGCCTCCTCGTCGGTCGGGGTCGGCTGGTGCACGTCGGTGAGCCCGGTCGCGAGGAACACCCGCACCACCTCGTCGGTGAAGCCCGGCGAGACCGCGACGTCCACCAGCACCGACCACCGCTCGGCGGCGAGGCCCGTCTCCTCGGCCAGCTCGCGCCGCGCCGCGTCGACGGGATCCTCGTCCGCCTCGTCGAGCAGCCCGGCGGGGAGCTCCCAGACGCGTCTGCCCAGCGGGTGCCGGTACTGGTTGATGAGGATCAGCCGGTCCCGCTCGTCGACGGCCACCACGGCGACCGCGCCGTAGTGCTCCACCACCTCGCGGTCCGCCGCGCGGCCGCCGGGCATGGCCACCCGGTCGACCCGCAGCGTGATGATGCCGCCCTCGTACACGGTTCGCGTGTCGAGGGTGTCGAACTCGTGCTCTCCCGGCCTGCTCATCGTGTACCGGCGGGTCAGCGCACGATCGGCGAGTCGACCGACTCGACGTCGTCCTCCGCGGACCCGAGAGCGTCCTCGGGGTGCACGTCCACCTCGAGCCGCTCTGCGGCCTTGTACTTCAGCGCCGCGCCGATGAAGGCAGCGAACAGCGGGTGCGGCCGGGTCGGACGGCTCTTGAGCTCCGGGTGCGCCTGCGTCGCAACGAAGAACGGATGCTTGTCCGCGGGCAGCTCGACGAACTCGACGAGGTGTCCGTCCGGCGAGGTGCCGCTGAACTTCAAGCCGCTCTTCGCGATCCGGTCCCGGTACGCGTTGTTGACCTCGTAGCGGTGCCGGTGGCGCTCGGAGACGTTCTCGGAGCCATACGCCCGCGCGACGACCGAGCCCTTCTCCAGGACCGCCGGGTAGGCACCGAGGCGCATGGTTCCGCCGAGATCGGCCTCACCCGCGACGATCTCCTCCTGATCGGCCATCGTGGAGATCACGGGATGCTTGGTGTCCGGCTCGAACTCCGCGGAGTTCGCGTCGTCGAGGCCCACCGAACGGGCGGCCTCGATGACCACGGCCTGCAGTCCGAGGCACAGGCCCAGCAGCGGGATCCCGCGGGTACGGGCGAACCGGATGGCTCCGAGCTTGCCCTCGATGCCACGGATGCCGAATCCACCGGGGATCAGCACCGCGTCGACCTCGCCGAGCTTCTCCTGCGCCCCCGCCTCGGTCTCGCAGGCGTCGGAGGGGACCCAGTCGATCTCGACCTTGGCGCGATGCGCGAACCCGCCCGCCCGCAGCGCCTCGGTCACCGAGAGGTACGCGTCCGGCAGGTCGACGTACTTGCCGACCAGCGCGATCCGGACCGACTCGCGCGGCTCGTGCACGCGCTTGAGCAGCGCGCCCCAGACGGTCCAGTCGACGTCCCGGAAGGGCAGTCCCAGCTTGCGCACGACGTAGGCGTCGAGGCCCTCGCGGTGCAGCACCTTCGGGATGTCGTAGATGGAGGGGGCATCGGGCGTGGAGATGCAGGCGTCGACGTCGACGTCGCACATCAGCGCGATCTTCGACTTCAGCGGCTGCGGCACGTCGCGGTCGCAGCGCAGGATCAGCGCGTCCGGCTGGATACCGATGTTCCGCAGCGCCGCCACCGAGTGCTGGGTCGGCTTCGTCTTGAGCTCGCCGGAGGGGCCGAGGTACGGCACCAGCGAGACGTGCAGGAAGAAGACGTTGTCCCGGCCGATGTCGTGGCGGACCTGTCGCGCCGCCTCGAGGAAGGGCTGTGACTCGATGTCGCCGACGGTGCCACCGATCTCGGTGATCACCACGTCCGGGCTCTGGCCCTCGGCGTCCGGACCGCTCATGGCGAGGATCCGGCTCTTGATCTCGTCGGTGATGTGCGGGATCACCTGGACCGTGTCGCCCAGGTATTCACCGCGCCGTTCCTTGGCGATGACCGACGAATAGACCTGGCCGGTGGTGACATTGGCGATCCCGGACAGATCCCGGTCCAGGAAGCGCTCGTAGTGCCCGACGTCCAGATCGGTCTCCGCGCCGTCCTCGGTGACGAACACCTCACCGTGCTGGAACGGGTTCATGGTGCCCGGATCGACGTTGAGATACGGGTCCAGTTTCTGCATGGTCACCCGCAATCCGCGGGCGGTGAGCAGCTGCCCGAGGCTCGACGCCGTCAGACCCTTGCCGAGCGACGAGGCAACGCCCCCGCTGACGAAGATGTGCTTGGTGGCGGTACGCGATTGACTGCGTGAAAGTGGCAAAAGAGCTCCCGTGACGACCTTGCAGGGCTTGGCTAATGGTAGAGCTGGGGCCTGCCGACCCACGGGACTTCACGGTAACACCAACGCGCCGGTTTATCCGCATGGCACGCCGCGAACCGCTGGTCATCGCCCCGTGGGCCGGACATTGTGCTGTGACCTCAGCCGACCGGAGCGCCGACTGTGATCGCCGTCGCGTTCGGGCCGGTGCCGTACCGACCGGCCTGCCCGGCGAGCTGTTCCTGGAGACCGAGGGCGGTGGTGATGCGGCCCGCTTCCCTGTCCACGTTGTCGACGGTGGTCACGCCCGACGACAGCGCCGTGTCGGACCGGACCACGGCGATCGGACCGTTGCCCGCCGCTGCGCCCGGCCTGCCCGCCAGCACGGTGCCCGCGCCGCGGGAGTCCATCGCGCCTGCGAACCGCGCGATGATCGCGCCCCTGTTGCCGCCCTCGGACCCGTCCGGGGCCTTGCCGGAACCGGTGAGCACCAGCGCCAGCTGGGCGGGCTTGACGGTGCCGTTGTCGTAGGCGATGAAGCCGCCGGAGCGGAGCGTCTCGAGCGCGAGCGCCAGCTCCTCGGGGGTGCTCTGCGGCTGCGCGTTCTGGGCGTTCAGGAGCAGCACCGAGCCGAGCAGATCGCCTGCCAGGCTGCCCTGGTCGACCGCTCCGGTCCTGAGCTGGACCCCGGCCGGGATCACGTTGGTGATGGTGGTGCGCAGCTGATCGCCGTTGGCGGCGTCGACGAACGAATCGGTCAGCGAGACCCGGCCGGTGACGGTCCCACCCGCCGCGCCGATCATCCTGGTGACGCCCTCGAGATCGCCCGGGTCGGCGTCCGGCGAGGTCACCAGGATCACCGTGCGCTGGGCGAGGGCGTCGTGCACCACCCGGCCGGACACGGCGGCATCGAACCCATCCGCGGAGTTGAGCTGCTGTTCGAGCTGGTTGTTCGTTTCCTGCAAGGCGTTGACCTGGCCCTGCAGCTCCGACTTGTCGTCGCGGAGCCCGGACAACAGACCACCGGAGAGGGTGCCCGAACCGAGCACCACCCCGACTGCCAACGCCAGGAAGATCGCCGCTATCGAGATAGCGTGTTGACGCATAGAGATCACGCGAACAGTCCCTGCACCCACGTCGCGAAGCTGTTCCAGGTCGCGATGGCCCAGTCGAGGGCCTCACCGCCGATGTTCGAGACGACCAGCGCGACGATCACCGCCGTCAGTGCGGCCAGCACGAGCAGCGCGATGGCGCCGCCCGAGACACGGCTGCGGTAGAGCGTGGCGACCGCCTTCGCGTCGACCAGCTTGGGTCCGACCTTGAGCCTGGTCATGAAGGCCGCCGGGTTGCTCTCCCGTCGGCCCCGATCGAAGAACTCGTCCAGCGAGACGGTGCTGCCGACGGTGACGATCAGCGAGGCGCCGTGATGGTCCGCGAGCAGCAGGGCCAGATCCGCAGGCGCTCCGGAGGCCGGGAAGGTCATCGCCCCGATCCCGAGGTCCTGGATCCGTTCGAGGCCCTTCGCGTGCCCGTCCGGGTCCGCGGGCAGGACGACCTCGGCACCGGACTTGAGGGTGGCGCTGCTGATGTCCTCCGGGTCTCCGACGATCAGATCCGGGCGGTAGCCGGCATCGGCCAGCGCGTCCGCGCCCGCGCCGACCCCGATGAGGATCGGCGAGTACTCCTTGATGAACGGCTTGAGGTTCTTCAGATCGGCCACGTGGTCGGTCCCGTCGGCGACCACCACCACGTGCCGGTCCTGCAGGTCGACGTCGATGTCGGGCACCCCGACCCCGTCGATGAGCAGCGGACTCTCGGTCCTGATGAACTCGATGGTGTTGCCGGAGAAGGCCTCCAGGTGATCGACCAGTCCGGTCTTCGCCTCGATCATGAGGTCGGAGATCTCGGCCTCGCTCTGCTCGACACCCTTGGCGAGCCTGCGCTCACCGGCGTAGACGCCGCCCTCGTTGAGGCGGACCTTGGCCCCGTCCTTGACCTTCTTGAAGACCTCGTCGCCGACGGAATCGATCAGCGTGATCCCGTTCGCGACGATGACTTCTGGTCCGAGGTTGGGGTAGCGGCCGGAAATGGACGGTGACACGTTGACGACCGCGAGCACCCCGGCCTCCACCAACGCGTCGGCGGTGATCCGGTCCAGATCCAGTTCGTCGAGGACCACGATGTCGCCTGGGCCGACGCGACGCAACAGCTTCGTCGTGTCTCGGTCGACCCGGGCGATGCCGCTGATCCCCGGCAACGATTCGGTGTTTCGTGACAACAGGGACGGCATTTTCATGCCCTCGATGATGACCCCGACGGGGCCCGGACCAGCGGAGGCGCGCCGACCCGAGCTGTCAGGAGGCAATACGGGGCGACGTCAGGCAGTGGTGATCGGGGTTGGACCCCGCGCCTATTCGCTGCGCGCGGCCTTCGCCGTCGCGAGCAACTCCTCGGCGTGCGCCCGACCCGTCTGGGTGTTGTCGAGACCCGCAAGCATCCGGGCCAGCTCGACCACGCGCTCGCCGTCGGTCAGGGTGCGCACCCCGCTGTCGGCGGCCTTGCGGCCGTCCACCTTGTCCACGACCAGGTGGGTGTCGGCGAACGCGGCCACCTGTGGCAAGTGCGTCACCACGATGACCTGGTGGGTACGTGCCAGCCGCGCCAGGCGCCTGCCGATCTCCACCGCGGCGCGGCCGCCCACGCCTGCGTCGACCTCGTCGAACACCATCGTCGCGCTGCCCTCGGCGCCTGCCAGCACCACCTCGAGCGCGAGCATCACCCGCGACAGCTCGCCGCCCGAGGCGCTCTTGCTGATCGGGAGGGCCTGGGCCCCGCTGTGCGCGGCGAGCCGGAACTCCACCTCGTCGACCCCCGAGGACCCGGCGTGCAGCTCGCGACCGTCAACCGTCAGCGGCGCGGCGTCCTGGGCGCCCGCCACGAGCGGTTGCACGGTGACCTCCAGCCGGGCCTTGCCCATCGCGAGACCACCGAGTTCGGTGGTCACCGCCTTGCCGAGCTTGACCGCGTACTTCGTCCTGGCCTGGCTCAGTGCGGCGGCGGCGACGGCCACCGCGGCCGCGCAGTCGTCCACCCGGGCCGCCAGCGCCGACAGCGCCTCGGCGGAGACGTCGATCTTGGACAACCGCTCGCGGGCCTGATCGGCCCACTCCAGCACCCCGTCGACGTCGGCCGCGTACTTCCTGGTCAGCGTCTTGAGCTCGGCCTGACGGTTCAGCAGGGTGTCGAGAGCACCCGGATCCGACGGCAAGTCCGCCAGATAGCCGGTCAGATCGGACGAGACGTCCGTGACGACCGCGATGGCCTCTGCCAGTCGTGGGGCGAGCGCCGTCAGCGCCGGGTCGTCGGAGGACTCGATCCGGGCGCGCGCGTCCCCCAGCAGGTCCAGCGCGCCCACGCCGTCGGCGCCGCCGTCGATGCCATCCGCCTCGGCCGCCCCGCCGAGCATGGAAACCTGCGCATCGGCCGCCGCCGATCGCAGCGAATCGAGGTCGCTCAGGCGCCGGACGTCGGCGACGATCGAGAGGTCCTCGCCGGGCTGGGGGGCCACCGCGGCGATCTCGTTGAGCCCGAACTCGAGCCGGTCGACCTCCTGCGCCAGCTCCCTGCTGCTGCGGGTGCGCTCGGCGAGCTCGTCACGGGCCTCGATCCACTCCGCGCGCAGGGACCGGTACTTGTCGAGCAGGGACCCGATGGGGGCGCCGCCGAATTCGTCGAGGGCCTGCCGCTGCTGATCGGGGCGCTGCAGCCTGAGCTGATCGTTCTGGCCGTGCACCGTCAGGAGTGGGCCGGTCAGCTCGGAGAGGGCCCCTGCGGGCACGCTCCGTCCACCCAGGTGGGCACGGGAGCGGCCGTCGCTGCCGACGGTGCGCAGCGCGATGATCGTGCCGTCCTCGTCCCGCTCGGCGCCGGTCGACTCGAGCAACCGGTCCACCTCGGCGACCACCCTGGCCGACGCGTTAGCGGTGGAGAACCTGCCCTCGACCACGGCGCGGTCGGCGCCGAGCCGCACCCGGCCCGCGTCGGCGCGGGCACCGCTGAGCAGGTGCAGGCTGGTGACAACCATCGTCTTGCCCGCACCGGTCTCACCGGTGAGGACCGTCAGCCCCTCGTGGAACTGCGCCGCCGCCTTCGAGATGACACCGAGACCGTCGATCCGGATTTCAGCGAGCACTGGTGTTGCCCCCTTCGCCGTCGGTCCTTCGTCCCCGCCAACCCTTGACCGGGAGCTCGAACTTGCGCACCATCCGGTCCGCGAACGGTGCGGAGTCGAGCCGGATCCACTTCACCGGCTCCCGGCCCCTGACCACCTCCACCCGGCCGCCTGCCGGGAGGTTCATGGTGCGGCTGCCGTCGCAGAAGACGAGTCCGTTGTGGCCACCGGCGAAGGTCTCGACCGCGATCAGCGATTCGGGGCTGGTCACCAGCGGCCGCGCGAACAACGCATGCGCATTGCTCGGGATCACCAGCAACGCCTCGAGTTCCGGCCACACCACGGGACCGCCCGCGGAGAACGCATATGCGGTCGAACCGGTCGGCGTCGCGACGAGCACACCGTCGCAGCCGAACGACGAGACGGGGCGACCGTCCACCTCGAGGACCACCTCGAGCACGCCGAGCCGGGACACGTTCTCGATGCTGGCCTCGTTCAGCGCCCACCCGCGTTCGATGACCTCGTCGTCCACCCGGACGATCACGTCGAGCGTCATCCGGTGCTCGACGCGATACTCGCGCCGGACCACCATCGCGAGGGCCTCCTCGAGATGCTCCGCCTCGGTCTCGGCGAGGAACCCGATCCGGCCGAGATTGATGCCGAGCACCGGAATCGATGCGGCCCTTGCCAGTTCGGCTCCCCGCAGGAACGTGCCGTCGCCGCCGAGGACCAGCACCAGCTCGCAGCCGACCGCGGCCGTCGGACCCGGCTCGACGACGCGCAACGCGAGGTCGGGCAGGCGGAAGGAATCGTGGTCGTGCGACGCGGTGGGATCCGTCCGATCGGCCTCGGTCGCCAGCACCCGCAATCCGATGCCGGCCTTCTCGAAGATCTTGGCCACCCGCAGCGCGGTTGCGGTGATCTCGGCCCTGCCGGTGTGCGCGACGACCAGGATCTCGCGGGTCGGCGACGGCGTCGCCGGTTCCGGGTTCACTGGGGCCCCTCCTGTACCGCTCGCTCGATGACCTCACGCACCGAATCCACCCCTGGTTCGGCCTGCTTCCGCAGCCACAAGAAGTATTCGACGTTGCCCGACGGGCCGGGCAGGGGGCTGGCCACCGCTCCCAGGGTCCGGAGTCCGAGCGCGTCCGCGGCCTCGGCCACCTCGACGACGGCCTCGATCCGGAGGGCGGGATCGCGCACGACGCCGCCGGACCCGACCCGGTCCTTGCCGACCTCGAACTGCGGTTTAACCATCGGCACCAGGTCGGCGCCGTCGGCGGTGCAACGGACGAACGCGGGCAGGACGAGCTTGAGCGAGATGAACGACAGGTCCGCGACCACCACCTCGACCGGTCCCCCGGTCTGCTCGGGCTCCAGCGAACGCACGTTGGTCCGGTCCACGACGGTGACGCGGTCGTCGGACTGCAGTCGCCACACCAACTGCCCGTACCCGACGTCGACGGCGACCACCTCGCGGGCGCCGCGACTGAGCAGGACATCGGTGAATCCGCCGGTGGAGGCACCGGCGTCGAGACACCGCTTACCGTCGACGGAGAGCCCGGAGGGTTCGAAAGCGTCGAGCGCGCCGAGGATCTTGTGTGCGCCGCGCGAGGCCCACGAGACCTCGTCGACCTCCTCGGTCACCAACAGCGGGGTGCCCGCCTCGACCGCGGTCGCCGCCTTGACCGCGACGGTCCCCGCGATGAGGACCCGGCCGGCCCCGATCAGCTGGGCAGCGTGTTCTCTTGATCGGGCCAATCCCCGCCGAACGAGCTCGGCGTCGACCCGTGCGCGCCGAGCCACCTCAGATCTTGTCCACTGTGGCGAGCGCGTGCACCAGGACCTCGTGCGCCTGCTCGAGGATCTGGGCCTGTCCCGGGATCCGGCCGTGACCGTTCGCATCGTCGTCCGCGGGCCCGACCGAGTCCAGGCGCGCCAGGAGCCCGTCGACCTCGGCGTGGATGCGATCGGGGTCGACGGTGGTCGGCGGTCCGGGAAGGTGCTGCCCGGGGCGTGGCATTGGCGTACTCATCGGGGCCAACGCTAGCCGATTCGAGGCCCGCACGCCCACACCGCGACACGGCGAAAACCCGCCCGCGGCGTCGCTGCCTGGATCAACCGACGAGGTCCGCCACGGCCGCCGCGGCGACCGGGTCCTCGGCCCGGAGACCGTCGAACTCGGGTCCGGCCCAGGCCGCGTCCAGCACCGCTCGAACGACGTCGAGCCGGTCCGGCCCGGAGCCGGCATCGCAGGACACGACCAGATCGGAGCCCTCACGGCGCACGCTCACCCCTGGATGCGGGCGGACGCTCAACCGCTCGGCCGGCAGATCGAGTTCGGCCAGCCGGGACGCCAGATAGGTGGGCCGGCACGACTCGGGCGCGCGCAGCAGGTCCGCGACGGAGCTGACGCCGCTGAGCACCAGCAGCGAGTCCACACCGACCGCGTTCGCGCCCGCGATGTCCGTGTCGATCCGGTCACCCACCACCAGCGGTCGCTCGGAACGGCTGCGCCGCAGGGCATCGTCCATCAACGGACGGGCAGGCTTGCCCGCAACCAGCGGCTCGCGGCCGGTCGCGGCCCGCACCGCGGCCACCATCGCGCCGTTGCCCGGGCACAGCCCACGTTCGGTGGGCAGCGTGGTGTCGACATTCGCGGCCACCCAGAGCGCTCCCGCGCGGATCGCCAGCGTGGCCTCCGCGAGGATCGCCCAGCCGGTCTCCGTGGAATGCCCCTGAACAACGGCCACCGGGTTCTCGTCGAACCTCCGGACAGGCTTGAGCCCGACCAGACGAACCTCCTCGGCGAGCGCCTCGGTGCCGATGATCAGGACCGACGAACCCGGCTCGAGGCCCTCCGCCAGCAACCGCGCGGCGGACTGCGAACTCGTCACCACCTCCGATTCGGAGGTGGGAAAGCCGAGCTCACGCAGGTGCTGCGCGACCGCGAACGGGCTGCGGCTCGCGTTGTTCGTGACGTAGAACAGCCGTGCGGACCCGCCGACGAGCGCCTCCCTGGCCCCGGGAATCGCGTGTGCGCCCTGGTACACGGTTCCGTCGAGGTCCAGCAGCAGCACATCGTGCAGGTCACGCAGTGACGGCGGGGTCCCCACCGTCACTGGTCGCCGGAGAGTTCGGCCACCCGATCCTCTGCGTCCGTGTCGCCCTCGTGATCGGCGGCAGCGGAATTGAGGAACCACTTGAGGCCGTCCTCGACGCGGCCGGCCGCCACCAGGGCGTCGGCGTACGCGTAGAACAGGCGGGCCGCGGTCGGGCCATCCTTGGCGGCATCGAGTTCCGGCGTCTGCAGGGTTACCACGGCCTGATCGAATTGGCCGAGATCCATCCGGGCGCCCGCGACCACGATGCGGAGCTCCGTCGCCTCGTCGCCGGACAGGGTCCTGGCCTCGTCGCTGCGCCCGAGCTCGATCGCCCGCTCGGGTCGGCCGAGACCGCGTTCACAGTCGGCCATGACGGCGAGCAGACCGGGTCCGCCTGCCATCCGCCGTGCGGCACGCAGCTCGGAGAGGGCCTCGGCCCACTCGCCCGCGTGATACGCGGTGATGCCCGCGGTCTCCCTGACCACCGCGACACGGCCGGCCCGCTGACGGGCCGCACGCGCGTGCGCCAGCGCGAGGCGCGGGTCGTCGTCGATCAGCTTGCCTGCCATCACCAGGTGACGGGCCACCGCATTGGCGTTCGACTTGTCGAGGCTGAGCAGGTCCCGACGAACGGCCGGGTCGAGCTCGCCCGCCTGGACGTCCTCGGGCAGATCCGGTTCTTCCGGTCGCGGGGCGCGTCGCTCGGCGTGCGCTCCACCGTCGCGCGGGGGCGGCCCGAAGCTGCCCTCTCCGCCACGACGCCTCGGCGGACCGTCGCCGCGCCGTTCCGGCCGGCCTCCGCCGCTGCCGCCACGGGCTCCGCCGCCGGTGTTGCCGCGGGGGCCATCGCCTCTCCCGCCGCGGGGGCCGCCGGCGCCTGCGCCACGGTTGTCCCCCGACCGACTGCGGTCAGAACCGCCGCTCCCATACGAACGACGGCCTTCGTTGTTGTCCGACACAGCATCTCCTTTCAGACAACACACGCTATGCAGAAAAAACACGAAAGGGGACCCAGTATATTGGGTCCCCTTTCGGTAACGGATGTTCGGCGGTGTCCTACTCTCCCACACCCTGTCGAGTGCAGTACCATCGGCGCTGGAGGGCTTAGCTTCCGGGTTCGGAATGGGTCCGGGCGT